>JAXJSH010000149.1:0-8489 GCA_036310185.1 Lachnospiraceae bacterium | reverse complement strand
CCGTGGGATTTCATTGATGCGGGCGTATCGAAAAAATTCCTGATCCGCGAATGGGAACGGGCAATGAACGAAACAGTCACACCGAACTGCCGGGCAAAATGTTCCGGATGCGGAGCCGGTGTATTTGGAGGAGGTGTCTGCATTGAAAGTAAGGGTTAAATTTTCAAAAACCGGTGCCATGAAGTTCATCGGTCATCTGGATATCATGCGTTATTTCCAGAAAGCGCTGCGCCGTGCAGATATCGATATCGCATTTTCAGAGGGCTTCAGCCCCCATATGATCATGTCCTTTGCAGCACCGATCGGCGTTGGAGTGGAGAGCTATGGTGAATATTTTGACATGGAGATGAAAAGCTGGGACAGCTCGGAAGAAATGATGGGCCGTTTGAACAACGCCATGGTAGAGGGCATGAAAATCCTGAGTATGGTTCAGGTGCCGGACGGAAAAGCCAGCAAGGCCATGTCTCTGGTAGCTGCTGCCGATTATCATGTAAGTTTTCGTGAAGGATATATTCCATGTGACGGCTGGCAGGATAAATTCGTGGAATTTATGAACCAGAATCAGATTACCATTGTCAAGAAAACAAAAAAGAGCGAGCAGGAACTGGATATCAAACCGCTTATTCATCAATATCATATAGATGGAGACCGCCTTTTCATGCAGGTAACGACCGGAAGCGCCATGAATCTGAAACCGGATCTGGTCATGGAAGCCTTTTTCGCATACCTTCGAAAAGAATGGAATCCGCTGGCCATCCTGGTTACACGACTGGAAGTATATGCAGAGACAGAATCAGGCCTGGCATCCCTGGAGGCATTAGGAGAAACCATTGAGTAAAGAACTGGTAATCACACGAATCACACGCAATGAAAAAGAATATCTGGTCAGCGGTCTGTTTGAAGAGAAAAAGGCGGTGGAACTGCGTGTCGAACGCACAGATAAAAACAGTATTCTTGGAAATATTTATGTGGGACAGGTGGACAATCTGGTAAAAAATATAAATGCCGCTTTCGTGCGCATTGCGCCGGATACCCTCTGTTATTACGATCAGAAAATACAGGTAAAACCGGGACAGCCACTGGTCGTTCAGGTATCAAAAGATTCTGTAAAAAGAAAGAATCCCAGTGTGACCACAAATCTGAATTTTACCGGAAAATACCTTGTTCTGACCACGGAAAACGGGATTCTTGGCATTTCAAATAAAATTGCGGGAGAAACCCGGGACGTGCTGAAAAAATGGCTGGAACCGCTTCTGGACGGCTCATTTGGCATCATTGTGCGAACCAATGCAGCTTATGCCGAAAAAGCGGATATTTTGAATGAATATGAATTTCTCAAAAAACGTCTTTTGCGTGTAAAAGAGATCGGCAGTCACCGGACCGCCTATACGCTTCTGGAAGAAGCACTTCCGTTTTACATTGAAGCAATCCGGGACGTATACTCCGATGATCTTACACGCATCGTAACCGATGACCGGTATTGCTATGATAAAATGCACCGATATCTGGAAGAATACCAGAGTGCCGACTTTGACAAACTTGAATTTTATGATGATAAACTTCTTGCTTTGAACAAACTCTTTTCCGTAGAAACGGCACTGGATAAGGCACTGAAGGAACAGGTATGGCTGCCATCCGGCGGTTTTCTTGTTATCCAGCAGACCGAAGCATTTGTCAGCATCGATGTAAACAGCGGCAGATACGTCAGCAAAAAGAAAGCCCAGGAAGCTTACCGAAAGGTAAATCTGGAAGCTGCAGAAGAAATTGCCAGACAGCTGCGCCTGCGTAATCTGGCCGGGATCATACTGGTAGATTTTATCAATATGGAAAGCGAAGATCATAAACAGGAGCTTTTGAACGTATTCCAGAAACACTGCCGAAAAGATCCGGTCAAAACAAAAGTTATTGATATGACCGCACTAAATATTGTAGAAGTAACAAGGCAGAGAAGCCGTAAAGCACTCAGCGAGGAATTATAGGTTCCGTTTTATACTATTTTTCTGGAAAAGATACCAAAAAATCGGGAATTTTTCCGAAAAACAGTTGACGAAATATGATCCTTATGTTAGTATAATCAAGTATGCCGCACAAAGAGGTTATAAGCTTTATCTTCGGATAAACACCGTATTTGGCGAGTAATGATAATAGGAGGTGCCTTTCATGTACGCAATTATTGCAACAGGTGGTAAACAGTACAAAGTAGCCGAAGGCGATATCATTAAAGTAGAAAAACTTGGCGTAGAAGCAGGTGAAACCGTTACTTTTGAAAACGTTCTTGCAGTAAGCAACGACGGTTTAAAAGTTGGTGCTGATGTAGCTGGCGCAACTGTTACAGCTTCTGTAATTGATAACGCAAAAGCAAAAAAAGTTATCGTTTACAAATATAAAAGAAAAAGCGGTTACCACAAGAAAAACGGTCACAGACAGTGCTACACAAAAGTTAAGATCGAAAAGATCAATGCTTAATCTGATTTATGATTAAGGTAACAGTTTTAAAGCATACAAATAAATACAAAGGATTCATAATCAGTGGTCATGCCGGTTATGCAGAGGAAGGATATGATATCATTTGTTCTGCAGTATCAGTATTATCCATTAATACGGTGAACTCCCTTGAGAGTCTGGCTCATGTTCCCGTAAGAGCAGAGCAGGAGGATGGATATCTTTCCTGTCAGTTCGAAAAGGAACTGAATCGGGACGGAATCCTCCTCATGGATTCCATGATTTTAGGTATGCGAACAATTTGCGAAAGTTATGGTAAAACATATATTCAGTTAAAGTTCGAGGAGGTGTAAGACTATGTTAAAGATGAACCTTCAGTTATTCGCTCATAAAAAAGGTGTTGGTTCTACAAAGAACGGCAGAGATTCTGAGTCAAAGAGACTTGGTGCAAAAAGAGCAGATGGACAGTTCGTTAAAGCTGGTAACATTCTTTACAGACAGCGTGGTACAAAAATCCATCCGGGTACTAACGTAGGCCGCGGTGGTGATGATACTCTGTATGCATTAACAGACGGTATCGTACGTTTCACAAGACTGGGAAGAGATAAGAAACAGGTTTCTATCGTTCCGGTATCAGCAGAATAAGTAAGAACGTATATGGGCTGCACGGAGATTTCTCTGTGACAGCCCTTTTCTTTTTCTATCAGTGTATGTTATAATATCTACATTGTTTTTCGAAAATATTTCCAACCACAGAAAATGAACGAAAGAGAGGAAAATCACTATGTTTGCAGATAGAGCAAAAATATTCATCCGATCCGGTAAGGGCGGAGATGGACACGTAAGTTTCCGGCGGGAACTGTTTGTGGCAAATGGCGGCCCGGACGGCGGCGACGGCGGACGCGGCGGCGATGTTATTTTCGAGGTAGACGAGGGATTGAACACTCTTTACGAATATCGCCATAAAAGAAAATTTTCCGCAAAAGACGGAGAGGAAGGCGGAAAACGCCGCTGTCACGGTGCTGACGGAGACGACATCACCTTAAAAGTACCGGAAGGCACTGTTATTTTTGACAACGCCAGCGGTAAAGTCATTGCTGATATGTCCGGCGAAAACCGACGCCAGATCATTTTAAAAGGCGGACGCGGCGGAAAGGGAAATATGCATTATGCCACAGCAACCATGCAGGTTCCGAAATACGCCCAGCCAGGTGCACCGGCCCAGGAACTGGAAGTCCGTCTGGAACTGAAGGTAATCGCGGATGTCGGACTTGTAGGTTTCCCAAACGTGGGCAAATCCACTTTCTTATCCCGTGTGACCAATGCGCGCCCCAAGATCGCCAATTATCATTTCACGACCCTGAATCCGAATCTGGGTGTGGTTGATATGGAAGGCGGCGGTTTCGTGATCGCAGACATACCGGGACTGATCGAGGGCGCATCCGAAGGAGTTGGCCTTGGTCATCAGTTTTTACGTCATATCGAGCGTACACGTGTAATGATCCATATTGTGGATGCAGCATCGACAGAAGGCCGCGATCCCATTGCTGATATTTATGCGATCAACAGGGAGTTGGAAGCATATAATCCGGAAATCGCCAAACGTCCGCAGATCATTGCAGCCAACAAAATTGATGCCATTTACGCCGGTGACGAAGATCCGATTGAAAAGATCCGCAAAGAATTTGAACCCCAGGGCATTCCGGTATACCCGATTTCCGCAGTCAGCGGTCAGGGGGTAAAAGAGCTTCTCTATGCAGTAAAGAAAGTACTGAACGAGATTCCGCAGGAGAAAATCGTATTTGAACAGGAATTTTTCCCGGAAGATATGCTGGTTACGGAAAATCTTCCGTTTACAGTCACAAAATCCGACGAAGAAGAAAATACCTACATTATCGAAGGTCCGAAGATCGAAAAGATGCTTGGTTACACCAATCTGGACTCCGAAAAGGGCTTCCAGTTCTTCCAGCGTTTCCTGAAAGATACCGGTATTCTGGATCAGCTTGAGGAACTTGGCATTCAGGAAGGGGATACCGTTCGTATGTATGGATTTGCTTTTGATTACTATAAATAAGGACCAGTCAAAATGTCTGGTTTCGCCAGTAAATACATTCTGATAGTTATCTTTTGAATAGGAAGGAGAGAACCGTATTATGACAAGTAAACAGAGAGCTTATTTAAAAGGCCTTGCCATGACTATGGATCCGATTCTTCAGATTGGAAAATCCAGTCTGACACCGGAATTCACCGCATCCGTAGAAGAAGCCCTGGCCGCAAGAGAGCTGATTAAAATCAATGTACTCCAAAACTGTGCAGACGATCCCAGAACCCTGGCCGAAGTGCTGGCCGAACGTACGCGTGCTCAGGTCGTACAGGTGATCGGCAAAAAAATCGTTCTTTACAAAGAGGGCAAAGACGATAAAAAGAAAATCACACTTCCAAAATAAGGTGATCGATCTATGAAAAAAAAGATTGGCATTATGGGCGGAACATTTGATCCCATTCATATCGGGCATCTGATTCTGGCGGAAAAAGCATATGAACAGTTCAAGCTGGATAAGGTTCGTTTTATGCCGGCAGGCAATCCGCCTCATAAAAAAAACCGGACAGGCAGAGCCACCGATGAGCAGCGTGTGGAGATGGTAAAACGGGCCATTTCTTCCAACCCCCATTTTGAGCTGTGCCTGGCTGAAATGAATGCAGACGGATATTCCTATACCTATCGCACATTAGAGCGGTTTAAAGAGGAAAATCCGGATGAAGAATACTATTTTATCATTGGAGCGGATTCCCTTTTCGACTTTGAAACATGGCGTGAACCGGGACGTATCTGTCAGTCCTGCACTCTGGTCGTTGCAACCAGAAACCAGACCAGCAATGAACGTCTGGATGCTGCCATGGCACATCTGGAAGAAAAGTTTGACGGAACATTTTTAAAACTGGACACGCCAAATCTGGATATTTCTTCCCATCACATCCGCCAGTGGATCGAAGAAAAGAGAACCATCCGGTATTATGTGCCGGACAGCGTGAAAGACTATATTGAAGAACATCAAATGTACAAGGATTGTGACTGATATGGAAAAAGAAACTTATGATTTGCAGAAAATGGAAAAAAAGGTGAAGAAATATATGGATAAAAACCGTTTTATCCATACGCAGGGTGTCATGTACACATGTGCTTCACTGGCAATGGCATATGATATTGATATGGAAAAAGCCCAGGTGGCAGGCTTGCTCCACGATTGCGCAAAATGTATGCCCAATGATAAGAAATTAAGCATGTGCAAAAAAAATCATATTCCGGTCAGCGATTTTGAACGGGAAAATCCATTTTTACTGCACGCCAGACTCGGTGCGTATCTGGCCAGTGAAAAATATCATATAAGCGATGAAGACATACTGTCTGCAATCACTTACCATACCACCGGCCGCCCAGGGATGCGTCCGCTGGAGAAAATCGTATTTATTGCAGACTATATAGAACCCCATCGAAACAAAGCACCAAATCTTTCCGCAATCCGCAAAATGGCTTATCAGGATCTTAATGAATGCACTTATATGATTTTGCACGATACATTAAAATATCTGAATGCCAATCCCAACGATATTGACAGAACGACAGAAGATGCATTTATTTACTATAAACAGCTTCACGAGCAGAAACAGGAGGAACAAAATTGAGTCAGAATAAAGGAAAAGAAATGGCTGCACTGGCATGCAAAGCGCTGGAAGACAAAAAAGCAGTCGATATTAAAGTTATTGATATTGAAAAAGTATCCACCATTGCAGATTATTTTATCATTGCAAGCGGTAACAATGTAAATCAGGTTCAGGCTATGGTCGACAATGTAGAGGATTCACTGGGCAGAGCCGGCTACGAACCGAAATCCATCGAGGGATACCGCGGCGCATCCTGGATTCTTATGGATTACGGCGATCTGGTTATTCATGTTTTTGATGAAGAGAGCAGAAAATTCTATGATCTGGAAAGAATCTGGAGAGATGGATCTCTGGTGGATTACAAAGAATTATAGCATTCTGATATCATGTGGCCCTATCATCTGATCCGGAATTTATTTCGATCTTATTTTATGGAATTGAACAATAAAAAATATGATGAAAAATAAGAAATTATTTATTTCCATGTTTATATTGCCTTTGTTGCTGACTGCAGGATGCAGTTATGACAAGGGCAATACTTTTATAAATGAACTGCTTGAGGGAAAAGTCGGTACGCAGGAGTCTGACGATGAAAGCAGCACTTGGGATGCGGTATCAAAAGGAGATTCTGACGAATCCAACACGGCTTCCAGTCTGGTTACCTTCAACGAGGCAGAAGAAGCACAGGTTGCTGACAATTATTACTACACACAGTTGTCGGAAGAAAATCAGCTCATTTACCGCCAGATCGTATACGGTATCGAAAATCATCAGTATAGGATCCCGGTTGAAACAACCGATCCGGATATCCCTCATACGATCTTTTATGCGGTTTTAATGGATTATCCGGAATATTTCTGGTTAAGCGGAGAATCGACGGTCTGGGAGATGTATAACGGCTCTTTTTATAAGCTGGAACTGGGCTATAATATGGAAAAAGAGGAAATTGACAGTTATCAGCAGCAGATTGATAGCGCCGTTAATGAATTTTTAACCTATATCCCGGAAGAATCCGATACTTATACGAAAGTCAAACTGACATATGAATGGATTATTAATAATACCAAATATCTGGAAAATGATAACGACCAGAACATACAGAGTGTTCTGATTCAAAATGAATCCGTTTGTGCCGGTTATGCAAAAACCTTTCAGTATCTGATGAATGAACTGGAGATTCCCTGCATATACGTTGAGGGATATGCCGAGGGCGAACCCCACGCATGGAATATCGTCGATATTGACGGTGTGTATACAAATGTGGACTGTACCTGGGGCGAACCCTATTTTGAGGGAGAAGAGGATGACTATCCGGAAACCGTTATTTATGATTATCTGTGTATTACAACAGAAGAGCTTAGCCGTACCCATACGCCGGAAGAGCAGTACACCTATCCGGACTGCACAGATCAAGCATACGACTACTATCTGCTGAATAACTACTATTTTAATATTTACGATGAAAATGCCATTGTTCAGGCCGGATGGGATACAATCAATGCCGGAAAGGAACAGACCTCCATGAAATTTTCCAATAAGGAGTCCTTTCATCAGGCTCTTAATTTATTGGATGAGGGCGGAAAGCTGGAAGATGTGGCATATCAGAAAATGGAATGGGAAGGCTTGGATGAATATGGATATTCATATTATTATGATGATGACCTATATACCATAAAAATATTCTGGTAACACCATAAGGTAGAGAAAACAGGAGAGTCGGTTGACGTAAAATAATTATGTTAATCGATTCTCCTGTTTCATTGAAGCAAAATATCAGGATTTCAAAATCAGAAAAGCCGCAGCAATAATATGATTTAAATTCTTTTCCACTAATTCATAAAACGAAGTACACCAATCACTTTACCAAGAATCTGCAATTCATTATCCTGAACAATAATCGGATCCATATAATCATTTTCCGGCTGCAGACGATGATATCCATTTTCTTTATAATAAGTCTTCACCGTAGCAGAATCTCCGACAAGTGCAACGATCATTTCTCCGTTATGTGCGGTATCTTTTTGTTCTACGATCACCTGATCCCCATCCAGGATTCCTGCATTTATCATGCTTTCCCCTTTTACTTTCAGCATAAAAGTCTGTGTGTTCGGCATATACTCAGCAGGAATTGGAAAGTAGGTCTCAACGTTTTCCACAGCTAAAAGGGGCTGTCCGGCAGCCACAGAGCCCAAAAGAGGCACGTTTACAACTTCACGGCGTGTAAGATTAAAATTATCATCAAGTATCTCAATCGTACGCGGCTTTGTCGGGTCACGGCGAATGTATCCGTTCTTTTCCAGTGTTTCAAGGTGAGAGTGAACCGAAGAAGTGGATTTCAAATGAACCGCCTCACAGATTTCACGAACCGACGGCGGAAATCCCTT
>JAXJSH010000148.1:0-57817 GCA_036310185.1 Lachnospiraceae bacterium | reverse complement strand
TACTGTTTATTTTTCTATTATTCTTTCGGCTCACAAAACCCACCTGTTATTCAACCGTCACATCCTGATACTGACGCACATAACTGTTCGTTGCGTTATTGCTGTACCAGATGATCTGGTCTTCTGTGGCATAATTCATGCCCAACTGATTCATAGCTACATCTTTGATGTGCTCCAGATCCACATCGTTAACGGTCTGATTATACAACGCATCATTCTCTGCTGTCAACTGATTCAGTTCAGACTCCATACTGGCCAGTTCTTTGAGCTGCGAAGTTACGGTTGAACGCAACTGAATAAAACGGACACACATAAAAAGAGCGGCAACAGAAACAAGGGCAAGGAACAATACATAGCTCTTGCTCATCTGGAGTGCTTTTTTTCTGTTTCTGCTGATTTCACGGCTGGTACGGCGCTGCTTCAGTCTTTCCTGTACATCAGCCTCATGCTGCGGTACAGCTACGGTTGTTTTTCGGACTGTATTGCCGTCAATATAAGTATGTGTTCTATAATAATCCGATCTTGAATTTACCCTTCTGGATGTTCCCATCATATTTCTCCTACATTCAGTTGCTGATTAATTGCTGATTTTACGTTCAAAGACCCGCAGTTTTGCGCTCTTGGAACGTTTATTTTCCTCTAATTCCTGTTCTCCCGGCAAAATCGGTTTTCTGGTAATGACCTTCCCCTTAGATACATTACCGCAGACACAGACCGGGAAATTTTTCGGACATGTGCATGGATCTTCATTTTTTTTGAAAATTGTCTTTACAATGCGATCCTCCAGTGAATGGAATGTGATGATGCAGATTCTTCCGCCGTCATTTAAAAATTCGATCATTCCGTCCAATGAATCTCTCAGTACCTCCAGCTCATGATTCAGTTCAATACGAATGGCCTGAAAAGTACGTTTTGCCGGATGTCCGCCCGTGGCCCTGGCCTTCATGGGAATCGCACGCTTGATCACCTCTGTCAACTCCCCAGTCGTGGTAATTGGAGCCTCTTCCCTTGCCAGAACAATGTGTTTTGCAATGTTTTTTGCAAATTTTTCTTCACCGTAATCCCGAATGATCCGGTAAAGATCTTTTTCACTGTATCCGTTCACGATATCGCCTGCCGTCAGGCTCTGTCTGCGATCCATCCTCATATCGAGGGGCGCATCTTCATCCCGGTAAGTAAATCCCCGCTCCGCCGTGTCTAACTGGTAGGAGGATACTCCCAGATCCAATACGATACCGTCAACTCCTGTAATCCCTTTTTCCTTCAGAATCTCGACCATGTTACAGTAATTGCTTCTCACAATCGTAACCTTATCTCCGAACACTGCCAGGCGCTCCCCAGCTGCCTGTATGGCCGCGTCATCCTGGTCGATACCGATAAACTTCCCCGTGGCTGATAATCTTTTGCATACTTCATAAGCATGTCCGCCGCCGCCCAGAGTGCCATCCACATAGATGCCATCCGGTTTAATCTCTAGATTTCCGATCGTTTCTTCAAGTAAAACTGACTTGTGTACAAATTCCATTCTGTTCTCCATAAGAATCATTGACGCAACAAAAGCAAAAAAGTTCGTTTTTGTTAAATCGTGATACCCATCTCCTGCATTTTTTCTGCGATAGAGTCCATATCATCGTAAGCGCCGATGTCATCCCATCTGTCTTTGCTCCAAACTTCAATGTTACTGATGTTGCCAGTTAAGACTACATCCTTCTCCAGACCCGCATATTCTCTCAGACCTGCCGGTACGAGAATTCTCCCCTGCTTATCCAGTTCGCATGTATCTGCCTTGGCAGTGAAAAAACGTCTAAAGATTCTGGTCTCTTTATTCGCAAGTGGAAGCTGGCTTAACTGTTCCAGGAATTTTTCCCATTCTGCCATTGGGTAGATGGTCAGACAATGATCCATGCCCTGCGTGATCACAAATTTCTCACCCAGTTCTTCACGGAATTTGGCCGGTATGATCAGTCGGCCTTTTGCATCAATTGTATGACTGTGTTCTCCCATGAACATACGCGTTAATCCCCTTTAGTAACTTCCGTGGTTTCCCCAAACCACTTTTTGCAATTCTTCCACGGGGCGCCACTTTTTACCCCACTTCGAACCACAACATACCACTTCTCACCACTTGTACAACTATAGTACCCTTTTTTCACTCCAATTGCAAGGATTTTTAGAAAAAAAGAGAGCAGAAAAACAATTGTTTTTCTGCTCCTGTTGCATTTTGTATTCCATTATTCCTGCTCTACCACATCTAGATAACGTTCAATCAGAGTGTCCAGAGCCACACTGTGTTTATAAACATTTTCCGATGACTGCCCCTCCGCAATCGCCTGATTCAGTTCATTTCTCTTTTCTTCAATCTCTGCTCTCAGTAAACTAATACTCTCCATGGTATTCCCTCTTTATTCTTTTGTAAACGGTTACCTTACTATCATAATCGTTTCTTCCCTGTTTTATACATTAAAACGGAAAAGGATGACATCGCCGTCACGAACCACATACTCCTTGCCTTCCATACGAACAAGACCTTTTTCTCTTGCGCCCGCATAAGAACCGCAGTCCAGAAGATCCTGGTAATTCACCACTTCCGCCTTGATAAAGCCGCGCTCAAAATCAGAGTGGATTTTTCCTGCCGCCTGCGGTGCCTTGCATCCGATCGGAATGGTCCATGCTCTTGTCTCATCTTCACCGGATGTCAAAAAGCTCTGCAGTCCAAGAATACGGTAGCTTGCTGCGATCAGTTTTTCCAGACCGGATTCTGTCAGTCCCAGATCCTCCAGAAATTCTTTTTTCTCATCATCGTCCAGTTCCGCAATCTCCTGCTCGATCTGGGCACAGATTACGAATACCTCGCTGCCCTGCTCTTTTGCAAATTCTTTTACGCGCTGTACATGTTCATTGGAAGCCGCATCATCCTCCAGTTCATCTTCCCCCACATTTGCTGCAAAGATAACCGGTTTCCAGGTCAGAAGGTTGTACTCATTCATCCAAAGAGTTTCATCATCTGCATCGATTTCCATGGTCTTGGCCGGTTTGCCCTCTTCCAGATGTGCCTTTATTTTCTGTAAAAACTCCAGCTCTTTGGCTGCTTTTTTATCATTTTTTGCCATCTTTGTGGTTTTTGCGATTCTTCTCTCCAGAATTTCGATATCAGAGAAAATGAGTTCGTAATCAATGGTCTCAATATCACGGAGCGGATCCACACTTCCGTCCACATGAATTACGTTATCATCTTCAAAGCAGCGCACCACATGAACAATGGCATCTACCTCACGGATGTTTGCCAGGAACTGATTTCCAAGGCCCTCTCCCTTGGACGCTCCTTTTACCAGACCTGCAATATCCACAAATTCGATAACAGCCGGTGTCACTTTTTTTGATTTGTAAAAATCCCCCAAAAGTTTCAGACGTGCATCCGGAACCGGTACGATACCCACGTTCGGATCAATAGTACAGAACGGATAGTTTGCGGATTCCGCACCTGCCTTTGTCAAAGAATTAAACAATGTACTTTTGCCCACATTCGGCAAACCTACGATACCTAATTTCATCTTTTTTCCTCTTTCATCTTTGTATTTTATAACTGTTCAGAACCGGAAAAGTCTGCTTTCCGGTTTATCGGATAACAATTATCGTGTTTTACCCCTTCA
Source organism: Lachnospiraceae bacterium (assembly GCA_036310185.1). Taxonomy (GTDB): domain Bacteria; phylum Bacillota; class Clostridia; order Lachnospirales; family Lachnospiraceae; genus JALENY01. The sequence goes on along the minus strand of JAXJSH010000148.1, from coordinate 54,167 downwards.
TTCAGTCTCTGGACTGGATCATCAGCAGCACACCGCTGTCAAAGGTGACGCTGGCCTCTTCCTGCTCAATCTCATTGCTGACTCCGATGCTGCTTCCTTTTACCATAGTATAGTCATTCAGCGGATATTTGAATCCCTGCAGCGTAACTCCGTCTACCCGGTCAGTAAAAGGCAGAAAAGATACATATTTCCCCATCTGTTTTTCTTTCCTTATGGTCTCCGGCCGATCAATGAGACGAATCATGTTATGTTCATCTGCCAGATAAGCCTCGGCCCCTTCTTCCAGAGCCAGATTCAGAAGCTGTATATTCGCCAGCCCATGATCCATTCGTCCGCCGAGCGCACCGAGGATATAGATTGTATCGCTTTCCAGATACAATGCCTTTTCCAGCGCAATCTGAGTATCCGTGGCATCCTTTTCGGCGTGATAGGTTTCCACCTCCGCATGACTCTGTTCACGGTAATATGTAACGATTTCCCGTTCAATGCTGTCATAATCACCTATGATATAATCCGGCTGTATCTTTTGTTCATAGCAGAACTTTAATCCACGATCTGCCGCTATCAGTGCATCCCAGGGATGTTCCTTCAGAAACTGACAGGCAAATTCTTCATTCAGTGTTCCTCCGGTAATGATTATTGTTACCATCTGTATACCTTCTTTCTGTCAAATCCTTTCGGCTTCATAGAATGAGCTGATTCCATTCTGTCTTCCATCACTTACGACAGCATATTTTCAGATCTCAGTTTACCCTGTTCTGAAAATTTTTCACGTTTTCGATCAGATTTCCACGAAAAATCGCTGAGCCCTCAACCAGAATGTTTGCACCGGCTTCTATTACAAGCTCTTCTGTAGCTTCATTGATACCGCCATCCACCTGAAGATCAATGTCCAGATCGCGTTCTTCAATCATATCCTTTACCTGTCGAATACGCTCTGTGGATGCTTCTATATAGGACTGTCCGCCCATACCCGGATGAACGGTCATCACCAGAACCATGTCCACCATATCAAGAAATGGCTCAAGCTCGCCTACGGAAGTATTCGGCTTGATGCTGATGCCCGCTTTGCATCCGCAGTTTCGGATTTTTTCCAGGGTGGCATCACAGTCTTCGCAGGCTTCCAGATGAACGGTAATCATGTCCGCACCTGCATTTGCCACATCCTCAATATAACGGATCGGTTCTGTTACCATCATGTGTACGTCAAAAAACATACCGGAATTTTTCCGGATGGACGCGATCACCGGCATCCCAAATGAGATATTCGGCACAAAATCTCCGTCCATAACATCTATATGCAGCCATTTTACTCCGGCTGTCTCCAATTCTTTGATCTGTTGTCCCAGGATATTAAAATCCGCCGATAAAATCGATGGGGCTAACTCAATCATTTTTTAATACCTCCTCTTTTCTCTTTCCTTCTGTTCTTCATACATTCCGGTATAGTTCTGATAGCGAAGTTCACTGAAAAGTCCCTCTTCCAGTGCCTCTTTTACAGCACACCCCGGTTCATGTGTGTGGCTGCATCCTAAAAAACGGCATTTTCCTTCATATTCGTGAAACTCCGGAAAACACTGTCTGATTTCTTCCGATTTGATATTCAGAAAGTCCACATCCAGGGAACTGAACCCCGGCGTGTCCATAATATACGTATTTTCGTCAATTCCAATCAGCTGGGAATGACGGGTCGTATGACGCCCACGCCCCAGCTTTTTGCTGGTTTCTCCGGTCTCCATACTGATATCCTGCTGTACATGATTGATCAGGGAAGATTTTCCCACGCCCGACTGCCCTGCCACCACTGTGGTCTTATCTTTTAAAAGATCCATCAGAGATTCCAGGCCTTCCTCCTGTCTGGCACTGGTAAAACAAACTTGATAGCCGGCACCTTCATAGGCTCTGCGGAATGCTTCCATCTCCGCTTCCGTTCCCAGATCCGTTTTATTCATACAGATGACCGCCGGCACATTCTGCATCTCCATCATAACCAGAAATCGATCCAGCAGCATGTAATTCGGCTTCGGATCTTCCATGGCAAAAATGATCAGTGCCTGATCCACATTGGCCACCGCAGGACGTATCAGTTCATTTTTTCTGGGTAAAATCTGAACAAGATTACCCTCCCGGGCCTCCTCGTCCAGGACAGTAATCTCCACATTATCTCCCACAAGGGGCTTCTTTTTTTCTTTTCGGAATATTCCTTTTGCTTTACACTCATAAATTCCGGATCCTACCACATCAACGTAGTAGAATCCGGCAATTCCTTTTATTATTTTTCCCTGCATTTATCACTGCTCCGAGAATGTTACAGGCCAGTTGCAACGAAGTTTATAAGTTCCATTTACCATTTCATACATGAGCACTTTACCGCTGGTCACTCCGGAAGCGCCTGTGATATTCAGCTCATACGGGAATGAGATGGCATCTGATTCCAGAATAGTTGTTTCTGCTTTTTCACCGTTTACAGTCTGTTCCAGAACCAGTTTTACAGCACCACCTGTATAATTGCTCGGTGCGCCCACTTTTTCATTGCAGATCCAGCTTTTCGCGGTGGTTGTACCCGGTGTTTCTGTCGTATCCTGTGTATCGGATTCCTGAGCCTCTTCTGAATTGATGGTCAGTGTAATCTCAGTTCCTGCACTTACTTCTGTTCCGGATGTAATGCTCTGTGAGATAACCTCTCCGATGCCTACCCGGTCAGACTGTCCATAATCGTATTTTACAGTCAGGCCTTTTTCTTCCAGAATCTGAGTTGCTTCTTCCTTTGAATATCCCTGCACACCAGGTACCGTTACACGCTCTGTACTTGCACCGGTACTGATTGTAAGAGTAACCTGATCGTCTGCTGTAACAGTAGCTCCTACGGACGGATTTACCGAGATAACATTGCCGATGCTGATTTCAGCACTGGCTTTTTCTTCCAGCTTCACATTTGTAATGCCTGCATCGGCCAGCATCTGCTGTGCTTCACTTGCAGTACGGTTTACCACATCCGGGATCACCATCTCACTGCTTCCGGTACTGATCGTATAGGTAATCGTTGTATTTTTATCCACCATGGTGTTGGCTTTCGGACTCTGTGCACAGATGGTTCCTGCCGGGAATTCGTTGGACGGTGCTTCCGCTACCTTTGTAATACCCAGATTAAATTCTTTCGCTGTCTGCTGTGCCACCTCCGGTGTCATACCTACGATAGTCGGTACTTTTACCTGTTCTTCATCGGATACGGCCTCGGTCGGAGTCGGAGTTGCAGTCACGTCTGCATCATCTTTCTTTGAACCAAACTTAAAGAGCCCTGCTGCCTGCGCGATAAAGTAAATCAGAATACAGATAATGAGAGCACCAATGATAAAACCGCCAATGGTCATGGCTTTTTCCAGCTTACTGCTGATGCCGCCCTCTTCATCATCGTAATCGTCGTCATCGTCATCTTCTTCATCCGGATCCGGTTCTTCATAACCTTTTTTTGCCGATACCGTGCTGCTGAATGTGGTCTGTACCGGTTCTTCCATACGCGGTGTCTGACGTCCCGCCTTGATGGCTGCCATTTCCTCATTGGAAAGGACCACCGTTCTCGCATGATCACTGAGCGGCATCAGTGTAACAAAATCACCGTTCGGATCAATCAGAGAATGTTTCAAATCCGCAATTACCCCTGACATGGAGCTGTATCTGCGGTCCGGACTTTTCTGTGTACATTTGAGAATGATCTGTTCCAGACTATGGGGCAGATCCGGTGCAAAATTGGACGGTGCTTCCATCTCATCCTGCAGATGTTTGATGGCAATTGACACAGTTGTGTCTCCGTCAAACGGAACACGGCCGGTTACCATTTCATAGATGGTAATACCTACGGAGTAGATATCACTCTTGGAATCTGCATATCCGCCGCGCACCTGCTCCGGAGAGCTGTAATGGACAGACCCCATAGCATTTGCGCTGATGGTGTTGGAAGATGCTGCTCTGGCAATACCAAAGTCTGTCACTTTTACCTTACCATCGGTTGAAATGATGATATTCTGCGGTTTCACATCCCTGTGCACAATATTCTGTGCGTGGGCCGCCTCCAGACCCATGCAGACCTGGATCGCAATACTGGTGGCCTCACGGACACTCAGTTTTCCTTTTTTTGTGATGTATTCTTTCAGCGTAATGCCCTCTACCAGTTCCATTACGATGAAATAGATCCCATTGTCTTCACCCACATCAAAGACATTTACAATATTCGGGTTGGCAAGACCGGCTGCAGCCTGTGCCTCCCTTGTAAATTTTGCTATAAAAGTTTTATCTGCGCGGAATTCAGATTTCATAACCTTAACCGCCACAAAGCGGTTCAGTTTATGATCCTTTGCCTTGTATACGTCGGCCATTCCACCTGCGCCGATTTTGCTGATGATCTCATATCGCTCAGCTACAATCATTCCCTCTCTTAACATTATCTCACCTCATTCGTATCCGGCTCGATCAGAACAACTGCTATGTTGTCTTTCCCGCCGTGATCATTTGCTGTTTTTACTAACATCTGCGCCCGCTCCTCCAGCGATCCGTCGCCGGTAACGATCCGCAGAATCTCTTCATCCTCCACCATGTTGCTCAAGCCATCGGAACACATCAGCAAAATGCTGTCCGGATTCAGTTTTTCATCGAAAAAATCAACATCCACTTTCCGGGATGCCCCGACTGCTCTCGTAATGATGTTTTTATCCGGATGTTTTCTGGCTTCTTCTTTTGTAATCTGGCCAAGCCGGACCATCTCTTCCACAAGGGAATGATCCTTTGTAATCTGGCGGATCTGATCATCCGCGATCAGATACATCCGGCTGTCTCCCACATTGGCCGTATATGCATAATGTCCGCTGATGGTGGTCACTACCACGGTAGTTCCCATTCCGATCAGTTCCATCTGTTTTGAAGCCTCTTCCAGAAGTCTGGCATTGGAAACCTGAATGGCTTCCTGAATCAGTTTAATCGGATTCTGTTCCTGACTCTGTTCAATATACTCTTTTATCGTCCTGACTACACATCTGGATGCGAAATCACCGGCATTGTGACCTCCCATCCCGTCTGCAACAATAAAGAGATTTGGCAGATTTCCTACCGGTGTCTCGGAGGCGAACACATAATCCTGATTAATTTGTCTTTTCTGCCCTACATCTGTAACAGAATATGTCTTCATTCATCAAATCTCTCTTTCCAGGTAACTCTTCCTCAGTTGTCCACAGGCCCCATCAATATCCCGGCCCATTTCTCTTCTAATAGTAACATTAATTCCGTATTTTTCAAGTTTATTTTTAAATATCTCAATATCTTTTTTGTCGGACTGCCGGAAATCCCGCTCCTTGATCGGATTCACGGGAATCAGATTTACATGGCAGTTTATGCCGTGAATTTTGCCTGCCAGAAGCTTTGCATCCTCCTCCGTATCATTTTTTCCAGCCACCAGACTGTATTCAAAAGTGATACGGCGGCCCGTCTCACGATAGTAATACCGGACCGCATCCAGCAGTTCTTCCATACTGTATTTATATGCAATGGGCATCAGTTCTTTGCGCTTTTCATTGGTGGAAGCATGCAGCGAAATGGCCAGCGTGATCTGAAGTTTTTCCTGTGCCAGTTCCCTGATTTTCGGCACGATTCCACAGGTGGAAACGGTGATATTTCTCTGGCTGATGTTCAGCCCCTGTTCATCGGATATCATGTGCAGAAAATCAAGCACATTTTCATAGTTATCCATGGGCTCTCCGGTTCCCATGATCACAATATTGGACACCCGCTCCCCGGACAGTTTCTGAATCCGGTAGATCTGATCCAGCATCTCACCGGCACTTAGGTTCCTGGTCCATCCGCCAATGGTGGAAGCACAGAAACGGCAGCCCATCCGGCAGCCCACCTGGGAAGAAATACAGACCGAATTGCCGTGATGGTATTTCATCAATACACTTTCGATCACATTCCCATCCGGAAGACGAAAGAGATATTTGCTGGTTCCGTCCAGTTTCGATACCTGAACTTCCAGCGCTTCCAGGCTGAGGTAGGGCCAGTCTCTTTCCAGCTTTTCCCGAAAAGCTTTTGACAGATTTGTCATCTCATCGTAGGAAGATGCCAGCTTTTTGTGCATCCATTCATACAGCTGCTTCGCCCGGAAAGCTTTCTCTCCATAGCCTGCAGCAACCTCTTTCAGTTCCTGCAGAGACATGGATTTAATATCTTTTTTATCCATCGTTTCTCCTTTTTAATCGTGCCAGGAAAAATCCGTCTGTCTTGTGCACGCCAGGCACCAGCTGCAAATATCCTTCCCTTGTAGTCAGACTGTGCAGTTCATCCGGAATATAGGGGTCCAGACTTTCCAGTTCATATGGATAATTCTGGGTAAACCACTGAATATTTTCCTGATTTTCTTTCTTTCCCAGGGTACAGGTGCTGTAAATCAGCGTTCCGCCCGGTTTTACATAAGATGCTGCATTGTGCAGAATTCTTCTTTGCAGCAGCACCAGTTCCTCCAGCTGGAGAGAAGTCAGCTTATATTTGATATCTGCTTTTCTTCCAATTACACCCATTCCGGAACATGGTACATCTGCCAGTACGATGTCCGCCTTTGCTTCCAGACTGCCATCGTAAACGGTGGCATCTGCCTGCACCGCACGGACATTGATCAGATCCAGTCTGTGAATGTTTTCCTGAATCAATGCCACCTTACCCTCGGTCAGGTCTCTGGATTCCACCATGCCATACTGCCCCAGCTTATCCGCCACATGCATACTTTTTCCGCCGGGCGCCGCGCACAGATCAACCACAAAGTCTCCCTGTTTCGGATTTGCAGCCTCTGCCACCAGCATAGAACTCACATCCTGTATGTAGATCCAGCCGTTTCGATACGCTTCCAGGGCCTGAAGGTAATTAAAATCACTGATTTCATATGCATAGGAGAGATACGGTGCATGTTTTACGGTGACTCCCTGCCGCTTCATGCTCTTCAGGATCTCTTTTTTGTCCGGACCATTGACCGTCAGACGAACAGTCGTAGGCCGCTCCTTCAGAAACTCCTGCAGCATCATTTCTGTCACAATGGGACCGAACTCGTCCGTCCATCTTTTTACCAGCCATCTGGGCATGGAATATGTAACAGAAAAGTATTCCATCAGATTATCTTTGGATGGATATTCCACATGGTCGATCTCGCGAACGATGTTGCGCAAAACGCCGTTCACAAAACTCTTCAGATTATAAAATCCTTTTTTCTGAGCCAGCTTCACCGCCTCATTGCAGGCGGCGGATGCCGGTACACTGTCCATGTACCGGATCTGATATACGGCACTTCGCAGTATATCCCGTATCACCGGTTTCATTTTCTGCACTTTTATACTGGAATAAGCATCTATAATATAATCAATCGAAATCATCTGTTCAATGGTTCCCTCACAGACTCTTCGTATAAACGCTCTGTCCTGTTTGGGCAGATACTGGTATTTATCCAGTGTATTGCGAATCACCACATGACTTTTCTGTCCGTCGCGATTTACCGCCAGCAAAACATCAAGAATAATCTCTCTCGTATTGTTAGTCATCACGGCGCCGTCCTCCTGCCAGGATAATTAATCGAAGCAGCTGAAGTATCGATGAAGCCAATGCCGCCACATACGTCATCGCAGCTGCTTTTAAAACTTTTTTTGTTCCCTTCAGTTCCTCCTGATGCATAATTCCGGTACTTTCCAGCATCTTAAGGGCTCTGGATGATGCATTCAGTTCCACCGGAAGCGTAACAAACTGAAACAGGACTGCAGCGGAAAACAGGACAATACCCAACGTGGTCAATGCTTCAAATCCAAAAATCAATCCTGCAAAAAATACGGGCCAGGACAACTGGGAACCAAAATTCGCGATTGGCACGATCGCACTTCGCATCCGGAGAGGGCCGTAGCTTAAGGCATCCTGAATGGCATGTCCGCACTCATGGGCTGCCACTCCTACCGCTGTAAGCGAAGTACTGTTATAGGAGCTTTCTGACAGTTTTACCACTTTGGTGCGGGGATCATAGTGATCCGTCAGCTGACCGGTGGTCGGCTGTATGGAAACTCCGGTCACACCGGCCGCCCGCAGAATCCGGGATGCGGCTTCTGCCCCGGTAAGTCCTGAATAGCTCCGTACTTTGCTGTATTTTGCAACGGTCGATTTCATATTGGCCGAAACCAGAAGCGAAAGTATCATACCGGCAATCAGGAGAAGATAGGTCCAGTCAAACCCATAATATAACATTCTGTTCATTCCATAACCGCCGTAATAGGCTGTGATCATGCTGTTTCCTCCTTTATCGCATCACATATCTTACTTAATATCTGCTGTTCAACGGAAATCTATTCTTTCCTACAGCTGATTATTCCGAACCACGTATCCCCGGAGAAAATCCCCTGTATTCATACGTTTTTTCCCTTCGATCTGAAGTTCATCCACACAGAGAATCCCCTGTCCGGTCTGTACATACATACCTTTTTTATCCATACGGACAATTTTTCCCACATCCCCGGTCATTTCCGGTTTTTCCACATGTGCTTTCCAGATTTTCAGTGTTTTTCCATCCAGTTTTGTATATGCACTTGGCCAGGGATTCATGCCGCGAACAAGACGTTCGATTTTTTCAGCGGAATCGTTCCAGTTGATTTCACCCATTTTTTTCTGGATCATGCCGGCATAAGGTGTGGTGCTTTCCTCTGGCTGTTTTTCATAAACTGCAGTTCCGTCAAATACGGACGGCAGTGTCTCCACCAGAAATTTTGCTCCTTCTGCACTCAAACGGTCAAACAGGCTGCCGCTTGTCTCATCCGCTGCCAGTTTTACCACTTTTTTTGCGATCATATCACCAGTATCCAGACCAGCATCCATGCGCATGATCGTAACACCGGACTCTTCATCCCCGTTTAATACAGCCCACTGAATAGGAGCCGCTCCGCGGTATGCCGGAAGCAGAGATGCATGTACATTCAGACATCCATACGGCGCCATATCCAGGATTTCCTGCGGAATGATCTGGCCAAATGCAACTACCACGATTACATCCGGCTTCATCTGGCGTACCGCCTCAATCGCCTGTGCATCACGGATCTTCACCGGCTGAAATACGTTCAGCCCCCGTGCCAGAGCAGCCGCCTTCACCGGTGTAGGCACCAGTTCTTTGCTTCTTCCTTTTGCTTTATCCGGCTGTGTCACAACACCTGCCACTTCATATCCGGCGTCACAGATTGCCTCAAGTGTTCCCACCGCAAAATCCGGTGTTCCCATAAATACTACTCTCATACTTCATCCTCCAGTTCATCATCTCCATAATAAGCGTCATGCAGTTCACCCTCCACATGTGAGGTATAAAGAATACCATCCAGATGCTCCAGTTCATGACATACCGCTCTTGCCAGAAGTTCCGTGGCTTCCAGTGTAAATGGTTCCATATTTTCATCCAACGCTTCTACTTTTACGTAGTTCGGTCTTGTCACCACACCGGATTTGCCCGGAAGGCTTAAACATCCTTCTTCGCCGGTCTGCTCTCCGTCTGTCTCCACAATCTTCGGATTAATAAATACATATGGTGTTCCATCCGTGTCAATTACTGCGATGCGTTTTAAAATACCAACCTGGGGGCCTGCCAGTCCCACACCGTTGCTCTCATACATGGTATCAAACATATCCTCGATCAGTGTCTGAATCTTCGGTGTCATTTTTTCAATTGGTTTGCATACTTTTTCCAGAACCGGATCGCCCTGAATTCGAATTGTTCTAAGTGCCATTTTTCCTCTCCTTACTTATTAAAATCAAATTGTATCTGTATAGTATTAAAACCGGAATTGATCTCTATATATCGTTCCAGCTGATTTTTTATCATAATTAATGTATCATATTCTGCATGTTTGCAGTAGATCACTCTCCGGTACACATCCCGGACCTTTCCCACACCGGGCAGTGCAGGCCCGATCACCTGCAGATCCGCCTTCGGATATATTTTTAATATGAATTTTTTCAGATATTCCATGGCTGTGTCCAGATGTTCCCCGTCTTCTCCGCTGCCAAGTACCGCCATCATACATCCCGAAGGCGGATAATCCAACAGCATCCGGTATGCAATCTCTTCTTCATAAAAGCTTTCATAATCCTGATTTACCGCATCCACAATGCTGTAATGCTCCGGGTGATAGGTCTGTACAACTGCCTCTCCTGCCCGTTCTCCGCGGCCAGCACGGCCCACCGCCTGTGTGATCAGCTGAAAAGTCCGCTCGGAAGCCCGGTAATCGGAACTGTTCAGTGACAGATCCGCCGCAAGCACCCCAACCAGCGTCACATACGGAAAATCATGTCCCTTTACGATCATCTGGGTTCCGATCAGAATGTCTGCTTCCCGATTTTCAAAAGCCTGAAGAATCTTTGCATGCCCCTCTTTTCCCTTTGTGGAATCCAGATCCATGCGAAGCACCCGTGCATCCGGGAAACGTTTTTTCACCACATCCTCGATCTGCTGGGTCCCAACCTTGAATCCGCCGATATAAGGTGACTGGCACTGGGGACATTCCCGCACCTGCGGTATCTCATATCCGCAGTAATGACAAATCATTTTCCCATTCCTGTGGCTGGACAAAGCCACATCACAGTGGGGACATTTTACCACATGTCCGCAGGAACGGCAGGAAACAAATCCCGCATAGCCCCGCCGGTTGAGGAAAAGCATCATCTGTTCTCCCCGGTTCAGTCTGTCCTCCATGGCTTTTTGCAGTTTCGCACTCAATATGGAACGGTTGCCTGTTTTTAATTCTTCCCTCATATCCACCACAGATACTTCCGGAAGCCGGCTGTTTCCATATCGCTCTTTTAAAGTAAAAAGTCTGTATATGCCCTGTTTTGCCGCATAATAGGCATCCACCGATGGGGTTGCCGAGCCCATGATCACATGGGCATGCTCCAGCTCTGCTCTCTTTATTGCCGCCTCCCGGGCATGATACCGGGGAGCCGTCTCACTGATGTAGGTATTTTCATGCTCTTCATCCAGAATGATCAGGCCCAGATTGGAAAAGGGGGTAAACAGTGCGGATCGCGGCCCCACCATAATCTGCACATCGCCCCGCTTTGCCGCCTTGAACTGATCGTAGCGCTCAGCCGGCGACATTCTGGAATTCAGGAAAGAAATTCCGGAGCCAAACCGGCGCATAAAACGGGCCACCGTCTGACGGGTCAGCGCAATCTCCGGGATCAGCACAATAACCTGCTGCCCTTTTTCCACCACCTGGGCAATCAGTTCCATATAAATGCTGGTTTTGCCGCTTCCCGTGATTCCGTGGATCAGACAGGGGCGATCCCGGTATTCCCATTCGTCACATATATCTTCCACAATCGCATTCTGCGCGTCCGTCAGAAAAACTTTTTCCGTTTTGTCCGCGGCATCAAGGGCAGCCCGGTATACTTCCCGGGCATTCATGGTGAGAACCCCTTCTTCCGTCAGCCCTTTCAGCACCGAAGCCGACACCTTATGGGTTCCTGTCATGGTCTCATAGGGCACCCACTCCTGATCCAGCACCGCAGCAACTGCCCTTGCCTTTGCCACATAGTGCCGGTTCAGACAATGCTTCAGATAGGCCTCACCCTGCACTTTCTCCATATTCAGACGGAATCTGCGCTCTTCCTTTTTCGCAATCTGTTTTTTCACCGGAAGCACCGTCTTCAGCGCCTGTATCATGGTGGAACCATAGTTCTCCCGCATCCAGGCAGCCAGTGCGATCAGGCGGGATTCCACCGTCTCCTGACTGTTTTCCAGACAAATGATCTCTTTTGTTTTCGCTTCATCGAATTTGGGCGCGTGGGACAGGCCGATCACATAGCCGCTGATTTCCCTGTCACCCCGCCCAAAGGGAATCCGCACCACCATACCCTCGGTGATCCGGCCTTTTAAATGCTCCGGAACCCGGTACTGAAAGGTGCGGTCCAGCTTTTCACTGGAAATATCTACAATGATATCTGCATACTGCTGACTCATTTATACTCCTGCTAAAATGTCCCGGATCAGATCACGCTCATCCATGGGGTACTTCTTTCCTTTGATTTCCTGATAATCTTCATGACCTTTTCCCGCCAGGATCACAATATCTCCCGGCTCACCATGCTGAATTGCGTAGGCTATGGCTTCTTTGCGGTCAATGATCTCCACATATTTTCCATCGGTTCTGCCGATGCCAACCTTGATATCATCGATAATATCCTGTGGTTCTTCATATCGCGGATTGTCTGAGGTAATAATGGTCAGATCCGCCAGTTTTCCAGATACTTCACCCATCTCATAACGGCGCAGCTTCGAACGGTTTCCGCCGCAGCCAAAGAGACATACCAGACGGTGCGGATTGTATTCTCTCAATGTGGTCAAAAGACTTTCCAGTGCCATCGCATTATGGGCGTAATCGATCATAAGCGTAAAATCGTCCGACACTTTTACCATCTCAATACGGCCCTTTACCTTTGCTCCTGCCAGCGCTTTCACAATATTTTCTTCCGACACATGAAAATGACGGCAGATGGCAATGGCGGTCAGCGAATTATAAATACTGAACTTGCCCGGGCAGTCAATTTCCACATGGAAATTCAAAAGTCCGGTCACATCATATGCGATACCCAGATAGCCCGGCCGTGACACCAGCTCCACATTGGCCGCTCTCAAATCTGCCTCTTTGTCAATACCGAATGTCTCAATTTTACAGGTGTGCCCTTTCAGCACTTCCTCAAGATGATCCGCATCCGCATTTACAATACCCACTTTACACTGTTTGAAAAGCAGTCCCTTGCAGTGCATATAATCCTCAAAGCTGTCGTGTTCTGCCGGTCCGATATGATCCGGTTCAATGTTTGTAAAAATACCAAGTTCAAACAGAAAACCAGCTGTACGATGCAGCATCAGCCCCTGGGAGGATACCTCCATCACAACGCAGTCACAGCCTGCCTCCACCATCTCTGCAAAATACTGCTGAATAATGTAAGATTCGGGAGTGGTATTGGCTGCCGGAATCACTTTATCGCCGATGATCGCCTCAATCGTTCCAATCAGACCTACTTTATATCCTGCATTTTCCAGAATGGATTTTACCATGTATGTGGTCGTGGTCTTTCCCTTTGTTCCGGTGATACCGATCACTTTCAGTTTTTCTGCCGGATATCCGAAATAAGCCGCTGAGATCAGAGCCATGGCATAACGGGTATCTTCCACCAGAATCACCGTTACCTGTTCCGGAACTTCCACCGGTTCTTCCGCCACAATAACAGATGCACCTTTTTCTGCCACATCCTGTGCAAAAGTATGTCCATCCACGACCGCTCCGCGAATACAGATAAAAAGAGAACCTTCGCTTACTTTTCTGGAATCGTAGATCACATCTTTCACTTCACAATCCACATTTCCCTGGATGCATTTGTAATTAACTCGTTCTAATAAAGCTGTCAGTCTCATAAAAACCCCTTCTTTCACTTATCACAAATTAACTATAGACATTATAAATCACCCTATAGAATACCATAATATTCTGGCTTTTTCAACTTTTGTATGTTTCATCCCGCATTCCGAAAAAAACATACCTCTTTATGTATAACAATCTGTTTTCCCAAATGCAACCATTCGGTCCTGATTTATCCTATTTAAAGAAACGCTTTATTCTTTTTTTAGATTTTTCCCTCTTTTTTTGGAGAATAGACATATTCTAATCACATTTGTACATTATAGTATTAAGTGGATAGAGGAAATAACCACTCACTATCTCCCCCCTCATAGAAAAATAAAAAGAAAAAGAAGTCCGGACTCCAACACGGGCTTCTTTTCCTTTTTTATCCCTTTTCCATGTTGATTTTTCTATTTTCATATTGTTTTTTTAATTTCTTTTATATCCTTCTGGCAATTTTTCCATTTTGTTTATATAATAAAAATGAAAACTTTATATTAGGAGGAAGATAAGAATGAAACGTATGAAAAGAATGCTTAGCCTTGTTTTAACAGGTCTCATGCTTCTTGCCATGGCTGGCTGTGGCGCAAAAGAGCAGTCCAAAGTTCTGGTTTACGAACAGTCTGGTGTTGTTATGGAGTACAAAATGGACGCAAAAGGCGATGTGATCCACACCATCACTCAGACAAGCGTTATTGACTGCTCTCAGTATACCGAAGATCAGATTCTTCAGATGGAAGAAATGATCGAAGAGGTATCTCCGGTTTACGAAGAAATCGAGGGTGTTACATATGAAGTTACCCGCGATGGCGACGAACTGAAAGAAATTATCACCATTGATGCATCTAACGCAGACGCTCTGGAAGAATTATCTGACGCTGGTATGCTTCCACTGGAAGGCAGCGGACAGAAAATCTCTCTGAAAAAAACAGTAGAATCTCTTGAATCACAGGGTTGGACCGTTCAGGAATAATTCTTCTGTACAATGAAGGGAATACGTATTAAAAAAAGGCCGGTTACTTGATTTCAAGTAATCGGTCTTTTTCTTAATTCTGCTTATTTAATGATCGTTCCGCTCTTTTCCAGATAACCAGCTTTCGCTCTCGGAATAGAAGTAATAACTGCCATTCTGTCTTCACCGCTCTCCAGAAAGTTCACTGCCGCTTCAAACTTGGGCAGCATGGAGCCCTGTTCGAAGTGGTCTTCTTTCATGTACTGTTTTGCCTCATCCACCGTGATCGCACCAATCATTTTTTCGTTGGCGGATTTATAATTTAAAGAAACCTGGTCTACACTGGTAAGAATCATCAGCACATCTGCATTAAGTTTCTGAGCCATCAGACTGCTGATCAGGTCTTTTTCAATAACCGCACTGGCACCGCGAAGGTCCACGCCCTGTTCCAGAACCGGAATTCCGCCTCCGCCGCAGGCGATGACCACATGACCCGCATCAAAAAGGGATCTGATGGAATCCATCTCAATGATTTCCACCGGCTTCGGAGCAGCAACAATACGGCGGTAGCCATTTTCCGTCTCCACTACAAAATTGCCTTTCTTCTCTTCCTGATCCGCTTCTTCCTTTGTCATATAACGGCCGATTACTTTGATCGGCTCATAAAATGCATCGTCATAAGGATCTACCTTTACCTGCGTCAGCAGTGTGACAACCGGTTTGTATATGCCTCTGGTGATCAATTCGGCACGGATCGCATTCTGAAGGTCATATCCGATATAACCCTGACTCATGGCAGAACAAACTGACATAGGTGCTGTTGTGTAATCCTGATGAACTTTTCCGAATTCATTCATGGCGGTGTGAATCATACCAACCTGCGGTGCATTGCTGTGCGTAATGGCAACATCAGCACCCGCCTCCACCAGATCCGCAATAGCTTTTGCTGCTTCTTTCACAGCTTTTTTCTGTTCCGGTAAAGTATTACCCAGGGCTCTGTGCCCCAGCGCTACTACAACTCTTTTTTTCTCCATCCGTCTACCTCTTTTCTTTTTCTAAAGGCTCACGCTATGCGAAGAATATACTCTTGCATGCAAAATAAATCAAAACAATAATACCAAGGACGATTCGATACCATCCAAATACTTTGAAATCATGCTTTTTGATGTAGCCCATCAGGAACTTGATCGCCAGGATGGAAACCACAAATGCAACCACCATACCTACAATCAAAATTGCTGCCTCGTAAGCGGTAAAGTTTAAACCGAATTTCAAAATCTTAATAAAGCTGACACCGAACATAACCGGGATAGCCAGGAAAAAGGTGTACTCAGCCGCAATTTTTCTGGACAGACCAATAAGTATTCCGCCGATGATCGTCGCTCCGGAACGGGAAGTACCCGGAATCATGGCCAACAGCTGGAAGATTCCGATACCGGCCGCCATGGACCAGGTAATATCCTCCAGTCTGCTCACCTTCGGCTTTCTGCGCTTATTATAATTTTCAATCACAATAAACAATACACCGTACAAGATCAGCATCAGAGCCACAACTACATAATTGGACAGTTTTTCTTCTATAATATCATCCAGCGGCAGGCCTATGATAATCGCCGGCAGACATGATACCGCGATTTTCAGCCACAGCGTGATTTTGTCCATCTTTACATAGCGTGCCACAATCCCCGTCTGATTCTTATCATTTTTGAACGGCCAGATTTTATTCCAGTACAGGACAACCACTGCCATGATGGCACCCAGCTGAATGACATACTTGAACATATTCCAGAATTCCTGGGATACATTCAATTTGATAAACTCATCCACCAAAATCATATGACCGGTGCTGCTGATGGGCAGCCACTCCGTGATGCCCTCAACAATACCAATCAGAATTACCTTTAAAAATTCTAACATACTCTCTCCTTAAATGGTTGCAATATCAATCAAAGTCAGGTTATGAAGATCCGTATCTTCCAGACTGGTGATCAGCGCTTTTGCCGTATCAAGAGCTGTCAGCACATTAACACCTGTCTCAATGGCATTTCTGCGGATTACAAAACCATCTTTTGCATGTTCAACACCCTGGGAAGGTGTATCGATAACAAGATCAATCTCATGACCCAGAATCAGATCCATCAGGTTCGGTGACGGCTGTTCGATCTTGTTGGTACGAACTGCTTTTACCCCATGTTCATTCAGATATTTGGCAGTGCTTCTTGTTGCAAAAATACGATATCCGATATTGGAAAATCTTCTGGCAATGTCCACGACTTCCGCTTTATCTTCGTCTTTTACGGTAATAATCATATTTTTGTGTTTCGGCAGATTAATACCGGCACCAAGGAACGCTTTGTACAGGGCCTCATTGAACGTTTCCGCCACACCAAGACACTCTCCTGTAGATTTCATCTCCGGTCCAAGGCTGATGTCTGCACCGCGGATCTTCTCGAAGGAGAATACCGGCATCTTGATGGCAAAATGTTTTGCCTCCGGCTGCAGACCCGGTGTGTAGCCCAGATCTTTGATCTTATGTCCCAGAATAACCTTCGTTGCCAGCGGGACGATCGGAATGCCGGTCACCTTGCTGATATACGGAACGGTACGGCTGGAACGTGGATTTACCTCGATCACATATACCTCATCCTGGCACACGATAAACTGAATGTTGATCATACCGATTACGTGAAGCGCACGGGCCAGTTTCTCGGTATAATCGGCGATGGTATCTTTTGCTTTCCGGCTGATGGTCTGAGCCGGATATACGGAGATACTGTCACCGGAATGGATACCGGCACGCTCAATATGCTCCATAATACCAGGAATCAGAATATCTTCACCGTCACATACGGCATCGACCTCAATTTCTTTGCCAACCAGATATTTATCTACCAGAATCGGATGATCCTGTGCAATACGGTTGATGATGCCGATGTATTCCTCTACATCTTCATCGTTAATGGCGATCTGCATTCCCTGTCCGCCAAGTACGTAGGACGGACGAACCAGAACCGGATAGCCAAGGCGGTTTGCAACTTCTTTTGCCTCTTCTGCGGTGTATACCGTATCTCCCTTCGGTCTCGGGATACCGCACTGTTCCAGAATGCCGTCGAAAAGTTCACGGTCTTCTGCCGCGTCCACGTTTTCCGCGGAAGTTCCCAGAATCTTTACACCCATTTTGATCAGTGCTTCTGTCAGTTTGATGGCAGTCTGACCGCCGAACTGAACAACTGCACCATCCGGTTTTTCAATGTTTACAATGTTTTCCACATCTTCCGGAGTCAGCGGCTCAAAATACAGCTTATCCGCAATATCGAAGTCGGTACTTACAGTTTCCGGGTTGTTGTTGATAATGATCGTCTCATAACCCTCTTTTGCAAATGCCCAGGTACAATGTACGGAACAGAAGTCAAACTCGATACCCTGTCCAATACGGATCGGACCGGAACCAAGCACCAGAACTTTCTTGCGGTCACTGGCTGCCTTCGCCTCATTCACCCCGCCGTAAACAGAATAATAATACGGCGTGTATGCTTCGAATTCAGCTGCACAGGTATCTACCATTTTGTAAGCAGCTACGATACCGGCATCCAGACGCATTTTCTTTACTTCTTCTTCGGTCTTTCCAGCCAGGTTTGCTATGATGTAATCCGGGAACTCAAGACGTTTTGCCTCTTTCAGCAGGTCAGCGGTCAGTTCCTGTGTCTTCAGCGCCTGTTCCATCTCAACCAGAATGGCAATCTTATCAATAAACCATATGTCAATCCTGGTGATATCATGAATTTCTTCATAGGAAATGCCCTGGCGGATGGCTTCCGCAATACGCCACAGACGCATATCATCCACGATGTTCAGCTCTTCCAACAGTTCTTCACGGTCCAGATGTGAAAAGTCATAAGACATCAGGCTGTCCACATGCTGTTCCAGAGAGCGGATCGCTTTCATCAGCGCACCTTCGAAGTTGGTACAGATACTCATAACTTCACCGGTTGCTTTCATCTGTGTGGTCAGCGTACGTTTTGCACTGATAAATTTATCAAAGGGAAGACGCGGCATTTTAACAACACAGTAATCCAGCATCGGTTCGAAACTTGCAAATGTCTTCTTTGTAATAGCGTTCGGGATTTCATCCAGTGTATAGCCCAGAGCGATCTTTGCAGAAACTTTTGCAATCGGATAACCGGTCGCTTTGGAAGCCAGCGCAGAAGAACGGCTGACACGCGGGTTTACTTCGATAACACAGTATTCAAAACTTTCCGGATGAAGAGCATACTGTACGTTACATCCACCGGTAATGTTCAGCTCACTGATAATATTCAGCGCAGACGTACGCAGCATCTGATATTCCTTATCTCCCAGGGTCTGTGAAGGCGCAACTACGATACTGTCTCCGGTATGCACACCAACCGGGTCGATGTTTTCCATGTTACATACAGTGATGCAGTTTCCGTTGGAATCACGCATTACTTCATACTCGATTTCTTTCCATCCGGCGATACATCTCTCCACCAGAACCTGTCCTACACGGGAGAGACGCAGACCATTCTGCAGAATCTCCACCAGTTCTTCCTCGTTATGAGCGATACCGCCGCCGCTTCCGCCCAGGGTATAAGCCGGACGAAGCACAACCGGATAACCGATGGTATTGGTAAACGCAATACCGTCTTCCACATTTTCAACGACCAGAGATGCCGCAATCGGCTCCCCGATCTTTTCCATGGTCTTTTTGAATTCAAGACGGTCCTCTGCTTTTTTAATTGTCTCAGAAGTAGTACCGATCAGACGAACGTTATGCTCTTTTAAGAAACCTCTGTCTTCCAGTTCCATAGCCAGATTCAGTCCTGCCTGACCGCCAAGAGTCGGCAGCACACTGTCCGGTTTTTCTTTCATGATCAGCTGTTCCACCACTTCTACTGTAAGCGGTTCAATGTATACTTTATCTGCAATATCCTTATCCGTCATGATCGTTGCCGGATTGGAGTTGAGCAGAACAACTTCGATTCCCTCTTCTTTCAGAGAACGGCATGCCTGTGTTCCGGCGTAGTCAAACTCTGCTGCCTGTCCAATAACAATCGGTCCTGAACCGATCACTAAAACTTTTTTAATATCCGGATTCTTTGGCATTATTTATTCCCTCCCATCATGTCCATAAAGCGGTCAAATAAGTAACTGGAGTCCTGCGGTCCCGGACACGCTTCCGGGTGGAACTGTACCGTAAAAATGTTTTTGCCTACATAGCTTAAACCTTCGTTTGTACCGTCATTTACATTTACAAATGCAGGTACCGCCACATTCGGGTCAAGTTTATCCATATCCACCACATATCCATGGTTCTGGGAAGAAATGTATACCCGTTTGTTGCCCATCAGGTCTTTTACCGGATGGTTGCCGCCGCGATGACCGTATTTCATCTTATGTGTGTCTGCGCCGGTTGCCAGAGCCATCAGCTGATGTCCCAGACAGATTGCAAAAATCGGTGTGTCGGAATCGTACAGTTTTTTGATTTCTTTGATGATCTCCGTACATTCCTTTGGATCTCCAGGGCCGTTGGACAGCATGATTCCATCCGGATCATCCCCAAGAATCTCCTCTGCGGTTGTCTGTGCCGGGTAAACCGTCACCTGGCAGCCTCTCTCATTCAGAGACCTGGCGATATTGCGTTTTGCACCAAAATCCATAAGTGCAACTTTCGGCCCATCCCCCGGAAGTACATACTTTTCACTGCAGGTTACTTTTTCAACCACTTTTCCGGTTTTATAAGCCTTCAGCTTCGGCAAAATCTCCTCTATATTATAATTTTCGTTCGTGGTAATCATACCATTCATTGTACCTTTTTCACGGAGAATCTGTGTCAACGCACGGGTATCAATTCCTGCAATGCCAGGAATGTCATGAACTTCTAAGAAATGCTGAATCGTATCCTCCGAACGGAAGTTACTGGGAAGTCTGGATAATTCGCGAACAATATAACCATCAGGCCAGGGTTTTAATGATTCCTGATCCTCATAGCAAATACCGTAATTACCAATTAACGGATATGTCATACAGACAGCCTGTCCCGCATACGAGGGGTCTGTCAGCACTTCCAAATATCCGGTCATTGATGTGTTAAATACGATTTCACTGATTACTTCTCGTGTAGATCCAATGCTGCTTCCTTCAAAAACCGTACCATCTTCTAAAATTAGAAACGCTTTCATTCTGCCACCTACTTCCTTTCTGCTTAAACTGTCAAAAGTTTACCACAAGACCTTTTATTTTTCAACTGTTTCTGACTGGAAAACCCATGAAATAATTTTGAAAAAAACTTTAAAATTTTTTTCAAAAAAGTGTTGACATCTGAGTATAAACTTGATATTATAATATGCGTCGGCAAGATAAAAACAAAAAAGCCGAACGAAATGCAGGAGTGGCGGAATTGGCAGACGCGCAGGCTTCAGGTGCCTGTGGTCGCAAGATCGTGTGGGTTCAAGTCCCATCTCCTGCATCTTTTTTTATTCAAAAATCTTATTTTTCCATTCTGGACGGATCTGTCCCAAATTATTCTCCGCTTTTTCATATTACATTTATTGTGGAAACTGATGCGAAACGCATTTTTGAACAGACAATGATACGAGCAGGGCCGGCAGCATCATCATAAATAACACGGCTGGCCAGACTCTTTGCTTTTCTTGCGTAAGTACATTCCGGCATTTCATGAATGACACTTCCTGAATAACCTGGAAAATAATATGGAAAGTCAGGATAACTCCCTTCACCTTCTCCAGATATTTTCATAATATAAAGTGTACACAAAAAGAAAGGAGTCTCCCGTGAGCGATCAACATCATGACTGTGACGAACAGAAACATGTTCACGAACTGACCGGCAGCACTGCTGTCGTAAACGAATGCAACGAATGCCATAACCACCGCTTCTGTACCGTATCCGGCGAAGCCATCAGCATGGGCAACAGCCATGTACACGAAGTGAAATTCCGTACTGATTTTTCAGACAGTCATTATCATGAGTTCTGTGGCAAAACTTCAGTGGCCATTGATGTCGGAAACGGCAAACATGTCCATTTTATAAAATCAGTTACCGAGGAAGAGGATGGTCATATCCACAAATTCCAGGCTGCAACATTGATCGACAGCCCGACTGATTTCAAATGTCATTGCTGAAATCCACTCTGAATAAGAATGCAGACTGCCGCCTGTATTCTATACCGCTGGCATAAACGAAAGGGTATCCTTCGGTCAGATGAATCTGACCGGGGGATACCCTAACCAAAGAAAAGTTGACATATGACCATGCAAATGGGCTGATGAATCAGATAGATCCAGATACTCTTCTGCCCCATCCATGACAAAACCGGTATGTACGTTTTTCCAATTCGTTTCCATGTTTCCTGTTTTTCAAAGATTTCCACCATAAAATAGCCCACCATATAAAGAAAAATCCAGGGAAGAATCGGAAAATAATCACCGGAGAAGAATTCCGGATAGGGAAATCCCAGCGGTGTCAATATTTTTATGTCATATAAGAAATCCGGTATTTTTGCAATCCTGACCGAACCAAGACTCAAATATCCCAGCTGCATATCATAGGACAGAATAAACAAAAACAAACTTATAAATATTCCCGGTACTGCCGGAATTTTTTTCAGAATAATATCCAGCGGGATCATAAGAAGCACCGCACAGCCAATAAAATTCAATATACCAAACCAGACCGCAGAATCCGGCACTGCCGCATATGTAACCAGGGATACGGCCAGACCGCAGATATTCAAAAAGATTCCCCGCTTTAAATTGGATTTTCTGCCCCATTTCCACACAAATCCGGACAAAATGATAAAACTCATGCAGATATAACTCTGCCAGAGCCTGATTTCCGGAAGTTTCCACCAGTTCACATTCCGCCCAAAGATTACATAATAGTCATACAGAAAATGAAAAGCGATCATATTGATAATTGAAAGCCCACGAAATGCATCCAGCAAAAGATATCGCTTTCCCTCCCAATTCTTTTTTAATCTCTGTTTTCTTTTATCCTGCCAGTACTTCAATCCGCCATCCATTTCCGTAACTCCTGCTTTTTCATTTTTATATATAATGATGTTGAGGTCAAAAGGCATTTTGACCCCCTGATACCTGCGGATTACTCCGCATTTTATGGCTCCCGTAATCCTAAAAGCATTCGAAATCCGCCCTATTCAGGCTGCTTTCTTTAAAAAAAATAGCATACCGCATCATCCATGTCCATGAAAAAATCAGAGAATCAGCACAGAAAGCTGACGTTCGAAAACACCTTTTCCGGTACGGATGATAACATATTTGGGATACCACTCTGCAAAAAGAACCCACGGCGGCCAGCACGTGGGTTCCAATTATCGATTCAAACATTATTTGGGAAGGGAACTGTGTTTCTAATTTTATTTTTAGTGGTGGAACAGACGGATGCCTGTAAACGCCATAGCCATGTTGTATTTGTTACAGCATTCGATAACAGCGTCATCACGAACAGATCCGCCCGGCTCAGCGATGTATTTTACACCACTCTTGAATGCACGTTCAATGTTGTCGGAGAACGGGAAGAATGCATCTGAACCAAGTGCAACATCTGTCATCTGATCCAGCCATGCACGTTTTTCTTCTTTTGTAAATACTTCCGGTTTTACTTTGAAGATTTTTTCCCATGCACCGTCAGCCAGAACGTCCATATATTCATCGCCAATGTATACGTCAATGGCATTGTCACGGTCTGCTCTGCGGATGTTGTCTACAAACTGCAGATTCATTACCTTCGGACACTGACGAAGCAGCCAGTTGTCAGCTTTGTTTCCGGCCAGACGTACACAGTGTACACGGGACTGCTGACCTGCACCGATACCGATTGCCTGTCCGCCTTTTGCGTAGCATACAGAGTTGGACTGTGTATATTTGAGGGTGATCAGAGAGATGATCAGGTCGATTTTTGCCAGTTCCGGAATCTCTTTATTTTCTGTTACAACGTTTGCCAGAATATCTTTGTTGATAGCCAGTTCATTTCTGCCCTGTTCAAAAGTGATACCAAATACATCTTTGTGCTCGATCGGCTGCGGTTTGTATTCCGGATCAATTTTGATTACATTGTAATTGCCGTTTTTCTTCTGTGCCAGAATCTCAAGCGCTTCTTTTGTATAGCCAGGAGCGATGACACCGTCAGAAACTTCACGTTTGATGATGCTTGCGGTAGAAGCGTCACACTCATCGGAAAGTGCGATGAAATCACCGAAAGAGGACATACGGTCAGCACCTCTTGCTCTTGCATAAGCACAGGCCAGCGGAGAAAGTTCTCCCATATCATCTACGAAATAGATTTTTTTCAGTGTATCATCCAGTGGAAGACCAACTGCTGCGCCTGCCGGAGATACATGTTTGAAAGAAGTTGCTGCCGGAAGTCCGGTTGCTTCTTTCAGTTCTTTTACCAGCTGCCATCCGTTAAAAGCATCCATAAAGTTGATGTATCCCGGTCTTCCGCTGATCACTTCGATCGGAAGTTCTCTTCCGTCGTTTGTGAAGATTTTGGACGGTTTCTGATTCGGGTTACAGCCATATTTTAATTCTAATTCTTTCATAATCTCTGTTCCTTTCTGTCTTTATTCCTATACTGGAATTTTCTTTATTTCTATCCTATATCTATATCTCTTTCTCAAAGAACGCTTCGGTTTCTTTTCACAGGTTTTCTTTCGCAGGTTTCTTTCTCCCAAAAAACGTTTTCCTGCTGTACCTGATAATTTTTTATTTATTTTTGTTTACGATTCTGGTTTCATATTCGCCAGTTTCGATATCGATAAAACGTGTGAACAGAGATACTTTGTTCTCTTCATTTAAGCTGTTCCAGATTTTATCTGTGAAAGCGTCAATATCATCTTCTTCGATTGCAACCCAGGTCGGTTCTCCTTCAAAACTCGGAAGCGGATTGCCGTCACACTTGTATGTGTGGATAAAACGACCCTCTCCGGCTACCGGATTTTCATATGCAAATGTGTAACGATTGCATGCTTCCGGATTTCCGTTGTTGCTCTTTAAGATGGACATTGCGTAATTGTATTTTCCATTTTCCACATGCATGATACCGGAAATACGAGGTGTGTAGTTCGGTGCATCCGGCTCAAATTCGCGGCAGCGCAGAGACTGCTCAAATGTCATCTGTTTGTCCATATTTTCATAGATTGTGTCGGTCTGGTCACCATTTGTTACAATTGTCTTGTTTCCCAGAACACGTACCGGTGCATAAATAATCAGGCTCGGGTCAGTCAGTTTGGACGGGTCAAATGCCTGTGTGCGGATACCTTCTCCATCTTCCACAAAAACACGGTTGCGGCTGTTTACGCTTCTTCCCATAATAAAGTAAGCAGTTACCGCTTTCTTTCCATCTTTTGATTTTCCGATCACAATACCTCTTCCCGGATAAGCATTGTTTTTCAGTTCCTGATCGATTGCCTTCATTTCCATGATTTTTCCTCCTTAAAAAATATGTAAAAACCGTTCATAAGAATCCCATTAGCCGGATTCTTCGCCCGCAGCGGCCAGATTTATAAGAAATAAAAAAGCCCACCATTCCAGGCGCTTCACACGGTGCCCAGACGGTCGGCTGTCATCTATGTTGTACTCCCTGTGGTTAACTCCACTTCCGTCAGTCGTACAACTGAACTGAAATAATCATAGCATATGGATTCGGCAAAAGTCAAGAAGCCGCAGACAAAAAAAGTACTGTTTCGCATTTTTTGTACAAAACGCGAAACAGCACATAGAAAATCTCTGCAAAATTATCCAAAATATAGATTGCTTTTGCGGTCATTTCTTCCGCTGCTGATTACTTCTGTTTCCGAAATTCACAGATACACAGAATCACACTGCCAAGTATGATAAAAAGATCTGACAGATTAAATACCAGTCTTTTCAGTTTTTTCCACGGAACATTAAAACTGAAATAGTCTGTCACATATCCTTTTGTACAGCGGTCCACAAAATTTGACAGACCTCCGCCCAGAATCAGACTATAAGCAAGCTTCATGCCGCTGCTGCCTTTCCGGATAATCAGACTGATCAGGTGACCTCCCATCAGACACATGAGCAGACCGCTGATCCGCCTGATCCAGATTCCCTGATTTTTCAACTTTCCGCCTGCGACACCATAATTGTGCAGCTTGCGCACAAGAATCGCTCCGCCTGCAATTTTTTCTTCCTGTCCCAGAGTTTTTTCCTGCTCAATTTTGCGCTTTACTGCAAAATCCAGCAAAAAAACACTGACTAAAATAATCAGATAGATCATATCCATTCTTCCAGATAAATCATTCTTTTATTTCTTCCATGATTTTTCCTGCAGCCTCTTTTGCCTCAGGCACAGCTTCTTTTGCCTTCTCAATGACTTCCTCCGCCACATCTTTTGCCTGGGAAGCTGCTTCTTTGACTGCATCTTTTACTTCCGAAATAACTTCCTCAGCCGTATCTTTTGCCTCTGAATCTGCTTCCTCAGCGGTATCGTCCGCCGTCTCAACAATATCCTCTTCTTCAACGGTTTCTTCTGCCGTCACACTGCTTCCACATTTGGGACAGAATGCAGCAGATTTATCCACCATCTCCTCGCAGTTCGGGCATACTTTCATGCCTTTGAAGTTTGCCATATCACTGCGCAGGGATTTGATGCATGCTTCATGAGACTGAATATCATCACAGAGCTTTGCCACTTCCTCGGTTACCGGAGTGCCCTCCTGCTGAAGTCGGTAAACAATCTCTCCCATATCACGATATGCTTTTTCAATCGCTTTTCCCTCTCCTGCAATCTGTGCACGGATTTTTGTCACTTCAAAAAATTCGGTACCCTTATCAACTGCCTCATTTGCAGCTTTTGTTATTTTTTTGCCCAAGTCGTTGAAGAAATCTTCTGCCATAATATTCTCTCCTTTCATTTTCCTGTCCACGTCCATCCCCATTTTTCGGACTTTCCGCCAACATTTCTGTTTCCAGTTTCTTTTATTTTCCAGTTGAGTTTACTCAACGGGATATTCCGTTCATGCATCACTGGCCACGCAGCAAAATTTGCGGGCCGCCCACATGATCAATATATTCTTTTGTGATAGTCACATGACCAATGCTGTCATCTTTTGGAATCTCATACATGATATCCAGCATATATTCTTCCAGGATCGCACGCAGTGCTCTGGCTCCGGTGTCACGTTTCATTGCCTGCTGGGCAATGGATTCCAGCGCACCATCTTCAAATTCCAGCTTTACTTCATCCAGTTCCAGAAGTCTCTGATACTGTTTTAAAATGGCGTTTTTCGGCTCCTTTAAAATCTGTACCAGCATCTCTGCTGTCAGCGCTTCCATGGTACAGATAATCGGAAGACGTCCCAGAAATTCCGGTATCATACCATAATTGCGCAGATCTTCCACTGCTACTTTTTCGATCAGATTTGGCTCATTGTCATACTTATCCTTCAGATCTGCCTCGAATCCCATAGAGGAACGTTTATTCAGACGTTCTTTTATGATATTGGTAAGATCCGGAAATGCTCCGCCGCAGATAAACAGAATATTTCGTGTATTTACCGTCGTCAGCGGAACCATGGCATTTTTGCTGTTGGCACCCACCGGCACTTCCACATCGCTTCCTTCCAGGAGTTTCAGCATACCCTGCTGAACAGCTTCGCCGCTGACATCTCTCTGACTGGAATTTTTCTTTTTCGCAATTTTATCAATCTCATCAATAAAAATAATTCCGTGTTCCGCCCGCTCCACATCATTGTCTGCAGCAGCCAGCAGCTTTGAAACAACACTCTCTATATCATCACCGATATAACCTGCTTCTGTCAGTGATGTGGCATCTGTAATCGCCAGGGGCACATCCAGCAGTTTTGCCAGTGTCTGTACCAGATAAGTCTTTCCGCATCCGGTCGGTCCAATCATCAGCACATTGGACTTCTCGATTTCCACCTGATGCTGTGCATGTTCTTTTTCGCCTTCTGCCTCACGGCGTTCCAGATCATAAATACGTTTGTAATGATTATACACCGCAACTGAGATGATCTTTTTCGCCTTTTCCTGGCCGATCACATGCTCATCCAGACTTCCTTTTATTTTATGCGGTGCCGGTATCTGTTTGATATCAAATACCTTCTGAACTTCTTTCTCTTTTTTCTTTTTCTTCTTCAGCCGCTGTTTCTGCGGTACCTGATTCTGTATGGAAGACAAGTCGATCATGCTGATATTCGGCATATTCATCATGCTGCTGTAATCAAAATTACTGTTATTCATGGTGTCGAAACTTTTCTGCATACAATCCGTACAGATGTGTATATTCTGGGGAAGATCGATCATTGGACCTGTCTTGCTTTCCGGCCGTCTGCACAAAAAGCATATTTTTTCATATTCATCCTGGTCTGAATCACCCTCTAAAACGACTTCTTCCGTCTGTTCTGCCGGTTCAAGCTCATCTTTATTTATCGTATCTTTTGTATCATCGTTCTGATTTATCATAATAACTCCTCAAATCCTGCTTTTGTTGGAACGGTTCAGAAAATATGATCACAACGTCCTTCGAAACCGTTACCTTTTGTTATAGAGAAATTATAATACACTTTGTATGATGGGACAAGTGAAGTTTTTATAAACAAAAAGACACACCGTTTCTTTACGGAAAAGAAAAAACAGGTGAATCCTCATCTCACCTGTTTCTCCTTATTTGCCATTTTTCAATTACACCGGTAAAATGCTCCTGCAGATTACTGCTTCTTTTCACCCAGTGTTATGGTCAATACTCTCTCCACGTATTCCCCGTTATCTGCCCGGCATACCGTGATATCAACGGTTTCTCCCGCAGCATAATACTGAAGTGCATCTACCAGATCCGTATATGAACTTACATTTTTCGTATCCAGTTTTACGATAATATCACCTTTCTGAATTCCTGCCTGATCTGCCGGTCCCCCTTCTTCTACGGAGTCAACGAATGCACCGGTGGGAACACCGTAAACCTGTGAAAACTCTTCTGACAGTTCTCTGCAGACAACACCCATGTAAGAAGCCTGATCATCCGCAACTTTGTATCGTGTTTCCTGAGACATCAGCTCGGATAAAATCGGTGTTGCTGTGGATACCGGAATTGCATATCCCATACCTTCCACATCACTGCTGGAATATTTTGCCTCATTAATTGCGATCAGTTCACCTTTCATATTCAAAAGTGCACCGCCGCTGTTACCCGGATTAATTGCCGCATCGGTCTGGATCAGGGTATGTGTGGCATTGTCAATTGTCACTTCTCTCTCCAGCGCACTGACATATCCGGAGGAGACTGACTGACCGAATCCAAGGGCATTACCGATCGCAACTACCTGATCACCAACTTTCAGCTCATCGGAATCACCGATCTGAATCACTTTAATCTGCTGAAGGGTTTCTTCTTTTATGTCTGATATTTTAACAGAAACAATAGCCAGATCGTTATCGGCATCCGTTCCTTTTACCGTTGCCTCCACCAGCTCATCGTCTACAAAAGCTACCGTCAGAGAATCCGCACCGGAAACCACATGATTGTTTGTTGCGATCAGCAGCTCCGTATCATTCTGGTCAATAATAATGCCGGATCCGCTGCTCTCACTCTCATATGACTGAGAACCATATCCAAAGTAATTGGGAATTTCCTGAATACTCTTGTTTGTAATTGCTACCATGGCCGGCATACAGCTTTCTGCCACCTGCGCAACGGTCAGATTTCCAGCGCTGCTTGATACCGTCTGTGTCTGCGCATCTGCGGCTGTTTCCTGTGGCAGCTCCACTTTCGGAATCTCAACACTGGTCTCCGGCTCATTCAGTCCAAGTGCCTTGGAGCCAACGGATGCAACACCCAGAAATACTCCGCCTGCTACCAGACCAAAGGTTGCCGCCAAAGCGATACATACGCCAAATTTTTTCCCTGTTCCGGATTTTTTCTTTTCTTTTTTGGCTTTCTTTGTATTTTTTGTATGATCTTTTGCGGTATGGTTATATGTGGAATCATTGCCGGCAGATGAGAACTTATATGAATTGTAATTGCTGTCCTGCTGTCCGCTGCTCTGGTAAGTACCGCTGCTTTCATAGCTATTGTTCTGATATCCGCTGTTCTGATAGCTGCCGTTTTGATAATTGCTCTGGTAACTGCTGCTTTGATAGCCGCCGTTCTGATAACCGTTATTCTGAGCACCGCTGCTCTGATAACTGCTTTCATTCAGCTCACTGCCCCGGTAATGATAACAGCCATCCCCCTGAACTGCATCGCTGCGCTCGCCTGCATATCTGTCTGTTTCCGGTACCTGACTGCTGGCAGCTGTATAATTGTTATTATCATTTATTTCATTTTGAGACTGAACACTGTCACTGTTCTGAAAATCACGGCTGTCTGAAGATTCACTGTCATCCCAAATATTGTTATCCTGAAAATTATCGCTCATAAGAATTTCTCCTCTCTTAACTTGTTGATATCAGTCTAAAAAAAATTTGTGTTCAAAATGTGATAAAACAATAAAGAAAAAGTGAAACTACTCCTCTTCTAAATATGCCGATTCCCAGTATCTCTTATTCATACTGCAGGCCTTTACAAGAAAATGCGGCAAAATGCGATATATTTTTCCCATACGATACCCTAAAAACTTGAATCCGCTGGACAGGATCAGCTGCGGAATCAGATTCCCCCGATTGATACTTTTTAAGTAAGATGCCGTCTTTTTCACAAGGCGGATGCCCTCACTTTCTGACCGGATTCCTTCAAATACTTCCGGATGCTGTACCTGAGACACGGCCAGATCAAAATTGCGATGAAACTGCTGCATACAGCTGTAGTTATGAGAATGAACCACTTTGGCCTCAGCGGAATAGGCGATCAGATGACCGCTCTTAACCAGATGGCCTGCGTAGATCATATCCTCGTTAAAGATTGCCCGTTTTGGGAATCCCCCCAATTCTTTATAGGTGGCATGATCGTAGGCAGCACACACATTGGAGCAGAAAAAAGTTTTGATTCCCAGCTCCGGTATATCTTCCAGACCCTTCACCCTGCTTTTTTCCGGATAATTAAAACTTCTGGTATAGCCCTCTATGATCCGGCAGTCCTCATCCGGCAGCTGTCTGGCATAAGAGGCTTTTACCTGGGGATTCTGGAAAGGACGGAGCAGATAACGGATCAGCGTACGGTCTGCGGGAACCGCATCCTGCGTCATATAAACCAGAATATCAGCATCGGAAAAACCTTCTCCTTCCCTTCTTGTTCCGCCATGGTCGAAACGTTTCTTTGGAATATGGAACACCTCCACCCGGTCTTTGTCTTCAATCAGATCCGGATCCCACAATTCTTCTTCCGTATTCATGATCAGAATATGATCAACCGGATAGGTCTGCTGCTGCAGCATTGCCACCAGTTTTGTAAGTTTTTCATCCGGTTTGTAAGTCGGAATAATGACATCTACAGTAAATGGTCTGTTCATTTTTTAACCTTTCATACTTTCCTTTCAGATAACGAAAGTACCATCTCATACTGTTATCCAGAATAAGATGGTACTTTATTTTCAGTTACATACTATCTGCTTCCGAAACTCCGTCCGGAACCAATTCTTCTGCAACAGCAGTTGCTCTTTCAATATACTCGTCACCATATCCGGAATTTTCCACGATACGGTCATTGTATGCTTTCAGTTCGCTGGAAATCTGATAATCTTCCTCA
This sequence comes from Lachnospiraceae bacterium, assembly GCA_036310185.1. Taxonomy (GTDB): domain Bacteria; phylum Bacillota; class Clostridia; order Lachnospirales; family Lachnospiraceae; genus JALENY01. Next base: position 23,039 of record JAXJSH010000148.1, on the reverse strand, counting down.
CCAAACAGCAGTTTATGAAGCTCTTTTACATTATATTCCAGAGTGACCGGTACTACACAGTCAAGATCATCTACCACATCCAGGTAATGACTGAATGGGAATCCGGTGGTTTCCCCTATCTCATAACTTAAAATAGAGGATCCCAGTTTGATGATATCCGCTTTGGAAAAGCTGGTCTTAATCATCGGGAATACTGCATCCATAATATCATTCAGCTCGCTCAGGTTTGCATTCTTTGCTTTCTCCATAATCTTGGTGATTACAAGTCTCTGACGCTGTGTCCGCTTGAAATCAAGACCGGCCGTATAACGGATACGTGCGTAGGAAGTTGCCTGCACACCATTCAATGTATAGGTTCCCGGCTGATCCGGATCCAGTTCCTCATAATCTTTTCCGGTATATTCGGATACGCTGACGCAATAATTGTTCATGTGGACAATTTCATCATGGGTCAGTGTTATATCAATTCCGCCAAGTGCATCTACTACTTCTACCAGAGCACTGAAATCAATTGCAACATAATCAGAAATATTAAGATCCAGGTTCTTATTCATCATACTGATCATGCCTTCTGGACCGTAACGGGCATAAGCGGCATTCGCTTTGTTGTAAATACCGTTGCCGTCTTCATCCTGACCGATTCTAAGGTAGGTATCGCGATACAGAGATACCAGACTCACTTCTTTCGTATCATTGTTGATACATGCGATAATCATGGTATCACTGTTGTTATAATCCAGACCTCCGTCAGCCGGATTCACACCAACCAGTGCGATCAGCTGATATCCCTTTGCCACCTGGGTTTGCACTACTTCCTCATTCATCTCCACCTTTGAAATATCAAAGTCGCTGTCCTGAGTTGACTCCAGCTTTTTATTAATCTGGGCAAAAATAAATATTCCGCCTATCAATACGGCTAAAACCAGCAATTCTAACACAAATAAAATTTTAGTCGCTCTTTTCTTCCTTCTTCTTCTACGTTTCTTCTGATTTTTTGCCATCTCAATCCCCTTAAAATCACTTCATCAATATGCGTTTTTGTTTACAAATCCCTTGAAAACCGTAAGGAACAGAATCTTAATATCCAGTCCCAGCGTCCAGTTTTCAATATAATACAAATCATGGTCAATTCGTTTGCGAATCGAAGTATCTCCACGATATCCATTCACCTGAGCCCAGCCGGTCAGTCCCGGACGAACCTGATGTTTTACCATATACCTTGGTATTTCTTCCTGGAATTTTTCAACAAAGAAAGGTCTCTCCGGTCTTGGTCCCACAAGACTCATATCCCCTTTCAAAATGTTGAACAGCTGCGGTAATTCATCGATACTTGTCTTTCGCATAAACTTACCGAATTTTGTCACACGCGGGTCATCTTTTACGGTCCAGGCTTTCTTCTCTGTCTGTTCATTCTGCACCACCATGGATCGAAACTTGAACATCTGAAAGGTCCGGTTGTGAAGTCCGACCCTCTCCTGTTTGAAAATAATCGGTCCCGGTGATGTCAGCTTAATAATGGCTGCTGAGATCAGCATGACCGGTAAAAACAAAGCAATACATACAAGTGAACCAACGATATCCATCAATCGTTTTACAGCCGCCGGAAACGAATTCGAAAGCGGTACATATCGGATATTGATCACCGGAAGTCCCAGTATATCTTCTGTATACGGCTTGGTCGGTATAATGTTATTATAATCCGGAATAAACTTTGTATGTACTCCGGATTTTTCACAGAGTGTCACGATCTCTTCCAGTCTGGAATAATCATTCAGACCGAGGGTAATCGCAATCTCATCCAGCCGGTTCTCAGGCAGGATAAACATCAGATTATCTATAGACCCAAGCACCTTGATTCCCTTGTATGTGGTTCCTGCCGGAACATTGTCATCAAGGATTCCACGAATCGTATATCCCCACTGAGGATTTAACAGAACGCGGTCTATATATTCCTCTGCCGCCCGGCTATATCCCACCAGCAGCAAATGTTTCTGATTCAGGCCGCGCTTGCGCATACCTTTCAATATACGGCGAATCAGGCTTCGAACTGCCAGCCCCATCACCATATTCAGAACATAGAAAATTGCCAGTGCCCATCGGGACAGATTGATGTCTTTTAACAGATAAGACAGAGACATGAAAATCAGCATACCAAGCGTATTTGCCTTAAACAGATTCCATATCTCAAGTCTGCGGCCCTGCACACGCTTCGGCGCATACAGGTTAAAGGCTGAATACAGAATGAGCAGCCCCGGAACCATAAGAAACAAGGGACGCATATACTCCCAAAAGGTATATGCCCATACAACTTCTTCGAAGATGCCGCTCTTAAACTTCAGCCACCAGCCGACTATATAAGAAATAATAATAGTAATCGCATCTAGTACAACGTGGAGATAATTAAAATACTTTTGATTATCTTTAATCAATTTTTCTCACCTTTCCACATTTCATATTCTTTTTAACATTACTACTATACAATATCTTTTTTCGCTAGGCAAGTTTTCTTCCCAAATTAAATTGTGAAATTTCTTTAAACTTTCTTTTATTTTATAAAGCGGCGGACTACATTTATCCACAATTCCAGCTGAATCCGCATATAATTCCCAATATTTTCCACACGGAATCTGACTTTTTTCCCTTCTTTTTTTCCTTTCCGGCACAGAAGAAATCCCCTTCCGATTCCCGCAATATATTCTTTTCCAAATCCCTTCCGAATGAAAAATACGGTCTTTGCCAGAAATCCGGGTATAAACAGGGGAAGATTCAGAAGAATCTGCAAAAAAGGCATATTTTTATAGATCAGGTATATACTGTTTCTTGAAGAATGGCGGGTTTTAAACAGATTGTACACAGAACCGCTGGAAGCACTTCCCACGTGATACACCACGGCCTGAGGCACGTAACGGTTTCTATACCCGTAAATCCGTGCACGGTAACCAATATCCGCGTCTTCCAGATAGGCAAAATGATTTTCATCAAAAGAACCGATCTGATCCAGAATACTTTTCCGATAGATAGCCGCACCTGCACAGGAAAAGAAAATATCATCTGCACGGTCATATTTTTCCGCCGGAGCCCCTTTTCCCCTTGCATAAGCCCAGCCCAGTGCACAGTAATAATCTCCCGCATCGTCTATCCGGCTGCGGTCATGATACTGCAGCATTTTTGCGCTGCAGGAAAAAATCTGTTCATCTCGTTCAATGGCACCGTACAATTCTTCCACAAAAGTTGGCGCCGCCTGCGTATCATTGTTTAAAAGCAATACATAAGGTGACTGACTTCTTCGTATTCCCTCATTGACTGCGCCGCAGAATCCGGTATTTGTACCCATGGAAACCAGAGCCACTTCCGGATATTTTTCCTGCACCAGCTCCAGACTTCCGTCTGTGGAACCGTTGTCGATCACCAGAATTTCCACATCTTTCATGGTCTGCTTTTTCAGTGCATCAAGACAGGTCTCCACATATTTTATTCCATTGTAATTCGGTATGACTATGGATACCTTTGACATAATATTTCTCTCCTATCTTGCCCGAAGGGAATAATTCCACTTGGACAGAGACAAATTCCTGTTATAATAGGGATCACCCTTTTTCAGCATATCTTCCCAGCGTGTCCGCATAAACTCGATTTCTCCCTGGAACCGGCGCACCTTTTCTTCGCTGTCTTCGGTACCGCGGCTCTTTGATTCATAATGATACAGTTCCACATATGGATTGTAAACCACCAGATATCCTGCCTGACCGGTTCTCAGACACAGATCCACATCATTAAAAGCAACGGAAAGTTCTTCCTCAAATCCACCGATTTTCTCAAATACACTGCGCTTCATCATCATACAGGCAGCTGTGACCGCACTGTAATTCATCTGAAGAGATGCCTTATGCATATAGCCGCTTCGTTCTCCCGGCATGTTCACAAACATGTGTCCTGCAACACCGCCGATTCCGATTACCGTTCCGGCATGCTGGATCGTTCCGTCCGGGTACAGCAGTTTTACGCCGGTAATTCCCACTTCCGGTCTGAGGCAGTTGCCCACCAGCTGCTCCATCCAGTCTTCGGTCAGCACTTCCACATCATTGTTCAAAAACAGCAGCAGTTCGCCTTTTGCATGCTGCACGCCAAAATTGTTGATTGCGGAATAATTGAATTCCCGTTCCCAGGTGACCACACGGATGCGCTTATCTTTTTTCAGTTCTTCATAAAAATCAAATATTTCCTGTGTGGTACTGTTGTTTTCTATAATAACGATTTCGTAATTTTCATATCCGGTTTTTTCACGGATGGAACGAATGCAAAGTTCCAGTGATTCTTTCTGGTCTTTGTTCGGAATCAGAATGGAAACCAGCGGCTGCTCTTTCACCGGATAAGTCACGCGATAAAAGCCAAGATCTTTTTTCAGTGATACGATTCCTTCCTGTCCGCGTCTTTTCAGATGGGCTTCAATGGCCCGTCTGCCCGCTTCATAGGCATACATTTTGCTGGTGGGGTTGTCCGCAGTGGATGCCTCATGGGTCCGCCAGTGATACAGGATTTCCGGCACATGATGCACTTTTTTCGCAGCATCCGTACACCGGAAGATAAAGTCATAATCCTGCGCTCCGTCATACTCGGATGAAAAGCCGCCCACCTGCCCGATCAGCGAACGTTTTGCCACAAAGAAATGACAGATATAATTGTTGGACCGCAGAAGATCCAGATTGTAGTCCGGTTTCAGATGGGGCTGAAAATGTTCGGACAGATCCGCGCGCACCTTATCTTCGTCCGTATAAAGGGCTTCTATATCCGGATCCTGTTCCAGAGCCGCTGCCATCTCATAGAGCGCATTGGGTGCAAGAAGATCATCGTGATCCAGCAATCCCACAAAATCTCCTGCCGCCATGGCCAGAGCCTCATTTGTATTCCGGGCAATCCCCTCATTGTCCGACAGTTTTTTTATTTTTATGCGGCTGTCTTTCTCTGCATATTCCGCAAGCACTGCTGCCATCCGTTCGTCTTCCGGACTGGCATTTGCAATGCACAATTCCCAGTTTTTGTAAGTCTGAGCCTGCACCGATTCAATCATCTGACGCAGGAAAAGCTCCGGCGTGCGAAACGCCGGAACTACAATGCTAAACGTAATCGAGTGTTTCCATATTCTCTTTCGCTGTTTTTCCAGTTCAGCCTCTGTCGGTTTATAATTCTCATACCATGGACCATACGGAATTTCCTCTGCTTCCATCCGTTCGCGCAAACGAATCATAAATTCCTTCAGACCAAAATGTTTCAGATAACGTATTCCTTTTTTTATATTATATGGTTTTATTTTTTTTATAAATTCGATCCCATTGGAACTCATTTGTTTCTCCCTATTGTATAAATACTTTTTTTGCTAATCATCTGTCACACTTTTTGAACATAAACCGGCATATGAAATGATCTCTCATCGATAATTCGGCAAAAAAGTCACAAAGTATGTAACCAGCACACCGATCACACACAGTACAGCTATACCTGAATAAATATATTCTTTTCGTTTTTCGCTCTTGATCAATCGATTCAAAATTGTCTGATATCCATATGTCACAAAATACATAAACGGAATAATCATCGGCAATACATAACGTCCCTGCGCCTGAAAATCATTTCCATACGCATATATAACTAACAGTATACATGGAATGATCATCGCAATGGCCATGCATATATGGAATACACTCCGGGGATTCCAGGACTTGTGGTTATATATTTTTTTCGTATAAACCGTCAGATTTCCTTTTTGCTCCTTCACTTTTTTCATATGGTCAAAGTGGGGAGAAAACAGGGGCCGCCAGGAAACAAATGTACCAAGGAAACCAATTCCGCACACCAGAAAATAAACCCGTGTAATGGAATATGGCATATAGATATTCATGAATCCAAATGTACCCACAAAGCTGGTCATAACCGTGATCAGCCAGTTATGAGGCCAGCTTTCCGGCTGCCAGATCATCATTCCTGGTATACTCATCCCCAAAGTCTGAGGCGTCTGTCTGTTCGAAGGCTTTAATTCTTCAATCGCATACATTTCCGCATATAAAGATGAAGTATTTCTTCCCATAAAATCTCCATCATAAATAATGGCATTGCGGACAAACCACCATCCAATCAGAACAAGAACAATGGCGGTGATCAACGCCCCCCTGGACAGTAAAAATTTTATATCCATCTTTGTATCTCTGAAAAGTAACACGGTAGTTACAAAAAACAATATACTGCAGAGTGCATACCCATACGCATTGTAATATGACAAACCGCAAAGAGATATGGCACAGGCAAGATGTACACAGATTTTCACCGACCATCCTTCCTTCATGCTTCGAATCCACGTGTAAACAATCCATGTTACAGACAGTAATGCCATCGAATCATTATTAACGTAAGAATGCACAAACACAAGTCCCGGCAAAAAGGTTACCAGCGAAGCAAACATCCATTTGGCTCTGCCTCTAAACAGCATCTCACCTATCCGCAGCGTCAGATATGCCATAATTGTTCCAAACACTGCATTTACCAGTCTTGCAGCCAGCAAAACCGCTGTGGATGAAGCAGTGAAAAGGCTGGCGAATTTTGCCGGTATGGCCATAATCATATATGCAAGAATTGGATTAAATGCATAGGAAATCCCCCACAGTTCATGTCGGATCTCCGGATCTCTGCCATCCGGCAGTGTACCATGTTCCACCAAATATTCCACGATATCATACCGCATCAGTTCGTCCGGTGAAGCATTCAGAGGCTGTATCACCATCCAGCTCAATATCAGAACAAACACAAAGCCAAGATAAACAGCCACAGCCCACGGACGGGTTTTTCTGCCCGTATCTATTGATGTAGTCATATTTTACCTCTTATGTTAATACTCTATTTCTTTCAGATATCTGGACAGTGCATCCTGCCAGTCAGGCAGGCGTTCAAATCCATGTTCGTCCAGTTTTTTCTTCTCCAGCCGGCTGTTGTATGGCCGAACCGCCTTTGCACCGTATTCAGCTGTGGTAACCGGTTTTACTTCCACCTTCATATCTGCCTGACGGAAAATCTCTTTTGCAAAATCTGCCCAGGAAATATAACCGCCCTCATTTGTAACATGGTATTTTCCATACTCTTCTTTTTCCAGCATGTCAACAACCAGTCTGGACAGATCATAGGTATAGGTCGGTGTTCCGATCTGATCATCAACTACTGTCAGCATTTCATGGTTTTTTCCCAGATTCAGCATCGTTTTAATAAAATTCTTTCCATTTACACCGAACACCCATGCAATACGGACAATATAATATTTTTCCAGATATTTTTCTACCGCCTGTTCCCCTTCATATTTCGTCTGTCCATAAACATTCAAAGGAGATACAACCTGATCATCCGGCTCCCACGGACGGACTCCCTGACCATCAAATACATAATCCGTACTGAAATAGATCATGGGTATATCCAGCTCTTTGCAGACTTTTGCAATGTTTTCCGTTCCGCCTGCATTAATTTTCCGGCAGAGATCAACATTATCTTCTGCCGCATCCACTGCTGTCCAGGCTGCACAATGTACTACTTTGTCCGCCCCTGACTCTTTGATTACCCGATCAACTGCAGCAGCATCTGTTATGTCCATCTCCTCAATATCCACACCAACGCCTTCATATCCGCGTTTTGCAAGCTCATTCATAACATCATGGCCAAGCTGCCCCTTTACACCTGTCACTAGTACTCTCATGTTTTCCCTCCTGTCAAATACGTCTCAGCGAGAAATCCTGGCTGTCCAACGTCAAATTCGGATTATAAAACGGATCTCCATCGCGCAATATTTCAGGCCAGCGCTTTTCAAAAGTTGCCATCTCTCTGTTGAAACGGGCTACCTTCTCCGGCGTATCCTCCAGCCCTCTCGATTTCGACTCATAGTGGTATAATTCCGCATATGGATTATACACGATCAGATAACCTGCTTTTCTCAGTTTCATACAAAAATCAATATCATTAAAAGCTACCTGCAGTTCTTCACTCAGACCGCCAACTTCATCAAATGCCTTTCGTTTCACCATCATACAGGCGGCAGTAACCGCACTGTAATCCTGCGCACAGACGATTCTGTCACAATAACCGGTCTCACCGCGTTTCTGCTGAACAAATGCATGTCCCGCAATGCCGCCAAAACCGATAACCACACCGGCATGCTGAATCGTATCATCTTCATAATACAGACGGGCACCTACCGCTCCCACATCACTGCGGGTACAATATCCCAGCAGTTCTTCCAGACAGTCCTCATTTATAATCTCCGTATCATTGTTTAAAAGCAGCAAATAATCGCCCTTTGCATGTTCGGCGCCAAAATTGTTGATTGCGGAATAATTGAAAATCCCATCCCAATACACTACATGTACCTTTGGATTGAACTTTTCCAGCTCTTTATAATATTCAAAAGTCTCCGGCTGATCACTGTTATTCTCCACAATGATATATTCATAATTGTCATATGTGGATTTCGCTTCGATGGAACCAATACATCGTTTCAGGTCATCAATATGATCTTTGTTCGGAATGATAATTGAAATTAACGGGGGCTCATTTATCATGAATTTAGTCCGATAAAGTCCCAGACATTCTCCCAGACTCACTTCCGCCTTTATTCCAATCCTGTCATAATGCGCCTGAACCGCTCTGCAGCCGGCTTCAAAAGCATATAATTTGCTTTCCTGGTTCTCCGCAGTGGAGTTTTCATGGCATCGCCAATGATACAGAATTTTCGGCACATGATATATTTTGTCAGCTCCGGCTTTCTCTACGCACCGGAAAATAAAATCATAATCCTGGGCGCCGTCAAATTCTTTTCTCAGACTTCCCACTTCTTTTGCCAGTTCTGCACGGACCACAAACAAATGACAGATATAATTCACCGTACAGAGCAGATCAATATTAAAATCCGGCTTAAAATGAGGCTGGAAAAATTTGTTTCCATCCATGGTCATCTTGTCTTCGTCAGAATAAATGATCTGTATTTCCGGATTCTCATTTACTGCTCTCACACATTCAAACAGGGCATGGGGTGTCAGTTCGTCATCGTGATCTGCAAATGCAATAAAATCCCCCGTCGCGATCTGCATGGCTGCATTGGTATTTTCCGATATCTGTAAGGGCACTTTTGAAAAAGCCAGTTTAATTCTGTTATCCTTTTCAGCCTGCTGTTTCAGCAGTTTTTCTATGGGCGAATTCTCTCCGCTGCCGTCTGAAAGACACAGTTCCCAGTTCGAATATGTCTGAGCCTGTATGGATTGAATAAGACGCAGCAAATATTTTTCCGGAGTTCTGTACAATGGAACTACGATGGAAATTCTGGGATTCTTCTCAAATTTTGTTTTGGTCTGCGCCTGCAGCTCTTTTTGGGTCGGCAGATGCTTCTGAATCCATTTTTCATAGGGGATTGGTCTTGTGGATACCTTTTTCGCTTTTGAAACTGCTTTCTTTACAAATTCGAATATCCCCTGGTTTTTCAGATAACGCACGCTTTTCTTCCCGTATTTACTTACTTTTTTCCCAAGAATGACCGCTTTTTGCAAATGAATTACATGGACAGCTTTCTTCTCACCCGCGTAAAACACCAGATAGAATTTTTTTCCGGTAATCTGGGGCATTTCAATAAAAAATCCACTTTTATCATCATTGTCTGCAGCACCGAAAACCTGTTTTACATCTACACGGTCTGTTCTTATTATTTCGGGTTGAAGCGGTTCTTTCTTCTCATCAAACAGCTTTATTCTGACCGGTTTGTCAGCAATCGCCCAGCCTCTGATTTTCAGATGATTCTGCTGTACCAGTTCCTCTTCTATAAAAAACTGAGGTCTTCCTTTTCTTTTTTCCAATTCTCTTACAGAAACAGAAAACCAGCACACTTTTTTATCCGAAGATTCCGCATAAACAGTCAGCTTTTTGTAACCGGACAGTGACTCTGGCAGCTGAATATATGCAATAATACGTTCCCCACGTATCATATCCATATCCTGAAAGCGTTCCATGGCACTTACAACTTCCTGTTTTTCAACTTTAACCTCAAGCTGTTTTTCATCCAGAAAAGCCCGCATGGCTGCATCCTTCTGCCATATTCCCTGCAGAATATAGCAATTTGGATCTTCCAGATGAAATCTGTCCCTGGTCACTTCAAAAAATTCTTTTGCCATTCCCTTCCTCTTTTCTTATCTTTGTAATAACAATTCTCAGCAGTTTTTTCACATTTTTTTAATGTGTCTTTATTCCTTTTTACCCAGAATATGTTTTACCCTGCTTGCCGTTTTCCATGTTTTTGAATTTACAACTGTCTCATAAGCCTCACGCCAGACTTCGATCTGACGCTCTTTTTCTTTCAAAGCGCTCTCCAGCTTCTGGACTTTTCCTGACATCACCGCATTGGCCTGACTGGCATCTTTCCAGCCTTTTTCCGCAAACGCAAGGTCCTTATTCAGTTTTTCTATTTCTTCCAAACATTGCTCCAAACTTTTCGCTTCTATATTATTCTGCATTTTTTCTCCCACTAACTTATTTCCTGACCTTAGTTCTTTTCCATCCATTCTTCCCCGGCTGACATATCGCCAAGCATAACCCGAAGTCTGACAAGGGTACTGGAACCTACACCGAACTTTTTGAAAAGTTCCCGGTTATTTTCACGGAACATATAATCCTGATTTGTTACAGCAGCAGAAACATTTTTATCACTGTACCCGATTCCAGTATAATAGCCGAAATGCTGAATTACTTCCGGCAATGTTAAAAGCACCAGTTCTTCATCTTCTGTTTTATAATATGTGCGCAGCAGCGGCAGCAATGCTCCGCGTATCCAGAACGTGCCTCCATATGGAGCCAATGGATTTTCCTCCGCACTTACATTTACCGTGATGCCTTTTGCCGTCAAATATTCCTTCGCATCATCAAATCTTCCATTCCATCTGCCCTGGGTTTTTGCAAACAGCTTTCCGTGACAGGGAACCGGCGGAATACACAGGCCCATTCTTGGATTTTCTTCAAAGTACTGCAGAAGATTTCCACATATATTTTCATTTCCAAACAGATTTTCCCAGTCACTGTTCTGCCAGGAAACATCGCTTACGTACGCATCAGAACGGCCAGCATCTTTTAATCTTGCAATACCTACATAATCGTAAGAATCTGCCGCAAGATCCTCCGCGACTGTGCGAAGCACTTCCGCGTAATTCGCTGTATCACATTCCCGTATTACAACCTTCTGTACACTTGTACACATTTCTGCTATTTTTCTGCAGTCATTTTGCTCCCCATACAAATAAATATCTGCACAGCCGGGCAGATATGCCAGAAACTGGCTGTAAAAGAATCCATTTTTTGAACCGTCCGCTATCACAACGACTGCAATCTTCTGATTCCATGTATAATTTGTCGCATACGATTCCAGCATATAATCCAGATGCAGACAGCGGTGAACTGCTGTCAGATTTTCCAGACGCAATATGTTATCCCAGATCAGATTCAGATCATACAGTTCGTTTTTCTGAAGATATTCATATGCCTCTACGGACACTTCCCCACAGGAATTTGCAAGAAAATCATCATAACCGGTGAAAAACGAACGACGCTTAATAATCGGTGAACGCCTTTTTTCAATGGCATCCTTTGCGGCATACATAATGGGATAAAAATATACCCCCTCCTGATCGGATGAATCCAGATACACATCCCACGTAAATCCAAAATCCGAAAAAATCTTCGTAAAAACAGCCTCATACGTACTGATGGCTTCATTATAGTTCGTGGGATTTTCACGATTCATCATGAAATCCCGATACTGGTAACTCATAAACATTGATTTTCTGACGACGATCAGATGCGACTGTATGTGTTCCGGCAAATATCCGTAAGGAATTGTCCCAAAAGGATCCGGATCAAATCTATGGTGTTTTGTCACGCCCCAGAAATCCACATCCCTTTCGGCCATCGTATCAAACATCTCTGCAAATGGATATAACGGACCAAAAAACGTATAGTTCATCATGACAAGCTCGTCATACTGCTCCAACTGTTTCCATCCAATATAGAACAAACCTTCACGGTAGCCTCCCAGATCGAACCCAACATTGGCACGGCACAATACTTCATCGGAACAGCCACGCAATTTATCCAGTCCCTGACGTTCAATATATCCATTGCAGACCACCAAAAGATAATCCACACTTTTTTTCAGATCTTTTAACATATAAGAAATGTAATCGTCCACTTTTCCCTGTTTGTCAAAATAGAGAAATATTCCGCAGCGCTTTACATTGTCCTTTTCCAATTTCATTTATACTCAATCTCCTCATTTAGCCTGGTCCGGTTTTTGCTTTGCCAGTGCTCCTGTCAATTCCTTAAAGGATAAATGACTTCCAAGCAAATCCATCTCTGCTTTTATAAATTCGTGATTCAGGAATTCCCAGTTATCCAGTTCAATTCGCGCAAACGTGTCCGCCATGACCCATGCAGGATAATACCCCTGTTCCTGCACACAGAACGGATAGAGCCGCTCGATCGCATGCAGCAGCGTTGCATCATCCGCAATCGGTTCCTCCGGATAGTCTTCGTATTCCCAATCGCATGCAAAAATAGATTTTAACGCCTGAGGGCGGAACCAGAACATGGCTCCAAGGGGAGCAATCGGCTCTTTATCCTCCCTGATGTCTGCACGAATACCAATCTTTTCTGCAAGAGCCTTTGTGGGCTGGTAATTCGGTCCCCATTCACCTCTTCCGGCAATCGGATAGTATGGTCCGTGATGTGGAATCGGCGGATGCAGCATTCCAAGATTCGGTTCCTCTTCAAATGTTGCAATGATATTTTCTACATATGTTTTGTTTTTCAACATATTTTCAAAACATTTATATGCCCATGACGCTCCCAGCGACATTGGTTTTACCTGTGTCACCTTTTTATCATGCATTTTGCAGACAAGATCATAATCAAAAACAACATCTTTGACCGCAGTCAAAAATGCCCCTACATCCCGACCCCGGTTTCCAATTACACGAAACTCTGTTTTATAAGGAAAATCTTTAAATACCTTTTCCGCATTTTTCTTTTTTTCCTCTGTTGGCACGGTAATGAAGACATCCGTTCCTTCCGGCATGCTTTCCGCATATGCTCTGCACATTTCAGCCTGATCTTCATAATAGATATGCATAGTCAGCGCAATCTTATTTATTGTATGCTTCCGCGCTTTTGGCAGTCTGCTGGACAGCACATAATTCAGCTGCATTGTTTTTTTCAGATCTGCCATGTTGCAGGTACGAAGCAGATGTTCCCATATCTGCGCCGTATCGTAACCGGAACTGTCTCTTAAATAGTCCATCAGTTTACGTGCAGCGTCACCATTACTTTTTTCGAAAACCTCATCATATTTTCTTTTAAAAATATCTCTTTTCACAATGGGACATTTTTTATCTTTCACCATATACAGCGGAAAATCCCGAAGCGGATCCTCTGTACATCCTGCAAATTCACTTTCATCCACATAGGATTCAAAAATAAATCCCTGCTTTTTCACCGTCTCAGCCACATTGAAACCAGGCTGATGTATATCTGCAAGCCGACTGAGCATGTCTTCATTTTCAAAAACACATTTTCGTATAACCAGAAACTGACCGGCACATGCCAGGACCGGGCTCCAGATATCCACATCCCTGGCTTTCATTGCAGAAAACATGGTTTCAAAAGAATGCAGCGGTCCGAAAAATACATCATCACAATATATAATTTCATCGAACTGGCTGTACAAAGCTTTCTCCACATTTCTGGTATACCGGTCTCCGGATGCACCCGTATCTTCCTGATGTACTACTTTATCTGCAACAGCCTCAAGACGCCCCATATCATCGGACAATATTTTTTCACAGACAACCACCTGAAGGTATTCACTTACTTTTTTTAACTCTTTTAAAAATGTAAGCACACATTCATCTACAATCCCGTCTTTATCGTGAAATGTGTAGACTGCATATCTTTTTACATTTTCCTTTTCTATCTTCATAACTGCTTTTCTCCAAAAATAATTTGGTTATTTACAAGACTTCTTATATTCTTCCAGACCGGACCATTTCTGATCTTTTTCTGAAATGATCAGATCGGCTTCTGTCATGTTTTCCGGCATCGGCCATTCTACTCCGATTGCTTTATCATTCCAGAACAGACCGCCTTCGTCATTTGGATGATAAAAATCCGTACATTTGTATGCAAACTCAGCATGGTCAGATAAAACAACAAAACCATGTGCAAAGTTCTTCGGAATAAAGAACTGTTTCTTATTTTCTGCTGACAGCAGAACACCATGCCACTGTCCGAACGTAGGGGAGTCTTTTCTTAAATCTACCGCCACATCAAAAACCTCTCCGCTCACAACACGAACCAGCTTATCCTGTGGAAAATTAATCTGGAAATGCAGCCCCCGCAGCACACCTTTTTTGGAGCTGGACTGATTGTCCTGAACAAAAACCTGATCAATTCCGGCAGCCTTATAGTCGTTGTAATTATATGTCTCCATAAAATAACCGCGTTCATCGCCAAATACGGCCGGTGTGATTACTTTTAAACCTTCAATTTCACATGTTTCTACTGTTATCTTTCCCATCGTTCCATCCTCTCTACTGTCTCTGTTTCAATATTTTCTGAATTTTTTCCGGATTTCCCCAGACGCCCGGAGAATCATATTCACGATCCGGAAACGCACCATATTCCAATGTTATATCCAGATTATTTTCTTTAATAAAACTTTCCACCTGTTCTGCCAGCGATACCGGCTTTCCAGTACAGCAGTTGATTTCTCCATCAACTTCCGTCTGCTCCGACACTGCCGCAATCTGTCTGGCCAGTTCTTCAATCCGGATAAAATCATACAGATTTTTCCCACTGGTAAACGGAAATGTCTTTTTGCCTTCCATTGATGCTTTCAGGATCTTGGCAAATATGGAGTTATTTTTCAAATCATCTCCCATGATATAATAGCCCCGAATCCACTGAAGACATATGTTTTCTTTGGCAGCTACTTCCTTCATGATCTGGCGAAGTGTATTTTTTGCAACACCATACAACGACAGCGGGTTAGATGGCGTATTTTCATCAATAGCACCTTCCCAGTATCCGATTTCATGCATACTTCCCATTACAACCAGATGCTTTAATCCGCCTTCAATCATATGTTTGAGAAACAGGTAATGAGCAGGCAGCTCCAGAATATGACTGTCCGCATTATGAACAAATCCGTTTCTCCATGCAAGATGAATGCATACATCCGGCTCCATCATTTCTCTATAGATATCCTGACTTCCGGAAAAAAGATCGGCCCTAACCGGAATTGCACGCTGATCTATATTTGAAAAATTCACGTCTGCTGCATATACTTCATGTCCGCGGGCCAGTAGCTCTGTTACCACATGAGAACCGATATATCCGTTTGCTCCTGTCACTAAAACTTTCATATGTTTCACCTTTCTCGCTCTTATAATCCATTTACAATATCCATCAGGTACTGTCCGTATGCTGTTTTCAAAAGCGGCTGTGCAAGCTGTTCCAGCTGCTCTCTGTCAATAAAGTTTCTCTTATAAGCAATTTCCTCAATGCAGGAAATATACAGGCCCTGCCGTTTCTGGAAAGCAGCCACAAAATCAGCAGCATCCAGCAGGGAATCATGATTTCCGGTATCCAGCCATGCAAATCCGCGTCCCAATGTTTCTACCTTTAATGTACCTCTGCGCAAATATTCATTATTTACACTGGTAATCTCCAGTTCACCTCTTGCAGACGGCTTTACATTTTTTGCAATCTGCACTACATCATTATCATAAAAATACAATCCTGGCACTGCATAATTTGATTTCGGTTTTTTCGGTTTTTCTTCGATTGAAAGTGCATTTCCTTCTTCATCAAATTCTACCACGCCGTACTCGGTCGGATCTTTTACATAATATCCGAAAATAGTGGCACCGCTTTTTCTCTCAGCAGCATTCTTCAGTACTTTTGAAAAACTCTGCCCATAGAAAATATTATCTCCCAAAACAAGTGCAACATTATCATCACCGATAAATTCTTCCCCAATAATAAATGCTTCCGCCAGTCCCCGCGGTTCTTCCTGAACTGCATAAGCCATCTTTAAACCTAATTGTTCGCCGGTTCCAAGCAGTTCTTTAAATACAGGCAGATCACGAGGTGTAGAAATAACCAGAATTTCTCTGATCCCCGCCAGCATTAATGTGGATAATGGATAATAAATCATCGGTTTGTCATAAACCGGTAAAATCTGCTTTGACACTGCTTTGGTAAGTGGATATAATCTTGTTCCGGAACCGCCTGCTAAAATAATACCTTTCATTTGTAGACCTCCATCTCAATTTTCTATTTTTCGGAACATACGAATTAGCAATACCCGTTTTCAGTATTGCCAAAAATGTCCCCCTCATGTTATTACTTTAGTTATTATAGCATTATCCTTTTATAATCGCAACCTTGAATCCGGCCGATGCCCTCCCTGTATGCCCGGACATGAAAATCCGGGAAACCTTACGGTCCCCCGGATTAAAAATCATACCATATAACCCGTTTATATCTGATTGTATAAATAATCAAAAATAAATCTTGAAATCACCGTAGCACATTCTGCACGGCTGGCAGTTCCCTGCGGTTCAAGGGCAGTCTCATTATATTTTCCGGTAATAATTCTGTTCGCAACCGCCCACTGCATCGCTTCTTTCGCAAAGCTGCTCACGCGGGCAGCATCCTTATACCGGCTGAAATCTTCACGCTGACTGGTATCACACCCCAGTGCACTGGCATAACGGTACATCATAAGCGCCATCTGCTCGCGGGTAATATAATCAGCCGGTCCGAATGTTCCGTTTGAATATCCCGTAATAATACCATATTGATTTGCCCAGGCAACCGCATCCGTAAACCATATTCCACCTGGAACGTCCGGAAATTTTCCATTATAAGTAACCTCTGGTTCCCCCTGGAGACGGTACAGAATCACAGCAAACTGTGCACGGGAAAGGGATTCATACGGTCCGAATTTTGTATCGTTCAAACCAGTCATGATTCCATTGTAGTAAACATTGGCAACATAATCATAAAACCATTCATTTTCCCCCACATCCGTGAAAGGCATCTCTTCCACAATACTAACGCGGAATGTTGTGCTCAGTCCACGATAGGAAACCTGAATATCCTGTGTCTCATCCCATAAGGACCCATCATACGTACACATCTCATCCAATACCGGCAAATAAGATTTTCCATGTTCACAGGTCACCTCCAGAATAACCCCCAAATCGTCAACCGTTTCATCTGATTCCATCAGATATGTCACGTCTGTATCCAGAAGAAGATTGATGGATGTGGGTTCACAGCTTCCGGTAAAGAGCTGCAGCCAGTACGGATAATTTGTTGTATAGGAAAATCCGGCCGCCATATGGGTATATTCGCTGTTAAGAATATTACTCCGATGCCCATCACTATTCCACCATGCATTTATTACTTCTGTCGATGAATCCTGCCCTTTTGCAATATTCTCTCCGCAGGTATCCCATGCCACATTCTTTTCTGACAGGACAGTCTCCATTCCGGTATTATCTGGTCTGGTATGAGAAAAGACAGACTCTATTTCCGATTTTCTGACATTTGCTGCATCCTGCAGTTCTTTAAAAACAGACACGGGTTCCAGGTCATTTTCCAGTCGCACTGCATTTGTCAGATAAAGTACCTCCCATTCCTCCAGGTTAAAATCAATCGCTTCCAGTCCCGAAGTATCCGGGGCTGCGTGCATCACAGGCAGTTCGTCTGCGGATCCCTGCACATTTTCCGTCGTTTCAGCCATCACAGGTGCAGCAAATACCATACTGAATGCTGCAATCAATGCACAAAAACCAAATTTTCTTTTCCTCATACACATATCCTCCTTTTATATAAATAGATGTTGAGGTCTTAAAGTCACATTTTTTCATGCAGGCATGAAACATGTGACCTTTTGACCCTGGTATCACAAATACAAAATATCAGCCATTAAGATATTGAAAAACAAATCTTGAAATAATTGTGGCACATTCCGCACGTTTTGCAACCCCCTGGGGTTCTAAGTACTTTCCGTTATTTTTACCGGTGATAATACCATTTGCAACCGCCCACTGCATTGCCTCTTTTGCATATGCACTTACGCCGGATGCATCCGCATAGGAACTGATATCCGCTCTCTCACCGGCACTGTAGCCAAGATATCTGGCATATCGGTACATCATAACAGCCATCTGCTCACGGGTAATATATTCTGCCGGTCTGAATCTGCCCGTATCCGTGTAACCTGTGACAATCTCATTCTTATTGGCCCACAGGACAGCATTTGTATACCAGGTTCCTTTGGAAATATCGGGAAATACATCCGAGTATGTTATATCCGGCTCCCCTTCCATACGATGCAGAATAACCGCAAACTGAGCGCGGCTTACAGATTCATACGGTCCAAACGTGGTGCTGTCCAGCCCGGTCATCAAACCATTGTAATATGCGTCTGCCACATAATTGTAAAACCAGTCGTACTCGGAAACATCTTCATATGGAAGCTTTTCCAGCACACAAAGTTTAAACGTTGTCTGGGCTCCTTTATACTTTACCGTAACATCCTGCACCTCATTCAGGAGGTTCTTGTCATATGTACACATTCTGTCCATCAGGGTCATATAAGAAGTTCCATGCTCACATGTGACCTCAAGTATAAAGCCAAATCCATCAATTGTCTGATCTTCCTCCATTCCATAGATCAGATCCGAATCATTTAAGACCGAAATGGACGTTGGAGTACAGTCTCCAATGAACAGCTGAACCCAGTAATCTGTGCCATCTGCATAAGAATGACCCGCTGCCATGTGGGAATAGCTTGCATTCAGCATATTTGTTCTGTAACCGGTGATTCCATACCAGTTCTCTGCTGCTGCCTTAGCAGAGTTCTGTCCCTTTGAATAGTTTTCGGCACAATATGTATATGTGATTCCGGTTTCATCCAGTATATCTTTAAATTCTCCGCCGCCTGGTCTTTCATGAGACAGATTTTCCAGTTCCGGAAGTTCCTGCTTTCTTATATTTGCCGCACTTTGAAGTTTTTTAAATACGGTAACCCCTTCTGCCTGGTTTCCCTTTTCCAGTCGAAGCACATTCGTACGATAAAGAAGTTCCCATTCTTCCCCACTGAATCCTATCGCATCCACCTGCGACATATCCGGCTGCGCATAACAAATGGGCAAATCCGTATCCACAGCCTGTACCTGTTCCACGTTCTCCCCCGCAAACACCTCCAGATCTGCTGCCATTGCCGGTACTGCCGTCAAAATCCCGGAGCACAGGCTCAATACAGCGAAAATTGTTTTTTTGAATGTTGTCATGTTTGACCTCCTCTAAATTAGTCAGATACCAAATCGTTCTTTAAATCTCATAATAATCGTCGCGCATTCTGCGCGGGCTGCACTCCCCTGGGGATCCAGAACCGTTCCATTGTATTTTCCGCTGATCATGCCGTTCCCCACTGCCCATCTCATGGCATCCCAGGCAAAATCGCTCACTTTTTCCGCATCCTCAAATCCCTCAAAATCATCCGCCATATTCTCTCCATATCCGCAGCGGCAGGCAAAACGATACATCATAACAGCCATCTGTTCCCGGGTAATATAATCAGCCGGTCCAAATCTTCCATCGGAATACCCGGTTATCACTTCCACATCATTTGCCCATAAAACAGCATCTGTATACCATGTCCCAGCCAGAACATCCGGAAATACCATTTCATATTCCATCTCCGGCTCACCGTTCATTCTATGTAAAATTACTGCAAACTGGGCACGGGACAGAATATCCGCAGGGCCAAAAGTACTTTTATTCAGTCCGGTCATCAGATCTCTTTCACTTACGTATTTTACCGCATCATAATACCAGTCGTCCTCAAAAATATCCTCAAACTCCAGAACGGCCGGTTCCTGAAATTCGTAATCAGAGACCGGATAGCTGCTGAAAAATGCATCCGTACAATAGGCACTGTCACTTGTGTGATACGGGAAATCATTCTTCCCCTTAAGAAAATAGCTGTATTTTCGTTTTCCGGCATCCCAGGTAGCGTCCAGATAATAAAATGCACCTCTGATTTCCGCAATATTCCATGCATGGGCCTGACCATTGGAATTTCCCGGAATAATGCGGCTCCTTACACCCATCTCAGACAATAAGCGATACATAAGATTCGCATATCCCTGACAAACAGCTTTTCCATCATGCAGTGCCGCATACGCAGTAAACTGCTTTACATAACTTACATCTGACAGATGACTCATATCATACACTACATGACTGCAAATATATTCATATACTGTTTTTATCTTCTGGTACTCAGTAGCTGTTTCCTCCAGACCAAAACTCTCAATAATTTCATGAACACGGCCGGTTACATATTCTTCCTCTTCATAAGTGGTATAATAGACAAAGTTCAGATTTATCTTCTGATAATATATTCCGCCGTCCAAAGTTATGGTGGCGCTTGCATTGCATCCCCCATATTGCCATCTCAGATAATCCCCCTGTGTCGGAACTCCTGTTTCCGAAAGCGCCATTTCTATCCACTGTTCGAATACGGACTGACTGAACTTTCCGGTTCCGGCATAATACAGAGTAGGATTTTCTATCCGGTTTTCCATCGCACAGCGAAGTTCCTCTGCAACCTCCTGATAAGAAGTCAGATAATAGGGTTCTGAAAAAAGGGCCGCATCGTTTGACCGGGACGGAATATCCTCTTCTCTGATTATCGATTCATACAGAGGGTTTATACAGGTAAAAGAGATTTCTTCCTGATCAGCCTGCACATTTTCTGTCTCTGAATGCGAAATTTCCGCTGCATTTACCTTTTGCACATTTCCAAAGGAAACAAAGAGAACAAGCAGCAATAGCAATAAACAGTTTCGTTTCATTTTAAACAATCCTCCTGCTGTTTTCGGCATGCATAATACTTTGCAAACCCTCTTTAGTCCTCATATTTTTTTACAAACCGCATTATGATCATCGCACATTCGCACCGCATCGCCAGTCCCTGCGGTTCCAGTATTGCTCCATTGTTTTTGCCGGTCAGAATACCGCTGCCGACTGCCCATTTCATCGCATCTGCCGCATAATCGCTTACAACCGAAGCATCTTCATACGGGCTGATATCAGCCCTCAAACCGGTATCATAATTTTTATAACCGGCATATCGATACATCATGACCGCCATCTGTTCCCGGCTGATATTATCATTTGGTCCAAACATGTCTGTACCGGAATAACCGCCGGCAATTCCCACACGATCCACCCAAAGTACCGCTTTTGCAAACCATTCGTTTTTTGGTACATCACTGAACTTTTCCGTGTATTCTATTTTCGGTGCTCCGCTCATACGGTAAAGAATCATGGCAAACTGGGCACGTGTAAGCATGCCTGCAGGTCCGAACGTCTTTTTATCCTGTCCGTTCATCAAATTGCTGCGTCTCACAAAATCAACCGCTTCATAATACCAGTCATCTTCTGTGACATCCTTAAACGGAAACTGTTTTTCGATTACCTTAAAGAAACATTTTGCCTTGTTTTCGCCAAGGCTGGCTGTCACTACAGCCGTTCCAAGTCCGTTGGCCGTCACAGTCCCCTTTTTATCCACAGACACTACTTTTTCGTCATCGCTTGTCCAGCGAATATCCTCCGGACTGACTGCTGTCTTTTTCATACAATTTGTTGATAAAAGAAATTTGTCTTCCAGTTCCAGACGTACCTGTTCAAAATCTATCATATCGTAATTATGTGTTTCCATACTGTACTCTCCTTGCAAATTACATTTCTCCTGTCGGCGCGTTTTTACATACAAAATGATGTTGGGGTCAAAAGGTATTTTGACCCCGACATCATTATAGCACAGTCCGATTGCCTCCGCCACTGTGTTGACAGAAAAAAGTCCGGCTCCCCATGGGCAAAGCCGGACTTTTGCAAGATTAATTTCCATATTTTTCCATAAAACGCATGATAATCGTGGCGCATTCCGCACGGGCCGCATTTCCCTGCGGATCAATCGTCGTACCGTTATTCTTTCCTGTGATGATTCCGTTTCCTACAGCCCATTTCATGGCCTCCGCTGCAAACGAACTTACGCGGGCAGCATCTTTGAATTTGCCAAAATCAGCCTTTACACTGGTATCGTATCCCATATGATTTGCATAACGATACATCATAAGAGCCATCTGTTCACGGGTAATATTATCCCCAGGGCCGAATTTGCCGGTATCACTGTATCCATTTACAACTCCGATACTGTTTGCCCAGAGAACCGCATCCGTATACCAGGTATTATCTGCTACATCCGGGAAATTTGCTGTATGAGCAGCTTCAGGGGTTCCGTTCATTCGATGCAGGATGACTGCAAACTGGGCACGGGAGAGCGCTTCACCCGGACCGAAGGTTGTGGTATTGAGGCCGGTCATGAGACCATTTTCATATACATAAGTAACTGCATCATAATACCAGTCGCTGGTTTTTACATCCGTAAACATGGTTAATATTTTTTTCGGAATCACTCTGACATCTACATGCTCACATGTGTCACAGATACGCTCTTCGCGCCCCTCCTGTCTGGTCGTAGCCGCCTCTACAACTGCCCACGCACCATAAGTGTGACCGGTGGCTGCGATGCTCTCTGTTCTGCTTGCGTTACAGGAACTGCATGTGTATGTCTTTGTTCCTGCTTCTGTACAGGTTGCTGCTGCCGTCACTTTTCCTGTTCCCCAACTGTGTCCGGTAGCTGCAATACTCTGCTCCGTTCCTTCTTTCACGGTATCACATATGCCGCAGTGAATGCTTTTGCTTCCAGCAACGGTACAGGCCGCAGACTGATCGATCGTATAGTCTGCATTCCAACTGTGACCAGTAGCCGCAATGCTCTCTGTTCTGCTTGCATTACAGGAACTGCATGTGTATGTCTTTGTTCCGGCTTCTGT
>JAXJSH010000147.1:0-6488 GCA_036310185.1 Lachnospiraceae bacterium | reverse complement strand
TTTTCATCCATCTTCACTTCAAA
Source organism: Lachnospiraceae bacterium (assembly GCA_036310185.1). Lineage (GTDB taxonomy): Bacteria > Bacillota > Clostridia > Lachnospirales > Lachnospiraceae > JALENY01. Next base: position 6,465 of record JAXJSH010000147.1, on the reverse strand, counting down.
TTCTGCCGTGAACAGTGACTCATCGTAGAATATGTCTTTATCTCTGTCTGCCTCTGCCGTATTTTCATGAATAACATATCTGTGTGTGCCAACATCCGATACATCAAATTCAAGCGTGCCAAATGCAATACTTCCATCTGCTGCATTGGTTACAGTCTCAATCTCATTTCCGTTTTCATCATGGAGAATAAAGATAAACTGTCCTTCTTCCACATCCAGAGCAGTTCCATCCTGTTTCTCATATTTTTTAACTGCTTCCAGATTTACTTTTACTTTAGAAGTATTTTCAAATTTCAGATCATATGCGCCTTCGACTCCGATCGTATGGCTGTATGAACCTTCCATATCCCGGATGATTACCGATTCATCGCCGTTTTCATCCACTTTGGTCAATATGATGCTAAGCGGATAATAGTCTTTGGTGCTGTCTATATGCACATTGAGGTATAAGCGGTAGGAAACGCCGTCGTACTCAATATATTCACCATTTACCGAACTTTCCCCCGGCACTTCATAGATATTGAACTGATGCCATGCACTTACCCTTGCCGTTCTCGAGCTTTCCAGCTCCTGGGCTGCCATATAGGCGATAATGTCATCAAATTCAAAATGGATCAAACCATTTGCATCGTTCGAAACAATCTGCTCTGTTTCTGCTTTTTCCGTGCCCGATGTTCTGTCAAATTCAACCATTCTGAACTGGAACTCTCCGGCAGCCGGAATTTCTCCATTCAATGTTTTAAGTCCTGTCAGACTCAGTTCCGGAAGTTTTCTTTCCTTATTTGTGAATGCTGCACTTTCAACTTCCACACCATTCTTCCTGTATGTTACTTCTGCCGTAAGCCCGTCCGCACTGGTCAGATCTTCCGGTGCAGTAACTTTTACGATCACGGTATAAACACCGTTATCCTGAAGGATCTCATTGCTGGTACCGGAAGCTTCTGAAATCGTGTAGGTATAAATTCCCGGCGTGTCGTATTCGATTTGAGAGAATTCCACAGTTCCGTCTGCTCTATTGCCCACGGTCTCAATCGCAGTTCCTTCTGAGTCTTTCAGCACAAAGCTGAACTGATTTTCCGTCAGAGCTGTCGCTTCGCCATTTACATCCAACAGTTTTTTTTCCGCTTTCAGAACTACACTTGCGGCTTCTCTTGATGCATTTATGAAGGAACCGGCATGAATCAGTTCAATGGTATTTTCTTCTCCCACATATGTCACTGCTTCGCCGCCGTCAACGGAAACGCTCGCCTGGTAAGCAAATCCATTTTCCGTTTCTTCTACAACAATCTGTACTGTATGTTCTGCTGCATCATACACAATGCCTGTATCGGAACCTGCAACTTCACTGATTGTGTAATTATATGTACCCGGCACATCCAAAATCATTCTGCTGAACGTTGCCTTGCCATCTTCATCATTTCTGACATGTTCGTGGTATTGAACACCATCAACACCTGTTCCTGAAAGCAGGAATACAAATGCTCCTTCTTCCGGAACGGAGCCATCCAGTGTTTTGGAAACCTGAAGCTGTAATTCTACCGGTTCTACTTTTGTGTTTTTTACCGTAAATTCAACACCGCCCAATTTTCCGTCAACCAGTTTATTTTCTTCCGACTTTGTTCCGATATATGTTTCGCCATAAGATACGATTACTGCATGGTTATGTATTGGTGCATATCCATCGGGAACTGTCTCGATCAGAATATATTCATGACCCGAAGGGATATTGGAAAAACTTACTTTTCCATTCTCATCACTTACCGCTGTCCGCTGGGGAATATCCGCGTCTCCTTCGCAGACAGAACAGTTGTCTCCGTAATGCTGGAGGGTAAAGGTTACATTGGGGATTTTTTCTCCCGTGTCTGCATCTACTTTTACAAACTCCAGTTCACCACAATATCCTTCTATCTCCGGAATGTCATATTCCATCTGGCCGCTGCCGCCCGGTACATCCTCTCCGCTCTCTTCGTATTTCTGGGAATAGTTAAGGGTTGTGGTATCATTTGTCCTGTATGCTGTCGACCAGCTGAAGCCTTCCTTCTCATTCTTCAGTCTTACACGATACGTAATATCAAATACCAGTTTTTCCCCATCCATCGTGTAACCGGACGCGAGCAGATTCCAGTTGATCGCATCATCGGACTCGCTGTATACAGCCGTATCTTCTGCATTCTGTTTGGATTCGCCTGTCAGCCTGTTTGGATCTGCAGTAAGATTACCATCTTTGTCATAGAATGATATAAAATCGGCAATATCACTCATCGGATCCAGTGTATAGAATTCCCGCATTGTAGTTTCCGGAGCATGCTCAATGTCATACATAATTGCAGCAAAGTCCGATTCCAGTTCTGCCTGGTTATCACCGTCCGAATACCGGTTGTTACTGTTTTCCAGCAGTGTACCGCCGGCAATGCTGTTTTCCAGCCATCCGCGGTATGTGTCGTAAGTGTCACCAATCACATAGCTTTCGCCATCTTCCATACCTGTGGTATCGATGGTGGAGTAGCTGTAATAATTTTTTTCACTTTCCAGATAACCGGAAATGCTCTGTCCATACAGGTCAATTCCCACCGAGAAGATGTTCATACCGGAAGCCTTAAGCTCAGCTGCAACTGCACTTGCTTTCTCAGCACCCTTGTTACTGTAGTTAACACCGCCGCAGCAAGGTCTTCCAAGCCGGGTGTTTGCAAAATATCCGTCGGTATCGATTCGGCTTGCATCATATGCAGTCCATCCCATAATATTCAGATATCCGGTAATATTTGTTGTACTGTCACTTCCCGATTGAATATAGGTAGTCGGGAATCCGTCCGTCAGTAATATAATATATTTGTATCTTGCCTCTGATTCTTCCAGAAGATTTCCCGCAAGCCGAAGACCCGCTTCAACATTTGTAAATCTTCGGTCTGTTTCAAATCCTGGTGCAGAGATTGCATTTACTTTTGCATAGATATCATCTGTACTGTTTGAATCATCAAAATCATAATAATCATTGGCTTCCGTCAATGGTACAGCCACCTGTGCGTCTGTATTAAAAGTTACTACACCAATTTTTCTGTTTTCATCCAGATTATCATTTGTGGCAAACTGACTGATAAACGAGTTCGTCGCCGCTTTTGCCTGATACAGTTTTTTATCTGTAGCTGCTGTGGTTCCATTTGTTATAGGATCATTCATTGTGTTTGATATATCCATTACAACAATTACATCCGTAGAAAGATCCACCTTGTGCCTTTTCGTTGTTGCCGTCAATGTTATATCAAAATAATTTTCTTTTCCCTCGATTGCCTCTATGGTTTTACTGATTTCAATTCCATAGGTCGCATCCGGGTCGGTACTTGTAGTACCCCCCACATACTCAACCTGCCCGTCCTGGGGCCCCTCCGCCGCATGTACCGCAGTCTCAGGCATCAAGCCGGCCAGCATAGAAAAAGTGAGTAGCATTGCCAAAAGTTTCTTTTTCATTCCCATCACCTCGCATTTTTAGTAGTAGAATTTATAGTCTCTCTCCAGGACTGATAATATATAAAAATGCTGCGGACAAACCGCATTCACCAGATGCCCGAAGGTTCCGTGAAAGCTCGTCCGCAGCATCTTTGTATCCTTGTTAATAAGTTATCACTGCATGATGGTCAATTTAGAACTTGGTTACAATCGCAGAAATTGCCAATGATCCTAAACCCGTATCCTATTTTAAATTATATTTTCCATTTGATAAAATTATGTCCATATAATGTCCGGAAATACTGCAGAATCCGGTCGTACAGCGGTTCTGTCTCTTCTCCGAACGCTTCTTTCATCTCTATGGCAATATCATAAATGGTTTTTTCCCCATCTATTTTCTGCCAGATGAAACTGCCGAACTTTTCCAGCGTAATATGACTGTATCTGGGCCGGTTGAAGGCCACCTGTGCCACTTTGGCAAAGAAGCCCCTGTTTTCCATATGGATGATCACAGCTCCATTTTCATCCACATCCCAGTCTACTGTCCCGCTCTTTATCGGGACATAATCCAGAATATTTTTTTCTTCTTTTTTACTCATTCTTATTTTTTCGCGTCTTTACTCCAGATGGTAAATTTCAGGATTGCCAGTACGATCAATGCCAGAACGACCAGTCCACCAGCCTGTCCGAAGTTAACGATTCCGGAAATGTCCACGATGTCACCAAGTGACTTTCCGCCGATATTGATGACTGCAAAAATGGCAAGAAGTATACCAACAAGACCTTCGCCGGCAATCATACCGGAACAGCAGAGAACACCGTTGCTGATAACGCGTTCTTTCTGTTTTTCGTCTGCATATTTCTTTTTCTCCAGTGCCCAGCGCAGTACACCACCGATCATGATACAGGATGAAAGTTTGATCGGCAGATACAGACCGATAGCAAACGGAAGTACCGGAATACCAAGAAGTTCTACTGCAATTGCAATAAATGCACCGATAAATACCAGTGTCCACGGAAGGTTTCCATCCATAACACCTTCTACGATCATTTTCATCAGAGTTGCCTGCGGTGCAGCCAGCTCAGTAGTACCGAATCCCCATGCTTCATTTAACAGATACAGTACAAAACCGATGGTTACAGCTGCAACCAGAGAACCGATAATTTCACCGTACTGCTGTTTTTTCGGTGAAGCACCAAGGATATAACCGGTCTTCAAATCCTGAGACATATCGCCGGCCATAGCTGCTACGATACAGATGATGGAACCGATCGCGATTGCTGCAGTCATACCTGCGATACCGGTCATACCAGTTGCTTTCAGGATCAAAGTGGTAGCCAGCAGAGTTGCGATCGCCATACCGGATACCGGGTTGTTGCTGCTTCCTACCAGACCTACCATTCTGGAAGATACGGTAGCAAAGAAGAAACCGAATACTACAATGATAAGTGCACCGATGAGGTTAACCGGAACCTGCGGAACCAGTGCGATCAAGACAGTAATCACAAGAATCATAGCCAGAATAACCGGCAATTTCATATCAGCATCTGTTCTTGACTCATTCACTCCGCCCTTGGAACCTTTTAATCCCTTCATGGCATCTGCAAAAGTACGCACGATCAGCGGAAGTGATTTGATCAGACTGATAATACCGCCTGCTGCCACGGCACCTGCACCAATGTAACGGATGTAACTGCCCCAGATAGCGGAAGCTCCGCCTTCTGCCCACATTTCAGCGATGGTTGTGGTACCCGGGAACAGAATCGTTTCGGAACCAAACAGATAAATAGCCGGAATCAGAACCAGCCATCCGATGATACCGCCGGCAAACATGTAGGATGAAATTTTGAAACCGCAGATATAACCAACGCTGACAAGGGCCGGATATACTTCGGTACTGATCTCACCATGAATTTTGTTGATGGTAACAGTGATAACACCGCCCACTGCTTTGAGACCGTCTACGATAAATTTCAATACCGCAGAAATACCCATACCGATAAATACGGTAGATGCATTTGCGCCGCCCTCTTCACCTGCAAGAAGTACCTCTGCACATGCCGTTCCTTCCGGATATGGTAAAGTGCCATGTTCTTTTACGATCAGGGCTTTTCTCAGCGGAACCATAAAGCATACGCCGAGAAGACCGCCAAATAAGGCAATCAATGTAATCTCAAGGATACCTGGCATATCGCCTTTTCCCTCTGCTGCCCATAAGAACAGTGCCGGCATGGTGAAAATAGCACCCGCTGCCAGGGATTCACCTGCAGAACCAATGGTCTGAACCATATTGCTCTCAAGAATTGTATCTTTTCTTTTTACAAATTTGTAAACGCCCATACCGATAACAGCTGCCGGGATAGAAGCGGATACCGTCATACCTACACGAAGTCCCAGGTATGCATTCGCTGCACCAAAGATTACAGCGAGAATAACACCGATCAGAATCGATGAAACAGTGAACTCAGGCAAAACTTTGTCTGCGCTCACATAAGGTTTGAATGTGTCTTTTTCCTTCATTCCTCTTTCTCCTCTTTTGATATAAGTTCTCATATATTTTACCAAAAAAATTTTCATTTCGCAAGTAAAACTGGCATTTTCCACAATATGACATAGCAAATAATTAAAACATTACGCTTCCCACTGACGGATCAGGTAACGGCCGACCGTACGGCTGAATTTCCCAATGTCACGGATATAAGCAAAATCTTTGCCGAAAATCTTTTTCTCCGTGGACAGATCTTTTTCCTCCCCGGCAAACACTCCCAGCACCGCCACGCCCAGATTTCTCAGTTTCCGCACTTCAAAAGCGGTGTCTCTGGCCGCGTATTTTCCCTGATAGGGCTGCGGATTGCGGGCATTTGGGCGGTTCAGAATCACATCATAGGGACGCCCGTCACTGAGGATGATCATGATCTTATTCTCCTCCTCCCGCTCCAGAAGTGCATCCGCCGCTGCCTGAATGGCCAGACCATCCCGGTTGTTGGAAGAAGTACTGTATTCGAAAATATTGTTATTGG
>JAXJSH010000146.1:0-8238 GCA_036310185.1 Lachnospiraceae bacterium | reverse complement strand
TATCTTTTTGTTCTACGATCACCTGATCCCCATCCAGGATTCCTGCATTTATCATGCTTTCCCCTTTTACTTTCAGCATAAAAGTCTGTGTGTTCGGCATATACTCAGCAGGAATAGGAAAGTAGGTCTCAACGTTTTCCACAGCTAAAAGGGGCTGTCCGGCAGCCACAGAGCCCAAAAGGGGCACGTTTACAACTTCACGGCGTGTAAGATTAAAATTATCATCAAGTATCTCAATCGTACGCGGCTTCGTCGGGTCACGGCGAATGTATCCGTTCTTTTCCAGTGTTTCAAGGTGAGAGTGAACCGAAGAAGTGGATTTCAAATGAACCGCCTCACAGATTTCACGAACCGACGGCGGAAATCCCTTATTTAAAATTTCAGATTTGATATATTCCAAGATTTCCTGCTGTTTTGCACTGATTTTTCCATATGCCATGTTAGGTACCTCCGTTTTATCCCAATAATATATATTCAAAAGTGTAATTCATTCGTCAAAAAATAGAGCAGTTGACTTGCTAAATATATAATAACACACCAATTAAAAAAATGCAAACATATATTCCGAATATTTGTTCGGTTTTTTATCAAAATGCATTGACAAACATCTGTTCTTGTTGTAATATAATCTCAGAACATCCGTTCGTGAACATTTGATCGAATTAAATTACTGTCGATCATAATATTCGTATTATGAATCAGGCAGAAGGGGGTAGGGCCATATGATGAGAAGAGAAAATAGAAGGGAAAACAATCGTGTCCAGAAACTTGTAAAACGCAACAAACGCAGAAAAGCACGTCGAGCTATAGAGAGTGCCATTTTATTATCCATATTCTTATTTTGTGCAGCTTTTGCCGGTCTGAAAGCCGGAGCGATCAGCACAAACGCTCAGAACACCAATCCAGACGGTTCTGAAAAGCAGTACAAATGTGTTATGGTTGAACAGGGCGACTGTCTCTGGGATATCGCCGATCGTTACATGGGAGCTGGCTATTCCGATATACGTGCTTATATTGAAGAAGTGAAACAGATTAATAATCTGACAGGCGATGATCTGCATTATGGATCTTATTTGTGCGTGCCTTATTATGAATAGAGTGGAGCTTTGTTATAAATAGATTCATATCGCAAGCCCAAAAGCGATGACAATAGATTTGTTACAATCCCCGAACGATTTCCCCAAATCGTTTCACCCCAAAAAACTGCTGTGTACTTGGCAAAGTTGCAGCAGTTTTTTCAAATTCCCTGTAGGATAATAGATACCATGATTTATTGGTAATTAAAAGCATATAAGATATATACAGATATTACATATACATCTATACGACAAACACATGTTTTTCAAATAGATTGACAAGTAAATCTTTGATGTAGTATACTTGATTTATATTAAGAAGCATTCCTTACAGTATTTTTTAGTTTATCAATTTATATAATGAATACGCTATTAATCAGTTTATACATTTAATTACTTTAAATAGTTACATGGGTTATCTGTTTGGATTATCTGTTTGGTTAATCTCATTGTTACTATATCTCAGTATTGATTGTTTATTAAAAATCTATATTGCTCTCTTGTATTGCTGTTAACTTAACACTATGGAGGTTTTATATGGCACCCGAACGAATTACATACCATGAAGAAAATGATATCAGGCAGACGCTTAAGCTTCGTGAAGTTCTGAACTCTATGCCGCCCTTCGTCAAAGACTATTTTCGCGGTATTGAACACACTACAACCACCCGCACACGTATTTCCTATGCTTACGACATACGCATTTTCTTTCAGTTTTTATTAGAAGAAAATCCACACTTTAAAAATCATTTATTAACCGATTTTAAAGTATCCGATCTGGATCTGATCAAGGCTCTGGATATCGAGGAATATCTGGAATATCTGAAGGTTTACAAAGATACCGATGACGAGCTGAAAACAAACGGTGAACGTGGCTTAAAACGTAAAATGTCGGCTCTCAGAGGTTTCTATGCCTATTATTACAAAAAAGAAATGATTCAGACAAACCCGACCCTTCTGGTCGATATGCCCAAACTCCACGAAAAGGCAATCATACGCCTGGATGCAGATGAAGTCGCCATGCTGCTTGATTATATTGAACACTGCGGCGACACTTTGACTGGTCAGCAAAAAGTTTATTATGAGAAAACAAAAGAACGGGATCTGGCACTTGTGACACTTTTATTGGGAACCGGAATCCGTGTTTCCGAATGTGTGGGACTGGATATTGAAGATGTTGATTTCCGAAACAACGGAATCAAAATTTTCCGGAAAGGCGGAAAAGAAATGATTGTCTATTTTGGAGATGAGGTTGAGGATGCGCTCAAGAAATACATCGAAATTCGCAAAGGGATTACGCCCGTAGCCGGTCACGAACACGCACTCTTCTACTCTACCCAGCGAAAACGGATTGGTGTACAGGCGGTCGAAAATCTCGTTAAAAAATACACAAAAGCAATTACTACTACAAAGAAGATCACCCCCCATAAACTTCGCAGTACCTATGGGACCTCCTTATACCAGGAGACAGGCGATATTTACCTTGTAGCCGATGTTTTAGGTCACAGCGACGTAAATACCACCAGAAAGCATTATGCGGCCATGGATGACAATCGCAGACGCCAGGCGGCACGCGCTGTACGGATGCGGGAAAATCCCTGATTCCCACATCCATACAGCTTCATTTACTTCAGACTTTTACTTCAGACTTGCTCAGCAGATGGTAATTAATTCCAGAGCGCTTATTTATTCCAGTTCCTTTTTAAATACCGGATTACCCAAATTGCCGCCACAGCAATAAATGTCAGAAAGATATATATAATTGCATATGCTGCCTGTGTGGATAAAACATTTCCCAACTGTTCTGTTGCCATCCCGTTAAACAGTGGTGCTGTAAAATCCATCAAACAGTGACAAATCAGACAAACCAGAATTCCCATCATATCCTTTTTCTTGCCCACAAAATAGCAGACTAAAAGTGACAGCGCCACATGTGCGATCATTGTCAGAATTCTCTCATATCCTGCAAGCAAATAAATGCCTGCTCCACTGCTGATCAGTGTCTCCTTTATTGTCACAAGGGAAGATGTATCCAAACCAAGTGCCGCTGTCTGTTCTACCACACCGTCAAACGTTCCCGTATTGATCATTATGATATAAATCAAATTGTTAATATACGTCATTCCCACAATAAGCATCGCTTCGATTCCACCGTGCCCTAATCCAGCTGCAATACTTCTCTCATATGTAAGATTCCTGCTCATAATCTTTGCTGCAACATATCTTCCCACTGCCTCAAAAAGCGCCGCTGTAAACGCCAGTATCAGGCAGTACAGCACATAGTGTTCTGCTGCAAAGGAAATAAAACCTAGGTTTTGTGACAAAAGATTTAGAATTGGTATACGGATCACAATCTGAAGGACAAAAAAACCCGCTGCGCCTAGAATCCACGCTGACCATATCCCCTTTCCCTTATTCTTTACAGCGTATACAATGTACAGAATAAGAGGCAAAATAAAACTGACAAATAATGTTATGCATACTGTAATAATCGTTGATACTCCTACCATAATAACCTCTCCTTTTCCCATTTTTTGAAGTTAGTAACAGTATATCTGATTTGTCCCCAAAAATCTATGGATTGGGGCGATACTTTAAGAAACAAAATCAACCATCCGGAAACTCACATACAAAAACCGGACCTTTTAAGGTCCGGCTTCTGCAAATCTCTTTTCTTCTATTCTAACTCAAATGCTCCTGTATAAAGCTGATAATACTGCCCTTTCTGTTCAATAAGCTGCTCATGCGTACCACGCTCAATAATACGTCCATGATCAAGCACCATAATAACATTCGAATTTTTAACCGTAGAAAGGCGATGCGCAATAACAAATACAGTTCTTCCTTCCATCAGCTTATCCATCCCCCGCTGAACAATCTGTTCCGTTCTTGTATCGATAGAGGAAGTCGCCTCGTCAAGAATCATAACCGGAGGATCTGCAACCGCTGCTCTCGCAATGGAGATAAGCTGTCGCTGTCCCTGCGAAAGATTGTCACCATTGTTTTCCAAAAGTGTATCATATCCTTCCGGAAGACGTGTGATGAAATCATCTGCACCGGCAAGTTTTGCCGCCTCAATACATTCCTGATCTGTAGCATCCAGTTTCCCATATCGAATATTTTCCATTACAGTTCCTGTAAACAGATTAACTTCCTGAAGTACAAGTCCCAGAGAACGGCGAAGATCCTGTTTGCGAATCTTGTTGATGTTGATTCCATCATAACGAATCTTTCCGTCTTCAATGTCGTAAAAACGGTTGATCAGATTGGTAATGGTAGTTTTTCCGGCACCGGTTGCACCTACGAAGGCAACCTTCTGTCCAGGTTTTGCATACAGACTTACATTGTGTAAAACCAGTTTATTTTCTTCATAACCAAAGTCTACATCTACCATCTGCACATCACCGGCAAGGGGCGTGTAAGTAAGCGTTCCGTCACCATGAGGGTGTTTCCATGCCCATTTTCCAGTATGTTTCGCAGCTTCCTTTATGTTGCCGTCTTTGTCATACTCCGCGTTGACCAATGTTACATAACCTTCATCTTCTTCCGGCGCTTCATCGATAAGATTAAAGATTCGTTCTGCACCGGCGAGGGCCATAGCGATATGATTAATCTGCTGGGAAATCTGGTTCACATTGCCGGTAAACTGTTTTGCCATATTCAAAAACGGTACAACAACGTCGATGGTAAGCGCGCCCATGGCCCCGGCAAATAAAGCAGAAAGACATGGATTTGGAACTTTGGCAAGAAGAAGCACGCCGCCTACAATCGCAATCAATACATACATCACGTTGCCGATATTCTGGATAATAGGACCAAGTACATTGGCAAATGCATTGGCTTTAAATGCATCCTGATATAACGCTTCATTAATTTCTTTAAAATCTTTGGAGCACTGTTCTTCGTGGTTAAATACTTTTACGACCTTCTGACCATTCATCATTTCCTGAATAAAGCCTTCGGCTCTTCCCAGAGACTTCTGCTGACGGATAAAATATTTTGCAGAACCACCGCCAATACTTTTCGTTACTTTGAAGATTACGAAAACACCGACTAAAACGACGATGGTAAGCCATACGCTGTAGTACATCATGATGCAGAATACGCTGACCAGCAATATGGCACACTGTAAGGTTGTGGGAATAGCCTGGGAAACCAGCTGACGAATGGTATCAATGTCATTGGTATAACGGCTCATGATATCGCCATGTTTGTTTGTATCAAAATAGCGAATCGGAAGATTCTGCATTTTGTCGAACATTTCACGACGCAGTTTATCCAAAAATCCCTGTGTAATAACTGCCATCAACTGTGTGTAACAGAGAATAGCAAACCATGCCACAATATAAATGCACAAAAGGATCATAACCTTCGGCATGATAACTTTTGCTGCTCCTGCCCAATCCCCTGTGAGATACCATTCTCCAATATCTGCAAGTACTTTCTGCTGAAAAATAGCCGGCATAGCGGAGGATACGGCGGCGATAACGATACAGACAATGGTTACCGGAATCATCACAGGATAGAATTTGAATAACATTTTAATCAAACGGGAAAGGGTATTCGGATTGATGCCCGGACCGCCTTTTGACCCAGATTCCATTGGTCCATGTGGTTTTTCCATCTTCTTATTCATCCCCGTCACCTGCCTTTCCGTTTGTCTGCTGTTCGTAGATTTCCTGATAAATCTGACAGCCTGCCATCAATTCGTCATGGTTTCCTGCTGCCGAGATCTTGCCATTATCCATGACAATAATCAAATCCGCCTCTTCTACGGACGAAATACGCTGAGCAATGATAATCTTTGTGGTATCCGGAATAAATTCCTTAAAGCCTTTCCGAATCATTGCGTCTGTCTTTGTATCAACCGCACTGGTAGAATCGTCAAGAATTAAAATCTTTGGTTTTTTCAATAATGCCCGCGCGATACAGAGTCTCTGCTTCTGACCGCCGGATACGTTGGTTCCGCCCTGTTCAATGTAAGTATCGTAACCCTCCGGGAAAGAGGAAACAAAATCATCCGCCTGTGCAAGTTTGCATGCGTGAATTATCTCTTCATCTGTAGCATCTTTGTTTCCCCAACGCAGGTTTTCTTTGATCGTACCGGAAAACAGCTGATTTTTCTGAAGCACCATGGCAACGCTGTCACGAAGCGTCTCAATATCATAGTCTTTCACATCAACGCCGCCCACCATAACGGTACCTTTTGTGGCATCGTAAAGACGGGGAATCAGCTGTACCAGAGATGATTTACTGGATCCGGTTCCGCCGATAATCCCAACAGTCATACCGGAATCGATATGTAAATCTACGTCATACAAAGAATATTTCTGTGCTTTTTCTGAGTATTTGAAACTGACATCCTTAAAATCAATGGAGCCATCTTTCACTTCCATAATCGGTTTTTCCGGGTTTTTAAGCGTAGATTCCTCATCCAATACTTCCGCAATACGTTTCATAGATTCCATAGACATGGTAAGCATAACGTAAATCATGGAAAGCATCATCAGAGACATCAGAATCTGCATACTGTAAGTCAGCATTGCGGAAATATGTCCAACGTCAAGGGTACTTCCCATACTTGTGATAACAAGTTTGGAACCTACCGTAAGGACGAAGATCATATTAAAATACAGACATGCCTGCATAAGCGGATTGTTAAATGCAACAATTCTTTCTGCCTTTACAAAGTTGGAGCGAATCTCTTCTGCTGCTTTACCGAATTTCACCTTTTCATATTCTTCACGGGCAAAACCTTTTACGACTCGCATCGCTCTTACGTTTTCTTCGATGGATTCATTTAATTTATCGTATTTTTTGAAAACACGATGAAATGCAGGCATTGCCAGTTTGGAAATTACGAAAAGTCCTATGGCAAGTACCGGAATGATCACAAGGAACGTGGCTGCCAGGGATCCCCCCATCCGGTAAGCCATAATAACGGAGAAAACAAGCATAAGGGGAGAACGGACTGCGGTACGAATGCTCATCATATATGACATCTGCACGTTGCTTACGTCCGTCGTCAGTCTTGTTACCAGAGAAGAGGAAGAAAACTTGTCGATGTTTTCAAAAGAATATCCCTGGATGCGGTCAAAAATGTCATTTCTCAGATTCTTCGCAAATCCGGCGGCTGCTTTGGCACTTGTGTAGCCTGCCATACCTCCGCAGGAAAGGGAAATAAGTGCCATGGCAACAAGCAGCAGCCCGGTAAGAAGAAGGGTTTTCATCTCCATATCACCTTTCATCTGATTTACCAGGGACGCAGTGATAAATGGAATCAGACACTCAATAATTACTTCTCCGACAATGAACAAAAATGTTAAGAGAGTGGGTTTTTTGTACTCTCTGACACTGGATAGTAATTTTTTTATCATAGTGAACTCCTTTCAAATATATTTTATGTGCCTATTTAGAAATAGAACATAACTATATAAAATTATACCCGAAAAATTAAATTCTGTCCATTTTATCGAATTACTTTCTTCAATGTCTTAGACTTTTACATATCTTTGATTCCTGCTGTTCGGTTTATCCGGAATTGTCATGCGGATAAGATTCATATCTGCTGCAGGGCGCAAATAGTTTCTGCGGAACCCTTCTTTTGATTTCAGCCCCAGCTTTTCCATAAGAGCTTTGCTGGTATATGGAATATCATATTCCATAACATCAAGCAGCCTTTTGATATATTCCGAAAGCTGTTCATTATCCTCGCTAATCTGAACAGAAATATCATCCAAAATCTTATCAATTTGCGATAACATAAACTCAATAAAAATCGTAGATGCACCATCTACATAACATTTGGCAATCGCATCATAATATTCGTCCTGGAACTTCTCAATCTGACTCTCAATTGGAATATATTCAAATACTGGCTTCCATTTGGAAAGAATCGCAGTATGCCACAATCTTGCCATTCTGCCATTACCATCAGAGAACGGATGGATAAAGACAAATTCATAATGAAATACGCTGCTTAAAATTAGAGGATGAACGCTATTTTGTGCTTCTTTCATCCAATCAAAAAGGTCACCCATTAACTGAGGAACGAATCGTGCAGACGGTGCCATAAAAATGCACTGATCACCGTTAAAGACACCTTCCTCACCTCGACGAAAGTCACCGGATTCTTCAACAACATATTTAGTCATAATGCCAT
>JAXJSH010000145.1:0-5344 GCA_036310185.1 Lachnospiraceae bacterium | reverse complement strand
CCGCTATACAGCCCCGCCACTCACCTCCACGTGTTCTGTAGTGTGTCAGTCCTATCAAAAAGATAATATCAGAAGGAAGATAGATTAAAAAGCGAAAGTTCGCCAACGGGTTTCATAACCCCATCGGTGCCTTTCGCAGAAGGGCGGAAAATAAGTATGAAGACAGATAACAATGTAGAATGGAAAGTCAGTGAAAAGAAAACAAAGAAAAAAATCCCGTTGCCAGTAAAAATCGTGCTGGTATCTGTGGGCGTTTTCCTTCTGCTGGCAATAGCAGCTTTTGCTTTCCTTCAGTCAAAATTAGATAAGATTAATAAGGTAGACAGCAGCAGTGTTGATGTTGTTCCGCGTGAAGAAGAAACGTTTGAAACAGATGATTCACTGGATCTGACCGGGAATGTTGTTTCACCGGAAGAAATTAACTGGGATGATGTGGACGTTAATGTGATGAGAGATGAGGATGTTATTAATATTCTTCTGATCGGTCAGGACCGAAGAGAGGGTCAGGGGCGCCAGAGATCAGATACCATGATCATCTGCAGTCTGAATAAGAAGACAAATAAAATTATTTTAAGTTCTGTTATGCGTGATTTGTATGTGCCGATTCCGGGTTACAGCGACAACCGTATCAATGCTTCTTATCAGTTTGGCGGAATGCCGCTTCTGGATCAGGTTATCGAGGAGAGCCTTGGCATTCATATTGATGGAAATATTGAGGTGGATTTTGAGGGGTTTGTTGAGGCATTGTCCTGTGTGGGCAATCTGGATATTGAGTTAAACGAAGCGGAAGCAAATTATCTGAATTCAAACAACAAATGGATTGCGCAGGCGGGTACAGATTCTACCGGTTGGAATTTGCATGCCGGAGTGAATTCGCTTACACCGGAGCAGGCACTGGCATACTCAAGAATCCGATATGTAGGTAATTCAGACTGGGAGCGTACAGATCGCCAAAGAAGAGTTGTGATGGCCGCTTTCAATAAAGTGAAAGATAAAAGCCTTGCGGAATTACTGGATCTGGCAGATGAAATCTTACCGAGTCTGACTACAGATATGACAAATATGGAGATTCTGGGTCTGGTGTATACGATTTTTACAAACGGAATGACAGAAATGGAAAGTTACCGTATTCCGGTAGAAGGAACGTATACCTGTGAGACACTCAGTGTGGGCATGGAAGTTCTGGTTCCCAACCTGAATGAGAACAGTAAATATCTTCAGGGATACATTTATGGGGAAAGTGAACAATAGAAAATTATAGTTTTTGTGAGAAAGATCTCTTTTACTGAAATGGTAAAAGAGATCTTTTTATTCCTTTGAATGTCAAAATATGTCAGGGTATGTAAAAAAAAGAGTGTTGAATATTTTAAGGAATGTTGATATATTGATATAGTTGTAAAAAAATATATTTTTTGTTTATTGATATTATTATAATGAAGCTGTATAGTAGAAAATAAGCAGGATCTGCTTTTGAGGTTTATAAATGGAAAGAATTGCTGATATACATTGTCATATATTGCCGGAAGTTGATGACGGGGCAAAAAATATGGAAATGGCAATGGAAATGTTAAAAACAGAATATGAACAGGGGGTTCGGCTGATTATTCTGACACCGCATTTCAGAAATCACATGTTTGAGCCGGATGAAAAAACGGTGCTGACACAGTTTGAACGGTTGTGCAGAGAAAAAGAAAAAAAATTCCCCGATATGGAGCTGTATCTGGGGTGTGAATTACATGCCAGCATGGATATGGTGGAAATGCTTCGAAATAGAAAGCAGTTTTGTATGGCGGGCACCACTTATGTATTGACTGAGTTTTCCGGTGGTGATTCAAAATCCTACATAAAAGAACGGTTGTATCATTTGCTGTCTTCCGGATATAAACCCATTGTTGCGCATGCGGAACGGTATGAGAGCGTTTTGGGGGATCTGGATTTTGTGGATGAGCTGGTCGAAATGGGAGTACTCATTCAGATAAATGCAGACAGTATACTGGGCAAAGATGGAAGAAAAGTGAAGAAATTCTGCCGCAATCTGATGAAACATGATTTACTGCACCTGGTGGGCAGTGACGGACATGATCCAGAGGAACGTCCTGTAAGGATGAAAGAATGTGCGGCATATATTGAGAAAAAAATGGGTGAAGTGTATAAGAATAAGATAATGTTTCAAAACCCGTTGAAAATAGTAAGAAAGGCAGGAGAAAAAGATGGAGACGAGTAGGCAGGAAGCGAATGAAATCGAAATAGATCTTTTGGATCTGATCAGTGAAGTGTTTAGAAAAATAGGTTACATTATCTGTGCCGGTATAGTTGTGGCTATGTTATTTATTTTATATGACAAAGTCATCGTGACGCCTCAGTATGTGTCAACCACAAAAATGTATGTGCTGGCGCAGCAGGACAGCAGTAAAGTTACATCCGGCGATCTTCAGGCAAGTACGCTTCTTACACAT
The DNA here is from genome assembly GCA_036310185.1 of Lachnospiraceae bacterium. Taxonomy (GTDB): domain Bacteria; phylum Bacillota; class Clostridia; order Lachnospirales; family Lachnospiraceae; genus JALENY01. Next base: position 2,888 of record JAXJSH010000145.1, on the reverse strand, counting down.
GACTATGCGGAAATGATTAAAAGTCGTAAGGTTATAGAATCTGTCATTATGGAACTTGGTCTTACCAGGGGAGATGAAATAATGACTTATGAGCAGTTATTGGGAAAAGTTACGGTATCAACGACCAGTGATACACGTATTGTGACAATAAAAGTGGAAGATCCGGACCCGTATATGGCATGCGATATTGCCAATGCGATTCGCGATGCGTCTGCCCAGCACATTCAGAATGTTATGGTGACAGAAGCCGTTACCGTGGTGGATGAAGCAAACATACCGAAAAATCCAAGCAGCCCCAGTGTCAAGCGGGATGCTGCAATCGGTGGGCTTATTGGTGCTTTTATTGCTGCTGTAGTGATTATTGTTCTCTATCTGATGAATGATACGATTAAGACCAGTGAGGATATTGAGAGATATCTTGCGATCAGTACACTTGGAACGATTCCGCTTTCAGAATCGGATAAAAAGCGTAAGAAGAAAAAGAGTAAGAGAAACCGCAGAAAGTAGGAGGATATTATGAAACAGGTAAAAGTATATTTTGAAAAAGATAATTATCATATAACCGAAGCATATAAATCACTTCGAACCAATATTCAGTTCTGTGGTAAAGATAAAAAAGTAATTGCATTGACCAGTTGTACACAGAATGAAGGCAAGAGCAGTGTAAGTATGCAGTTGGCGGCGTCACTGGCAGAAGCAGGAAAGAAGACTTTGCTTATTGATGCAGACATGAGAAAATCTGTGCTTATGGGAAGGTCAGATATTTCGGGGCAGGAGATTCAGGGGCTTACTCATTTTCTGTCCGGACAGTCCAATCTTACGGATGTTATCTGTGCTACAGATGTGAAAAATTTCCATATTATCTATTCGGGTCCGTTTCCACCCAATCCGGCAGAGCTTCTGGGCGATAAAACATTCAAAAATATGTTGAATGCCCTTCGCGATATATATGATTATATTATTCTGGATACACCACCCCTTGGAAGTGTAATTGACAGTGCAATTATTGCAGGTTCCTGTGATGGTGTCATTATGGTTGTTGAGTCCGGTGCAATCAGTTATCGTTTTGCACAGGAGGTAAAAGAACAGCTGGAAAAAAGTAATTGTCCAATTCTTGGAGCAGTATTAAATAAAGTGGATATGCAGAAACAGTCTTATGGAAAATATGGTAAGTATTACGGCAAATATGGCAAGTATTACGGAAAATACTATGGTAAATTAGAAAAGACTGAAGGGAATTGATTATGAAAAAAAAGATTGCAGTCACCATGGGACTTGCGGCCGCAGCATTGACTGGAGCAGTTGTGCTGGTGAGTATGGAAGATGATAAAAAGGGGCCGGATATTATATTTGAAAGTGAACCTGTGTATACAGGTGCTGAAGATGTATCTTATCTGTTAGATGGTGTAAAAGCTGTGGATTCACAAGATGGAGATGTGACAGATTCACTGCGTGTGGAAAATGTACAGGTAAAAGAAGAAGAACAAAACGTTGTGATTGTCTATATAGCTAAAGACAGAAGTAACAATGTTACAAAGGTGAGTATAACAGTTCCGTCAAATGGAATAAAAAATCAGGCAGAAGAATCATTGGAGCCGGAAACAGCTGAGGCTTTTGCGGAGATGACTCCGGAGGCAACGCCAGAGCCGACTCCGGAACCAACCCCGGAGACAGAGGTATTGTCGGGAGAGGCTCAGAATGAGGCCAAAATTGCGGCTCTTTCTCAGGGATGTCCGGCACTTTATCTGGTGCAATATGAACAAACGCTGGCAGTAGGAAGTAATTTTAATCTCCTCAGTTACGTAAAGGATATTACGGATGATGTGGATGACAGAAACTGGTTGTTCCAGCATATCCAGGTATCTGGTGAAGTGAATACTTATACCCCGGGTATATATGAAGTTATCTATTATGTAATTGACAGTGATGGGAATCAGTCAAATGAAGCATTGCTCACAGTGACCGTGGAGTAAGATAACGGAAGAAGAACAGTATATAATATATTTAATTTGTCAGGGAGGGTTGATATGTACAAGAAATCAGCACAGGGATGGCTGAAACATTGGGATTTTATGCTTTTGGATTTTGTGTGTATGCAGGTAAGCCTGATTCTTGCACATATTTTCCGTTATGGTGGACGGGTTCCCTACGAAAATCATGAATATTTGAATCTGGTGAGCATTTGTCTGTGTTGTCAGATTATAGTGATTTTCTTTGGGCAGCCTTATAAAAACATATTAAGAAGAGGATATTATCTTGAATTTTCATCTGTTTTTAAACAGGTGTGCTGTGTTATGGTACTTACGTTGATTTATTTGTTTGTGACACAGGAATCAGGATTGTATTCATGCATAAGCATAATTCTTACCAGTATTTTTTATTTTCTGGTAACTATTCAGCACCCCATTAGAGTACTTTGATTTTTTTAGTCAAAACAGAGAAAATAAAATTTCTGTTTTGACATTGTTGCACTACAAAAAGTGGATAACTTTTTATAAGTATCTTCTTAATCCTTTTTGATTGTGGATTACGATAATCCGGCAGCCCTGATGATTGTCTGATATCCTGCTTTTTGTGGATTTCATACTGGATTTATCAGCATCTGCACTTTGTATCAGACATCTTATCCACAGTCATTTTGACGAAAGGGCAAAATGTTGTAATTCGCCTTTTTTCTCTTTTTCCGTTAAAATAGAAGTATCAAATTTTAGCGAAAGAAGGTGGTCTGATTGACAAAAGATGAAATGAATGAACATCTATTACAGCAAGTCAATACATTAACATCAACTGTAGATTCTTTGAATGCAACAATCAATGCACAGACTCAGTTGATTGCACAGCTTAATCAGACTATCCAGGAACTGAAAGAGCAGCTGAACAAAAACATT
>JAXJSH010000144.1:0-45865 GCA_036310185.1 Lachnospiraceae bacterium | reverse complement strand
CGTGTCTGCCATGAATTAAGTGTCATATCTATATTTACTTTTTGAAGCCACCCAAAAGGATGGTTTGTTTGCTATGCAATTCTATTCTTCTCTAACCACTACCTCTTTGTTTCAAACTTGTTCCTCCTTGTTAAGATATTGCATCATGATATTCTGGTATAACGATGTTGGGGTCAAAGGTATTTTGCCCCTTTGATACCTACGAATCACTCCGCATTTTATGCGCTCCGTCAATAAGTCCTGTCACGCATGTTTTAATCTATATAACTCTGTCTTAGTATACGAATCTCCGCAGCGTATCCGGGCAATTCATTTGGTGTCTCCAGATAAAACGGAAGATCTCTCAATTTCGGATGATTTATGATGCGCACCATCGCATCCAGTCCAATACTGCCTTCGCCGATTTTTTCATGACGGTCTTTATGGCTGGCAAATGGATTTTTACTGTCATTGATGTGAATCGCTTTTAACCGTTCCAAACCAATAATGCGATCAAATTCATCCAGTACGCCGTCCAGATCATTTACAATATCATATCCCGCATCGTACACATGACAGGTATCCAGACATACCCCCATATGACTTTCCAGCGCAACACCATCCATAATCCCACGCAGCTCTTCAAATTTTCCGCCCACTTCCGAACCTTTTCCGGCCATGGTTTCCAGAAGAACCGTCGTGGTCTGACTTTCTTCCAGAATATCATTGAGCATCTGCGTGATATAAGAGATTCCCTGCTCTGTTCCCTGTCCTACATGGCTGCCCGGATGAAAATTGTACATATTTCCCGGAATATATTCCATGCGTTTCAGGTCATCTTTCATGGTCTGCCAGGCAAATTCCCTGATCTGTGCTTTATCGGAACATGCATTTAATGTATAGGGTGCATGGGCCAGAATTCCGGCAAATCTGTTTTCCTGCAAAAAGTCCACAAGTGCCTTCGCATCCGCCGGATCGATTTCCTTCGCTCTGCTTCCCCGCGGGTTTCTGGTAAAAAACTGAAAGGTATTGGCATCAATGGACTGCGCTTCCTTTCCCATATGCAAAAATCCTTTTGACGAGGATAAATGACAACCGATGTTTAACATATCATTTCCTTTCTTTCCGTTTCTTTTCTGTTTCTATTATGTTTTTTACCGGACTATTTTATCATAATTTCCATTAAAAGTGAAAAAGAATCTGCCGTCTGAAATAGGGCATGATACAAAAAAAGTGCCGCATAACGGCACTTTTTTTAAAACTGAACCATCCGAATCCAAACTCGTAATATCCGAATTCCGGCTCGTCAGTGGACCTGAGGGGAATCGAACCCCTGTCCGAAAGCCTATCCATTAAGGCATCTCCCATTACAGTCATTTTTTTGACATTCCCTCCAGCTGGCGCCAAATGACAGGCTCCAGCCTTCAGTAGCTTCATAGTACGCCTGCAGACGCAAAGCTTTGCCTGCATCGTTTCTCACATAGTCGACGCCAGATTCCTGATGTGTGAGTGCATCAGGGCTGACGAGCAGCAATTAGGCTGCTAACGCTAACTGTTCGTCTGCGTTTAAATTTAAGTTCCGGTTGGTGACGCGGTCCAGCCCGCGAATGGCTTCCCTAACTTCAAAACCCCCGTCGAAACCAGTACAAGCCCTTATTATAAGGTATTGTTTGGTTTATGAAAGATTCCGCACCTTGAATTCCCGCTCGGCTTCCCGGCGCATATCTTTCTTTGCAATGTCCTGGCGTTTGTCGTAGAGCTTTTTACCTTTTGCGATACCAATCTCCACTTTTACCAGACTCCCTTTAAGATACACCTGTAAGGGTACTAATGTAAAGCCCTTTTCTGAAATTTTTCCTTCCATTTTATTGATTTCCTCTCTGTGAAGGAGCAATTTCTTCGGGCGCAGGGGATCTTTGTTGAAAATATTGCCTTTTTCATAGGGGCTGATATGCATGCCGTAAACAAAAACCTCTCCCCTTTCAATTCGGATAAAAGATTCTTTGATACTGCATTTGCCCATGCGGATGGACTTCACCTCAGTCCCGTGAAGTGCCACACCCGCTTCATATTTATCTTCAATAAAATAGTCATGATATGCCTTTTTGTTGTTGGCAATCAGTTTGATACTCTCTTTTGACATATCTTAATCCGTCCCTTTCTGTTTCATCGCACAGTCTCCTGATATGATAATACAACCGCATACAAATCAAAGCGTACCCGCAAATTCACAAAAATATTTGCGAATCAAATAATCTGTCTGGCTCAACCGCAAAACATATGGCACCAGAGCATTTTTGTATCTTCGCATTACCGTGCAATAAGAAAATCGATCGTCCTTGTGCTAAGATCCACATCCCAGACACGTACCTTGATCTTATCGCCCATCTCATAGGTATTCTCTGTTGTTTCTCCCACCATCCGGTGATTTTCTTCATCAAACACATAATAATCATCCTTCAGGCTGCTCACATGAACCAGACCTTCCACACTGTTCGGCAGTTCCACATAGATGCCCCATCCGGTCACACCGGAAATAACACCTTCAAAAACATCCCCGATGCGGTCCGCCATATATTCTGCCTTTTTCAGCTTCACGGTTTCCCGTTCCACTTCCTCTGCCCGGCGCTCCAGTACACTGGACTGCTCTGCCACCTGAGCCAGAAATTCTTCATAATATGCTTTTTTCGCATCGTTCATGCGATTGCGGATGGTATCTTTGATAATACGGTGAATCTGCAGATCCGGATAACGACGAATCGGTGATGTAAAATGGCAGTAATATTTTGCCGCCAGCCCAAAATGTCCCGTGCAGTCCGTCGTATAACGGGCCTGTTTCATAGAACGGAGAAACAGTCTGGAAAACAGCGGTTCTTTTGCACTGCCCCTGATCTGTTCCATTACGGTCTGAATCTCTTTCGGTGTGATCTCCTGACCTGCTTTCTTAGCAGTATAACCCTGATGACGCACCATTGACAAGACCTGTTCGATCTTTTCCATATCCGGATTCTCATGGGTCCGGTATACAAACGGAATCTCTGCCAGACAGAATTCTTTTGCCACAGTCTCATTGGCGCTGAGCATAAAGTCTTCGATCATTCTGGTCGCCACATTCTGTTCGTACGGATAGATGTCGGTCGGATGGCCGTTTTCATCCAGAAGCACTTTGCTCTCCGGAAAATCAAAATCAATGGCACCCCTTTTTTCCCGATTTGCCCGGATTTTTGCAGATAACTGTTCCATCTCTTCAAACATGGGAACAAGCTCCGCATATTCCTCTCTCAGACTTTCATCTTTATCCACAAGAATTTTCTTCACATTTGTATAGGACATGCGGCGTTTGACGTTAATTACAGTCTCACAGATCTCGTGATGCACGATTTTTCCGGATTTGTCAAAATCCATGATACAGCTCAATGTCAGGCGGTCTTCGCCTGCATTCAGCGAACAGATACCATTTGACAGACGCTGCGGCAGCATGGGAATCACACGGTCCACCAGATACACACTGGTGCCCCGCTTCAGCGCTTCCCGGTCAAGGGCGCTGTGCGCCTGCACATAATTGGTTACGTCTGCGATGTGAACACCAAGACGGTACAGATCACCCTCTCTTGTCAGAGAAACGCCGTCATCCAGATCCTTGGCATCTTCACCGTCTATGGTCACAATAACCCAGTCACGCAGATCTCTTCTTCCATAAAAATCCCCTTCGTTTAACGTCTCAGAGATGCGTTCTGCCTGACGAAGGACCTTTTCCGGGAACTCCATAGGCATGCCGGTCGCTTTTGCGATCGATAAAACATCCGTGCCCGGAGCACCCTCCTGACCAATGATTTCTTTGATTCGTCCCTGGGGATTCTCTCTGCGCTGTCCGTAGCTGGTAATTGTCACCACCACTTTATCACCGGAACTGGCACCCTCGCCCTGTTCAATCGGGATAAAAATGTCTCTTGTAAACTTGGGATTATCCGGAATCACAAAACCATAATTGGCCTTCGATTTCTTTTCGTAAGTCCCCACCAGTTCTGTGATGCCGTGATCCAGTATCTTTACGATCGTACCTTCCCGGCGCCGACCCGCTTTTTCCGGATTGATCTGCACCTGAACCCGGTCCATATGAAGGGCGTTCAGTACATTTTCTTTTGGAATATATAAATCTTCCTCTTCGCCCTCGATCTCCACAAAGCCAAATCCCTTTGGATTTCCGATAAAAGTCCCGGTATAATAACGGTTTTTCGGCAAAACACGTATTTTTTTCTTTTTATACTGTCCTTTTTTATTAAAGCCGATTTTTCCTTCATTCATCAGCTCGTCCAGCACCTGCTGCAGATCCACACGCTGGGAGCGGGGAATCTGCAGCAGTGCAGCGATTTCTTTTGTCTTCATGGGACGATATTCTTTTGAGGAAATCAGCTCATATATCAATGCTTTTCTTTTTTCAAATTTCTTATCCAATGATTACTCCCCGGGCAGATGCCCCTTTCTTATGAATAAAAAACACTCTTGCTGTTAAACAAGAGTGTCATTTGTCTTCGTATTAGAAATTCATATTTAAAACAAGCGCAAGAATAACGAAAAGTGCAGCCATGATTTTGGTCACTTTCTTTAAAGTACCTTCTTTTGAACGACCTTTGTTCTTTCCCCAGTATGTCTCGCTGTTACCGCCTGCGAGAGCACCAAGACCTGCGCTTTTACCTTCCTGCATTAAGACAACTACTGTTAAAGCAATACAATCTATTACAAATATAATATTTAAAACAATTCTTAAAATTTCCATTTCCACACCTCCAATATGAACCGAAACTAATCATATCATAAGATGCAGAAAAATACAAGCAAAAAAATTAAAAAGGAGACTTAAATTTTGCACAATTTTCCAGACTGTCTTCTATGCGGAGCAGTCGGTTGTATTTTGCAGTCCGCTCCGACCGGCAGGGTGCGCCGGTCTTAATCTGTCCCGCATTGCAGGCGACGGCCAGATCGGCGATAAAATCATCTTCCGTCTCACCGGAACGATGGGAAATCACGGCCCGGTATCCGGCTTTCTGCGCCATCTCCACTGCTTCCATAGCCTCCGTCAGTGTTCCGATCTGATTCACTTTTACCAGTATGGCATTGCCCACCTGCAGGTCAATACCACAGTGAAGACGCTTTGTATTTGTCACAAACAGATCGTCTCCCACCAGCTGAACCCGATCCCCAATGGTTTCTGTCAGCTGTTTCCATCCCTCCCAATCGTCTTCCTGCAGTCCGTCTTCGATGGACACGATCGGAAATTCTTCGATCAGATCTTTGTAATACTGAATCATCTCGCAGGTTCCGCGCTCCACTGCTTCTCCTGCAAGTTTGCTTTCTCCTTCAAAATAGTAGATGTCTTTTTCTCTTTGATATAATTCACTTGATGCTGCATCTATGGCAAAGGCAATATCTTTTCCGGCTTCATATCCGGCCTTTTTCACCGCTCCTGTCATAATCTGCAGTACTTCTCTTGCATCTTTCAGATCCGGTGCAAAACCGCCTTCATCGCCCACGCCTGTGGCAAGGCCCTTTTCCACCAGCAATTCTTTCAGCGCATGGTACACTTCGGTACACATAACGATCCCATGCTGAAAACTTTTTGCACCCACGGGCATAATCATGAATTCCTGCAGGTCCACCGTATTATCCGCATGTTTTCCGCCATTTAAAATATTCATCATGGGAACCGGCAGCACACGTGCATTTGTTCCTCCCAGATACTGGTAAAGAGGAATTCTCAGCGCCGCTGCTGCCGCTCTTGCCACCGCCAGGGACACACCCAGAATGGCGTTGGCTCCCATTTTTCCTTTGTTTTCCGTGCCGTCAGCCTGACAGAGCAATTGATCGATCTGTATCTGATTCAATGCATTTTCACCGAGGATGGCCTGTGCCAGCTCCCCGTTTACATGGCTGACTGCTTTTGTCACTCCCTGACCACAGAACCGTTCTTTGTCACCATCCCGCAATTCCACTGCTTCAAACTGACCTGTCGAGGCTCCTGACGGAACCATGGTTCTGCCTGTATATCCTTCAAGTCCCATAACGCCTTCGCCTACGGTCACTTCCACTTCAACCGTAGGATTGCCTCTGGAGTCAAGAACTTCTCTTGCGTACACCCGCCTGATTGGCAAATAGCGATTCATATTTCTACCTCCTGATTGATATAGAAATATTGTGTGCCGGGTGTTTCTGTTTTATTCTGATTTTTTATTTTCTTTCCCGTCTGCGTGAGAACCGTATCCGCGGAAAAAATCCTGCAGACCTGCGATCATCTTAAGCAGAACAGGGATTTCCTCCTCTGATATACGCTCCATAACCGCTAGCGTCATCTGTCTGTGATACTCTTCATGATGGCGGTAGGCTGCAACACCTTTTTCCGTCAGCTTTACGTACACAACACGGCGGTCCTGTTCGCTTCGATGCCGTTCCACGTATTTCTTTTTCACCAGACTGTTCACAGCCGTGGTAAGTGTGCCTACGGTTATATTCAGTTTTTTTGCGATGGATGACATATTATTTCCGTCACCAAGGCCGACGGCCTCCATGACATGCATATCGTTATTGGTTACATCCTTAAATTCTTCCGTAATGATTGCTTCGCCTTCTATTTTCCATATCTCGTTGATCAGATTAACCAGCGTATCATTTATCGTTTTGTATGTGTCCATCGCGTTCCCCTCATCTTCTCCGTTACTCCTGAAATCATTATAACTGTATCTGGCGAAAAGAATCAATCCATTCTTCAGGAAAATTTTTTACATTTCACGGAATCTCATATATCTGTGATCCAGCAGCTCCGCCTCCGGCATACTGCCATATACAGCTAAAAATTCATCTATTTTTGCATCGAGAATTCGGGTTACCTCGGTCAGATTATCCCGTGTAAAACATTCCGGCTCCGGTATCACTTTTTCAACAATACCCTTTTCATACAGATCCAAAGCCGTCAATTTCATCACTTCGGCTGCCTCTTTTGCCTTTGTACTGTCTTTCCAGAGAATGCTGGCAAATCCTTCCGGTGACAGAATGGAGTACACCGCATTTTCCAGCATCCATACCTCATCGGCTACTGCCATAGCCAGTGCACCGCCGCTGCCGCCTTCTCCGATCACAACCGATAAAACCGGTGTCGTGATTCCGGACATTTCAAAAAGATTTCTGGCAATCGCTTCACCCTGTCCCCGCTCTTCTGCTTCCATTCCGCAGAACGCACCCGGTGTGTCCACAAAGCAGATGACCGGACGATGGTGCTTTTCAGCCTGTTTCATCAGACGCAGTGCCTTGCGGTATCCTTCCGGTGACGGCATACCAAAGTTTCGCTCAATATTTTCTTTTGTATTGGAGCCTTTTGCCTGAGCAATGACAGTAACCGGACGTCCATGGTAACTTGCGATTCCGCCGATAATGGCCGGATCATCCCCATAATAACGGTCTCCATGAAATTCTATAAAATCCTCAAAAATGGATTCGATATAATCACTGCCAACCGGACGGTCATTTTTTCTCGATATCTGCACACGATCCCATGCTGTCATGTTTCTTGCCTGGATTTTTGCAGCTTTATCCGGATTTTTCTGTTCCTCTGAATCAGCCTGAATATTCATTTCATCGGATGCATTGTTCTTTGGATGCAGTCTTAAAATCTGAGCCAGTACCTCTCTCAGTTCGTGCCGTTCAACAATCCGGTCGATAAATCCGTGTTCCAGCAGAAATTCGGAACGCTGGAATCCTTTCGGCAGTTTCTGACGAATGGTCTGCTCAATAACACGGGGTCCTGCAAATCCGATCAGTGCTTTGGGCTCGGCCAGAATTACATCCCCAAGCATGGCAAAACTTGCCGTTACACCGCCGGTTGTCGGATCTGTAAGAACTGAAATATATAAAAGTCCCGCATCGCTGTGTCTTTTTAATGCGGCTGAAGTTTTTGCCATCTGCATAAGAGAGGTAATTCCCTCCTGCATTCTGGCGCCACCGGAACATGCAAAAAGAATAACCGGAAGACGCTCCTTGGTGGCACGTTCTACCGCCCGTGCGATTTTTTCGCCAACTGCCTGTCCCATACTTGCCATAAGGAAACGGCCGTCGCAGACACCGATCACTGCATCCATACCATCGATTTTTATTTTTCCTGTCACAATGGCTTCCTGCAGACCGGTCTTTTCCTTCAGGTTTTTCACTTTTTCCTCATAACCTTTATAATTCATAGGATTTCCGGCATTCAGATCCTTATCCCATTCTTCAAAAGAACCTTCGTCTGCAATCATATGGATTCTGCGATACGCATGAATCCGGAAATAGCCGCCGCATTTCGGGCAGATATTATAATTTGCCTTTACATCTTCTGTCACGATCGCTTTTCCGCACTTGTTGCATTTCTTCAGAAGACCTTCCGGAACCTCCGGTCTTTTCCGCTCGGTTCTTATATTTTCTCCGTTTAATATTCTGGTTTTTGAAGAATCTTTTCCATCGGTCATGTTTTTTTTCTTTTTAAACATGTTTTCCAGTTTCATAAAACCTACTCCGTCTTTTCATTTTACTATACTGTTCTCGGAACAAAGGGCGTTTTTATCGTTCCATTCGCTCAATAAATTCCACGTCCACATTTCCCGTAAGGAAATCCGGATGATTCAGGATTTCATACTGATAATCCACATTCGTGTCAATTCCTTCTATTATGACCTCGCCAAGCGCACTCTGCATCTTGCTGATCGCTTCCTCCCGGTTATCCGCCCAGACGATCAGTTTTGCAATCATAGAATCATAATAAGGCGGAATCGTATAACCGCTGTAAACGGCAGTATCAATACGAATTCCCTTTCCGCCCGGAAGATACATATCTGTAATCGTACCCGGTGACGGACGAAAACCTTTTTCCGGATTTTCCGCATTGATACGGCATTCAATGGCATGACCGGATATCTTCACGTCCTCCTGCTTATAACCAAGTGTCTCACCGGAAGCGATACGAATCTGTTCTTTTACCAGATCAATGCCGGTTACCCATTCCGTTACCGGATGTTCCACCTGAATTCTGGTGTTCATTTCCATAAAATAGAACTGCTGATCTTTTTCAAGCAAAAATTCAATGGTTCCCGCATTCACATAGCCTGCTGCCTTTGCCGCTTTTACCGCAGCTTCTCCCATTCTTTTGCGAAGATCATCCGAAATGGCAGCACACGGTGATTCCTCGATCATCTTCTGGTGATTTCTCTGAATGGAGCAGTCGCGCTCCCCAAGATGAATCACATTTCCATGACTGTCTGCCAGGATCTGGAATTCCACATGGCGTGGATGACGCACAAAATGTTCGATATACATGGTATTATTGCCGAACGCCATCTCCGCTTCTTTCTGGGCCGTAAGGAAATTCAGTTCAAAATCTTCCGGTGATTCGGCCACACGCATGCCTTTTCCGCCGCCGCCAAGAGCCGCTTTTATCATAACGGGATATCCGATTTCTTTTGCTGCCTCTGCTCCGGCTTTTGCATCGTATATGGGCTCTTCACTTCCAGGAATAACCGGAACCCCGGCTGCAGCCATAATATTGCGCGCCTCCTGCTTGTTGCCCAGTTTTGCAATAATGTCAGAGCCAGGACCGATAAATGTGATATTACATTTTTCACATAACTGTGCAAACTGACTGTTTTCTGACAAAAAGCCAAATCCCGGATGAATGGCATCCGCACCGCTTACGATCGTGGCGCTGATAATGCGTTCCATGCTAAGATAACTTTCAGAAAGTGCTGCCGGTCCGATACAGACTGCCTCATCTGCCAGCTGTGTGTGGAGAGCCTCCTTATCCGCCTCTGAATAAACCGCAACGGTCTCAATTCCCATCTCGCGGCACGCGCGGATGATGCGGACAGCAATCTCTCCCCGGTTCGCAATCAATACTTTTTTTATCATTTTTCTCACCTATCCAACCATAAAGGTCAATTCTGCCTGAACCACTACTTTTCCATCCACACTGGCCGTTGCCTCGCCGATGCCAAGGGGACCTTTACGCTTAATGATTTTTGTTTCCAGTCTCAGTTTGTCGCCCGGAACCACTTTCCCTTTGAATTTACATTTATTGATACCGCCAAAATAAGCGATTTTTCCTTTGTTTTCCTCTTCACTTAAGATAGCCACCGCACCGGTCTGGGCAAGTGCTTCTATGGTCAGAACGCCCGGCATGACCGGTTCCTGCGGAAAATGTCCCCGGAAAAAGTCTTCGCGGAAGGTCACACATTTGTAACCCACGGCATACTGGCCCGGCTCATAATCTTCTATATAATCCACCAGTAAAAAGGGATGGCGATGTGGGATAATTTCCTCAATCTGTTTCGTTGTTAATGAATTCACCGTCTGTCCTCCTGCTTTTCATCTGAAATCATTTTGATATAAAATCCTGTTTTTTACAGTCAATACGGTCTGTTTCTGATTTCCTGCAATTTTTGTATTTCCGGCTTCTTTACGCTTCAATACGGAACAGGGGCTGACCATATTCTACCGCCTGTCCATTCTCTACCAGAATTTCTGCAATGGTTCCGTCATACTCGGAATCAATTTCGTTCATCAGTTTCATGGCTTCAATGATCGCCAATGTCTGTCCTTTTTTGACACGGTCTCCTACGGTCACAAAAGGTGCTGCATCTTCTGCCGGAGCTGCATAAAATACACCAACCAGAGGTGCTTTCACGATCTGGCCCGCTTTCTGCGCTTCAGGCTGTCCTTCACTCTGAACAGCCGCATTATTTTTATATTCACCGGTTTCAACCTGTCCTGCCGCATTTGCCTGCATCACCGGGGCACCTGCCGGAATGGCAGCTGTCTGGATGCCCTCTGCACAGGTTACGATTGTCTGTTTTGTATCCTGACGTTTGGATAAACTGATCTTCACACCGTTTTCTTCATACTTGAATCCGGTCAGTTTTGAATCCGAAACGGTATTGATTAATTTTAAAAGATTTTCAAATTCCATTTTTAACCTCTTATTTATTCCATTTACCTTTGAACTATTTCAAAGGATCCTGTTATTTTGGCTGATTTTTTAATCTGTTTTAGTCTTCATATTTTCGGATCAAAAGGGTTGCATTATGTCCGCCGAATCCCAGAGAATTACTCATTGCGTAATGAATCTCTTTTTCTACCGGAGCACCGATTGCATAATTCAGATCACAATCTTCGTCGGTCTCTTTTGTTCCTACCGTCTGATGGATAAAGCCTTCTTCGACGGATTTTACACAGGTGATAAATTCCACACCACCGGCAGCGCCAAGAAGATGTCCGATCATGGATTTGGTTGAGTTGATCACAACGTCTTTTGCCGCATCGCCAAATGCCGCTTTGATCGCTCTTGTCTCAAAGAGATCATTGTGATGTGTGCTGGTTCCGTGTGCGTTGATATACTCCACTTCTTTCGGCTCAATGCCCGCTTCTTCCATAGCCAGCTGCATTGCTTTTGCCGCACCGCTTCCATCTTCGATCGGGGAAGTGATGTGGTATGCGTCTCCGGTTGAACCATATCCCACTACTTCTGCATAAATTTTTGCACCGCGCGCTTTTGCATGTTCCAGTTCTTCCAGCATAACAACTCCGGCGCCCTCACCCATGACAAAACCGTTTCTGTCTTTATCGAACGGAATGGATGCACGCATCGGATCATCACTGGTTGACAGAGCGGTCAATCCTGCAAAACCGGCCACACCAGTCGGGCATATGCTGCTCTCTGTACCGCCTGCACACATGATATCTGCATCTCCGTACTGAATTGCACGGAATGCATCTCCGATACAGTTTGTACCGGTTGCACATGCAGTCACTACATTGGTGCATTTTCCGCGGAATCCAAGCTGAATGGATACGTTGCCGGCTGCCATGTTGGAAATCATCAGCGGTACCATCAGCGGATTTACCTTATTCGGTCCTTTTTCCAGAATCTTTGTATAACTGGTTTCCACCTGACTCAGACTTCCGATTCCTGAGCCCACAATTACGCCTGCACGGAACGGATCTTCTTTTGATATATCAATCCCGGAATCCTCCAGTGCTTCTTTTGCCGCTGCCACTGCATACTGTGAAAACAGCTCCATACGTTTTGCTGCTTTAAAATCCATATGCTCTTTTGCAACAAAATCTTTAACCTCTGCTGCAATTTTTGCTTTATATTCGGATGCATCAAATCGTGTGATCGGGCCGATACCCACTTTTCCTTCTTTGATGCCTGCCCAAAAATCTTTTACATTATTACCGATCGGTGTCACAGCCCCAAGACCGGTTACCACTACTCTGCGCTTCATCATATTACCATTCCTCCGTCTACCTGAATTACCTGACCGGTGATATATGCTGCGTCATCGGATACAAGAAATGCCACTGCTTTTGCAACATCTTCCGGTTTTCCGAATGTGCCAAGGGGAATCTGAGTCATCAGAGTCTCTTTTACTTTATCCGAAAGCTGATCTGTCATATCCGTTGCAATAAAGCCCGGTGCTACTGCATTTACGGTAACGCCTCTGGAGGCAAGTTCTTTTGCAGCTGCTTTTGTCAGACCGATCACACCTGCTTTTGATGCGGCATAGTTTGCCTGTCCCGCATTTCCGGTAATTCCTACAACAGAAGCCATATTGACGATTCGTCCGGATCTCTGCTTCATCATCTGTCTAGATGCAAAACGGATGGTGTTAAATGCACCTTTCAGATTCACATTGAGAACACGGTCAAAATCTTCTTCTGACATGCGCATCAGAAGTCCGTCGCGTGTAATTCCCGCATTGTTGACCAGAATGTCGATTTTTCCATATTTCTCTATTACTTCTTTGATAAATTTCTCACACGCATCAAACTGAGAAACGTCACACTGGTAAACGTCTGCACATCCGCCGCATTCCTCAATCTCTTTTTTTACTTCCATCGCTTTATCGGAAGAACCGTTATAATTGATCACAATGGTGGCACCTTTTTTTGCCAGTTCCAGCGCGATTGCCTTTCCGATTCCTCTGGAAGCCCCTGTGACAACTGCTGTTTTTCCCTGTAACATAGCCTGTATCTCCTTTTTGAATATGAACTACAATTTTTCAACAACTGCATTTACATCGTCCCAGCTGCTGATATTGAACATTCTGACATCCCGGTTGATTTTTCGCATAAATCCGGTCAATGTCTTACCCGGGCCGATCTCTATGAAGGTGTCCACACCTTCCTCTATCATACGCTCCATACTCTGCTGCCAGCGTACGGACGCACTCACCTGTTCTGCCAACAGTTCTTTTGTGCATTTTATATCATAAACCGCTTCCGCCGTAACGTTTGTCACGTAAGGAATGTGAAGCGGATTCATTTCGATCTTATCCAATACTTCTCTCAGTTTCTCACCTGCCGGTACCATCATCGGTGAATGGAACGGTCCGCTGACATTCAGGGTAATCACACGTTTTGCACCAGCATTTTTGAGACTTTCGGAAGCTTCCTTTACAGAAGCAGTCTTACCGGTGATTACAATCTGTCCCGGACAGTTGTAATTTGCAATGGATACGCCGCTGATCGGTTCAATTACTTTTTCGATTTCCCCGCCTGTCATTCCAAGCACGGCAGCCATACTGCCCTCGCCTGTAGGCACCGCATTCTGCATCAGAATACCTCGGGTACGAACCGTCGTGATCGCATCCTCCACACGCATTCCACCGGCAACTGCAATGGCACAATATTCTCCAAGGCTCAAACCGGCTGTCATATCCGGTTTCGGAAGGCGATTCCCGATCGCTTTTGTCATAGCCAGACAGGTCGTAACCAAAGCAGCCTGTGTATATTCGGTCTGATCCAGCAAGTCATTTTTTTCAAAACACAGCGCCTTCATATCCATATGTAATAATTCCGATGCCTGGTCAAACACTTCTCTGGCAGCTGCACTGTTTTCGTAAAAATCAGCTCCCATTCCGGCTGTCTGAGCTCCCTGCCCCGGATAAATAAATGCCACTTTACTCATTTTTCTTACCTCATTCTATCTTGCAGGTTACCCCTGCTTTTCTGCTAATTGATGAAAGGATCAGCAAAATGCCTGAAATCTTTCTTCTGCTTCTTTCACCAGTTTTTCGACCAGTTCTTTACAAGTCATTTTGTCTTTGATCAATCCTGCGATCTGACCGGCCATAACACTGCCGTTTTTCACATCACCCTCTACAACGGCTTTTCTTAAGCCGCCAAGGGTAAGCAGCTCCAGTTCATCTCCTGAAGCGCCGCCGTTTTCCAGCTCCAGATATTTTTTGGTCATTTCGTTGCGCAGTGCACGAACCGGATGACCGACACTTTTTCCGGTAACACGGGTATCAATATCTTTCGCTTTCATAATTCTCTCTTTGTAGTTCTCATGAACAACCGCTTCTTCGGTTACCACAAAGCGGGTTCCGATCTGAACCGCTTTTGCGCCCAACATGAACGCAGCAGCCACTCCGCGGCCATCCGCAATACCGCCGGCTGCGATCACCGGAATATTTACCGCATCCACAACCTGAGGAACCAATGCCATCGTTGTTGTTTCACCTACATGACCACCGGATTCACAGCCCTCTGCTACTACCGCATCCGCGCCGTAACGTTCCATTCTTTTTGCCAATGCCACGGAACTTACTACCGGAATCACTTTTACACCGGCTTCTTTCCACATTTTCATGTATTTTTCCGGACTGCCTGCGCCGGTTGTCACTACCTGCACGCCCTCTTCCACAATTACCTGTGCAACTTCATCTGCGTACGGGCTCATCAGCATAATATTTACGCCAAATGGTTTATCTGTTAACTTTTTTGCTTCCCGAACCTGCTCGCGCACCCATTCCGCCGGTGCACTTGCTGCACCAATCAGTCCAAGTCCGCCTGCATTTGAAACAGCGGCAGCAAGATGGTGTTCTGCCACCCATGCCATACCGCCCTGAATAATCGGATACTCAATTCCCAGCAATTCTGTAATTTCTGTTTTCATATTGATTCCTCTTTTATTCTGACTTTCTCAAGAATTTCATGCACAGTCTGTTTTTCTGTGCATGATTTTCGTTTTACCATTGTTTCTTCTATCTCTTTGTTTTGGTATCTTATCTGTCTTATTTATGTTCTTCGATGTATTTTACAACGTCGCCAACTGTTTCCAGTTTTTCCAGATCTTCTGTCGGAATCTCAACACCAAATTCCTCTTCCAGAGACATTACCATCTGGAACAGATCCAGAGAGTCTGCTGCAAGGTCTTCTTTGAAAGATGTCTCTGCTGTGATTTTATCTGCCTCTACTCCTAATTCTTCTGCTGCTACTTCAATAATTTTTTCTAACATGATTGTTCTCCTTTTTTATTCAAAATTCATATATCTACATCACATGAAAAATGTTTTCTCACTGCATTCCTTACCGAATGTCACTTTCATTTCTCATATGCTGCAATCTTTCTGTATTTCCAAATAGGGTTTGGAAAATGCTGCTGTTCTGTCAACTGGTCTTTTCTTCCGAAACTTTTCAGCAATTCCAGTCCAGAATATCTGCCCCCCAGGAAAGTCCTGCACCAAAACCGGCCATCACCAGTTTCTGACCTTTTTTCAACACACCTTCCCGGTTCAATTCATCCAGTAAGATCGGGATGCTGGCCGATGATGTATTTCCATATTTCTGAAGATTCATCGGAAACTTCTCAATTCCGACACCCAGCCGTTTGGCTGCAGCTTCCACAATTCGTTTATTTGCCTGATGCAAAATGAAATAATCAATTTCATCAATTGTGACATCATTCATCTGTAAAACTTCCCGAACCGCTTCTGTAACTTTTTTTACGGCAAACTGGAAAACCGCCCGGCCATCCATTTGAATACAGGTTTCTGAATCGGTCAGTTCCTGCGGTTTTATATCCGGCAGATTCAGATTTCTCTCCAGCCCTGTTTTGCATACCAGTGCTTCTCCCTGCCAGCCATCCGAATGGGCCACAGCTTTATACGGTGTACCTTCCCCGGCGCTTACCACAGCCGCTCCGGCTCCATCTCCAAAAAGAATACAGGTTCCCCGATCCTGCCAGTCCACCAGATTCGACAGACTTTCACTTCCGATGATCAGGATATTTTGATACATTCCGGAAGCTATGTAAGCCTGAGCCGTATTATAGGCAAAAGTAAAACCACTGCAGGCTGCATTCAGATCAAAACATACGGCATTGTCTGCCTCCAGCTGTTTCTGCACTTCACAGGCCGTACAGGGCAGAACCACATCGGAAGAAATCGTTGCCACAAGTATCATTTGGATCTGGGATGCCGGTAAGCCCGCATTTTCAAGTGCACGCTTTCCTGCTTCAGCTGCCATGGATACGGTTGTCTCTTCCGTCACAACATGTCTGCACATCACGCCGGTTCGTTCCTGAATCCATTCGTCGCTGGTATCTACAAATTCTGCAATTTCATGATTACTTAAAGTTCTGACCGGTATGCAGGATCCGGTTCCTCGTATCTCACCCTTCATGTGTTGTCCCCATCTGCTTTATATTTTTCCTGTTCTATGATGTTGGTGTCAAAAGGTATTTTAACCCTTGATACCTACGGATTACTTTGAGTTTATAATATTTTGAATATCAAAACATTCGATTTACAAAGTATATACCTGTCCCTATTCATTGTCAAGAAAATTTTTCTTTTTTCTGAAAATGACTCATTGCAGGATGTTGGTGTCAAAAGGTATTTTGGCCCTTGATACCTACGGATTACTCCGCATTTTATGCTCTCGTAATCCTGGTATCATTGCAATTCATTGTCAAAAGTCCTTAATTTTAAAATTTTTTTCACATGAGCACAACAAAAAAACCTCAAGATATAAGCATTTAAACTTATATCTCAAGGTTATTTTCACTGGTCAATCATCATTTTTACCCTTACAGGGAAATGACTGCTGCCCATAACAACTGTTCATTTCTTTTATTTTTCAACAAGAAGAGATTTTCCTGTCATTTCAGCCGGCTGTTCCATTCCCATCAGCTCGATCAGAGTCGGGATAATATCTGCCAGACATCCGCCCTCACGCAGTGTGTATTTCGGATCTGCATTTACCAGGATAAACGGAACCGGATTGGTGGTATGAGCGGTAAACGGTGCACCTGTCTCATAATCAACCAGCTGCTCTGCATTTCCGTGGTCCGCGCAGATAAACATCTGTCCATCTACTTCTTTCAGTGCATCTACTGCTTTTCCAACGCATTCGTCAACTGCTTCAATGGCTTTGATCGCAGCCTCTTCAACTCCGGTATGGCCAACCATATCCGGGTTTGCAAAGTTAACGATGATCACATCATATTTGTCCGATTTGATCGCATCAACCAGTTTTTCACAAACAGCCGGTGCACTCATCTCCGGCTGCAGATCATAGGTAGCAACCTTCGGAGATTTTACAAGGATACGGTCTTCGCCGGCGTTCGGTTCTTCGATACCGCCGTTGAAGAAGAATGTTACGTGAGCATATTTTTCTGTCTCGGCAATACGGGCCTGTGTCATATTATGAGCAGCCAGATACTCGCCAAATGTATTTGTGATTGCTACTTTATGGAATGCAACGATCTTGTTGCTGATCGTATCATCATAATCAGTAAAGCATACAAATGTGGTTTTAATTCTGTCACCGCGGTCAAATCCTGCAAATTCATCATCGCAGAATGTTCTGGTGATCTCTCTTGCACGGTCCGGACGGAAGTTAAAGAAGATAACAGAATCATTCTCTTTGATTGTTGCCAGCGGTTCACCGTCTTTTTCGATAACCATCGGCACTACGAATTCATCGTATACTTCTTTTTCATAAGAAGCAGCCATTCCAGCTTCAGCACTTGCTGCTCTGTCGCCTTCACCTCTGGTCAGTGCAGCATATGCTTTTTCTACACGGTCCCAACGGTTGTCACGGTCCATAGCGTAATAACGGCCGGATATGGATGCAACTGCGCCGACACCGATTTCTGCCATCTGCGCTTCCAGTTCTGCAACATAACCTTTACCGGATGCAGGCGGTGTATCACGGCCATCCAGGAAGCAGTGAACATATACCTTCTCAAGACCTTCCTGTTTTGCCAGTTTCAGCAGTCCATACAGATGGGTATTGTGGCTGTGTACACCACCGTCAGAGAGAAGACCCATCATATGCAGAGAAGAATTGTTCTCTTTTGCATTTTTAACAGCTGCCAGCAGCGCTTCATTTTTAAAGAAATCGCCATCCTGAATCTCTTTTGTGATTCGGGTCAGTTCCTGATATACAATACGGCCAGCCCCCATGTTCAGGTGACCTACTTCGGAGTTACCCATCTGACCTTCCGGAAGACCTACTGCCATTCCGCTTGCCTGACCTTCTACAAAGGGATATTCTGCCATCAGTTTGTCCATAACCGGAGTTTTACCTTCGCATACTGCATTGTGTTCGCAGTTTTTGTTTAATCCATAACCATCGAGAATCATTAATACGGTTGGTTTTTTACTCATCTTTGTTTCTCCTTTATGTTAATGTGTAATTTTATTCCATTGACCATTTTACATGATTGTGCCGAAATATGCAAGATTGCAAAACGTTTATTCTGACAGAGGAGCCCTCTAATATACACGAATAACAGACGAAATCTCTTTGATCACTTCAAATTCGCTGAAAATTTTTACAGATTCTCTGAAATTTTTCTCCTGCACCGCTTCTGTGATCAGCACGATCTCAGCCCGATCGTCATAACGTTCCTTTTGAATGAACTGGGCAATGCTTACCTGATGTTCCGCAAATACTTTTGCAACGGCGGCCAAAACACCACACTTATCTTCCACCTGCATACGAATAAAATATTTATTTTTCACATCATCAATTTTCTTGATCGGAAGTTCTTTGTAGCAGGTACAGCCAATGCGGCCGGTACAGTTGTTTACAATGTTCCGCGCAACATCAATCATATCTCCGACAATCGCACTTGCGGTCGGCAGCTCGCCGGCTCCGCGGCCATAAAACATTGCGTCATCCACCGCATCACCGTGAACAAATACCGCATTGTATGAGTCACTGACCGAGGCCAGCGGATGTTTTTTCGAAATCAGCATCGGATAAACACAGGCCTCAATGCCATCTTCCGTGTTTTTGGCAACACCCAACAGTTTGATCACCTGATTCAGTTCTTTTGCATAGCGAATATCCGTGGCGGTAATCTTCGTGATCCCCTCTGTATAGACATCATCAAATACCACTCTGGAATTGAAAGCGATAGATGCCATAATAGCAACTTTTCTTCCCGCATCCAGGCCTTCCACATCTGCAGTGGGATCTGCTTCCGCATAGCCCAGTTCCGTTGCCAAGGCCAGCGCGTCAGCAAATTCCATACCGTCTTCTGTCATTTTGCTCAAAATAAAATTTGTAGTACCATTCACAATACCGATCACTTCATCAATGTGATTTCCGGCTAAACACTGCCGAAGCGGTCTGATAATCGGAATACCGCCGGCAACAGCTGCTTCAAACAGGAAATCTTTTCCCATTTCTTCTGCGGTATCCAGAAGTACACGGCCATCTGCTGCAATCAGGTCTTTGTTGGCAGTCACCACATTTTTTCCTGCTTTCAGGGCTTCCAGGATACAGGTTTTGGCCAGGCCCAGACCACCCATAACCTCAACGATCATTTCAATTTCCGCATCCTCTGCAATTTCCTTCCAGTCGTTCGTCAAAAGGGCAGCATCTACGCCTTTCGCCATTGCTTTTTCCAGATTGCGTACCAGAATTTTCTTAATCTCAAAACGGCATCCCGTCTTCTTTTCAATATCTTCCTGTGCACCATTGAGCACTTTATAAACTCCATAACCTACGGTTCCAAGTCCCAGAATACCTATCTTAATTGTTTTCATATACCGTCTCCTCCCATCGTATTCCTGCTTCAGGCGATCCCTTCCGGCCATTTGGCAAAACCATGCCTCCGGTATTTTTATGTATACCGTCCGGTATGAATCTGCAATCATCATACGCCTAAACGACACAACTTTCAAGGCTGATATTCCAATTCAAACTGTAACTGTTCAGAATTCTGCATATTTCTGTAAAAACTGCATATACTGACTGCGGGTGATTATATAATGAAGAAATTTTCTGTAAAAAGACTGTTTATATTAGGCTTTATTCTCGTATCCATCGCAGGTACCTTATTTCATTTTCTCTACGGCTGGACCGGACAAAATGCCCTGATCGGCCTGTTCACGCCAGTGAGCGAATCCACCTGGGAGCATATGAAACTTTTGTTTTTTCCCATGCTTTTATTTACCATTCCAACTATCTGGATCATAAATCCGGACTGCCCACATCTGACCGCAAATCTTCTCTGGGGCAATCTGATCGGTACGGCTATAATACCCGTACTTTTTTACACCTACAGTGGAATTCTGGGGTATCACCTTCCCTCCGTCGATATCGCCATATTTTTTATTGCAGTACTGGCCGCTTTTCTCATCGCGTACAAATTATGCAAAAAGACAAAAAATATGTCAGAACGACAGTCCTCCATTTACCTTGGAGTCTCTGCCATTCTGACACTGCTATTTGCGTTAGCTTTTATCCGTTTTACTTATCACGTGCCGGAATTTGGCATTTTCAAAGAACCGCCCCACTAAAAATCCATCGCCATCCGGCTGGATTCTTCTTCATCAAGTTCCGTAATATGGGTATCCACAACACGGTACACACGCTGACACAGATTCAGCACGCTCGGCCTGTGAGTCGTTACTATACAGGTCTTGTTTGGCTTCTGCTGAACGATATTTTTCAGCACACGGCGTTCCGTGGTCACATCCAGCGCAGAAGTAGCTTCATCCAGAAGCAGTATGGGCGCATCTCGAAGCACCGCACGGGCGATCGCAACACGCTGGGCCTGACCTTCAGATAACCCGCGTCCGCGCTCACCGATTTTGCTGTTGATGCCATCCGGCATCTTTTCTACAAATTCCCACGCACATGCAATCTTAAGCGCTTCTATCACCTCTTCATCCGTGGCATCTTCTTTTACCATACGCATATTTTCTGCGATCGTGCCGGACAAGATCGTATTTCCCTGGGGCACATACGCGAACAGATACCTCGTATCCGCATTCATTGCGATCTCCCGTCCATCATGGGCCCGGATCACAGCTTTTCCATCATCCGGCCGCACCAACCCCAAAAGAAGGCGGATCACCGTCGTTTTTCCCTCTCCGGAAGGGCCCACAAGTGCTACAATCTCACCCGGTTTTGCAATCAGATCCGAACCGGTGATGACCTGTCTCTCCTCCACATAACTGAAATTCACATCACGCATACTGACACAGAATCCATGTTCTGCATATGCGTTCAGTTCTGCACTTTCAGTAATATGGATCTCTTTTGGCAGCTCCACCAGCTCGCGAATACGATGAGCAGACACGGAACTGTTTAAAAAAGACGGAATAATTGACACAACATTGCTGAATGCACTGCTCAGATTGCTGCGCTGCTGCAAAAACAGAGTCATCGTACCATATGTGATATCGTGAGTCCACAATCGGAACAAACAATAGCCAAAAGCCACAAACTGTACTAGCATACCGATGATCGACAGCAACACATTCGTCCTAATGGTAAACATATTGTATTTCAGACTTACATCCTTGAATTTTTCCTGCCACCAGCGCATTTTTTCTCCATAATAAGGAGCCACGCCAAAAGACTTGATCGTATCGAAATTGTAAAAGGCTTCTGCTTCAAAAGCCATCAGCTTACTTCCCATTTCTTTTGTCTTTCTGCTGTATTCCCGCTGTTTTTTCAAAATAAAGCGGGAAGTCAGAAGAAGAAATGGTGCACTGGCCAGCGCAATGATCGCCATGATCAGGTCATAATGCAAAATCACTAAAAAGGTAGCTACAAACCGATACACTGCAATGAGAATCGTGGGAAGCCAGCTGATCGCGTTGCTGCTGACCGTTCCGATGTCACTGTTAAAACGGTTCAGAATATCCCCATTGCTGTATTGACTCAGCCGAAGCCAGTCCGCATCCATAATCTTATCAAAAATATCCGCCTGAATATCGTTGTTGATCGAAATGCTGATTTTCGTGGAAATACGGCTGATCACACTGTCAAAAGTCAGACTGAACACCGAACTTCCCACCATAATGATAATCATGGTAACCAGTTTGCTGGTCTGATAACCGGTAATAATATCAATCAGATACTTGCTGGCAACACTGCTGATCAGACCAAATGATGTACTCAGAATTCCCAGAAGAATATAAAACACAATGGCCCCCTTATAGCGGGCACTGTAACGGAAAATCCACCTCCAGTCATCCAGCACTTCTCCAAAGGTGCCGCTTTTCCATTTTGAAGCCAGAATTTCCAATGATTCAAACACTATTTTTTTGTTAGCAGTTTCTTTCTCTTTTTCGTTTTTTTTCATAACAATTTTTATTGTCTTTCTATCATGTTATCGTTTTTCATTCCATCTATGCAGCATGATCTTCCATATCACTGCGTTTTTCCGGAACACTACTACTTTAACACATAATCCCGCGTAAAACATCCTTTTTTTATAAAGAAAAATGACGATTCAAAATTCCATTCAAAAAATACCAAGATCAGGCCGATTAAGGACTTTTACCTCTCGAAACACGCACCCACCGCAGCAGCAAAAAAACAGTCCGGGTCAAATCACCTCGGACTGTCTTTTGCATTTTTTATATTGTAACTATTCAGGAAATTCCAGTTACTTTATATTTTATTTGTAGTTTACGATCTTGCCAAAATCCGGTTTGAGCGCTGCGCCTCCAACAAGGCCGCCATCGATATCCGGCTGTGCGAACAGTTCCGGAGCGGTTGCTGCGTTTACAGATCCGCCGTACTGGATACGGATTGCTTCTGCAGTTGCTTCATCGTAGATCTCAGCGATGCATTCACGGATAGCTTTACAAACTTCCTGTGCCTGCTCTGTTGTAGCTGTTTTTCCTGTTCCGATAGCCCAGATCGGCTCGTAAGCGATTACCGCTGTTTTTGCCTGATCTGCAGTTACGTTTAAGAAACCAACTTTCACCTGCTGACGGATGAAATCCATGGTTACACCCTGTTCTCTCTGTTCCAGAGATTCGCCGCAGCACATGATCGGTGTGATGCCATGCTCGAAAGCTTTCAGCATTTTTTTGTTAACGGTTTCATTAGTCTCTGCGAAGTATTCTCTTCTCTCAGAGTGACCGAGTACTACATATTTTACTCCAACATCGGTAAGCATTGCCGGGGAGATTTCACCGGTGTAAGCACCTTTTTCTTCGAAATACATATTTTCAGCACCTACCTGGATGTTGCTGCCTTTTGCAGCCTCCATAACCGGGATAATATCGATAGCCGGTACACAGAATACCACATCAACTTCTTCATTTGCTACTAACGGTTTTAAAGTTTCTACCAGAGTAACTGCCTCACTCGGAGTCATGTTCATTTTCCAGTTACCTGCGATAATTTTTCTTCTAGCCATGATTTTAATCCTCTTCCTCTTTGTTTTTACAACTTATGAAATATTAAGCTGCTTTCGGCTTATTTGTCGTCAGCTGCTACAACGCCCGGTAATTCTTTTCCTTCCAGGAATTCCAGAGAAGCTCCGCCGCCGGTGGAAATATGGCTCATCTTATCGCCAAATCCAAGCTGGTTAACTGCTGCTGCAGAGTCACCGCCGCCGATGATTGTAGTTGCATCTGTGTCAGCCAGTGCTTTTGCCACTGCCATAGTACCTTTTGCAAAAATCGGGTTTTCGCATACGCCCATCGGTCCGTTCCAAACAACAGTCTTAGCTGATTTTACAGCCTCTGCAAACATTGCAGCTGTCTCGGTTCCGATATCCAGACCCATCATATCTGACGGAATCTCACTAACCGGTACTACTTTTACATCTACTTTTGCATCGATCGGATTCGGGAAATCTTTTGTAATGGTAACATCTTCCGGAAGAAGCAGTTTCTTTCCAAGTGCTTCTGCTTTTTCCATCATTTCTTTACAGTATTCAACTTTTTCTTCATCAACCAGAGAGGTTCCTACTTCATATCCTCTTGCAATCTGGAAGGTGTAAGCCATACCGCCGCCGATGATGAGGGTATCACATTTTTCCAGAAGGTTATTAATAACATTCAGTTTATCTGCAACTTTAGCGCCGCCAAGGATTGCTACGAACGGTCTTTCCGGGTTGTTTACTGCATTGCCCAGGAAGTCGATCTCTTTCTGCATCAGATATCCAACTGCACAGGTATCGATGAATTCTGTAACACCTACGTTGGAGCAGTGTGCACGATGAGCGGTACCAAATGCATCATTTACAAATACATCTGCCAGAGAAGCCAGTTCTTTGCTGAATTCTTCACCGTTCTTTGTCTCTTCTTTTCTGTAACGGGTATTTTCCAGAAGGATAACCTCACCGTCCTGCATAGCTTCTACAGCAGCTTTTGCGTTCGGTCCAACTACCTCTGCATCTGCAGCGAATTTTACTTCCTGTCCAAGAAGTTCAGACAAACGAACTGCTACAGGAGCCAGAGATAATTCCGGTTTCGGCTCTCCCTTCGGTTTTCCAAGGTGGGAGCAAAGGATCACTTTACCGCCGTCTGCGATCAGTTTTTTGATTGTCGGCAGAGCAGCTACCAGACGGTTTTCGTCTGTGATTTTGCCATCGATCAACGGCACGTTAAAGTCACAGCGAACCAGAACTTTTTTACCTTTTACATTAATATCGTCAACAGATTTTTTATTGAGCATGTTCATATGCCTCCTTTAGGTTTTATAATGAAAAATGGGTCCGGCCCAAATCAGACCGGACCCGTATTATGAGTCTATACTTGTTGTACGTTTCTAATTAAGCGTTCAGCAGTTTGCCAAAGTGTTTGATTGTACGAACCATCTGGCTTGTATAGGAGTTCTCATTGTCGTACCAGGAAACTACCTGTACCTGAGTTGTTCCGTTATCCAGCGGAAGAACCATAGTCTGAGTAGCATCAAACAGAGAACCATAGGTCATACCTACGATATCGCTGGATACGATTTCGTCTTCGTTGTAACCGAAGGACTCAGTAGCTGCTGCTTTCATAGCTGCATTGATTTCTTCTTTTGTTACAGTTCCTTCTACAACTGCTGTTAAGATAGTTGTGGAACCTGTCGGGGTCGGAACACGCTGAGCAGCGCCGATCAGTTTGCCGTTCAGTTCCGGAATAACCAGACCGATTGCTTTTGCAGCACCTGTGCTGTTCGGAACGATGTTAACTGCAGCTGCACGGGATCTTCTCAGATCGCCTTTTCTCTGCGGTCCGTCCAGAGTCATCTGATCGCCTGTGTAAGCGTGGATTGTGCACATGATACCAGTTTTGATCGGTGCGCAGTCATTCAGAGCTTTTGCCATCGGAGCTAAGCAGTTTGTTGTACAGGAAGCTGCAGAGATGATTTTATCTTCTTTTGTAAGACCTTCATGGTTTACATTGTAAACGATGGTCGGCAGATCGTTTCCAGCCGGAGCGGAAATGATAACGTGTTTAGCACCTGCATCGATATGAGCCTGAGCTTTTGCTTTGGATGTATAGAAACCTGTACACTCCAGAACTACGTCTACACCGATTTCTCCCCACGGAAGTTCAGCTGCGTTAGCTTTTGCGTAGATTTTGATTTCTTTTCCATCAACTGTGATAGAATCTTCGCCTGCAGTTACTTTATCAGCAAGAGCGTATCTACCCTGTGTAGAGTCATATTTTAATAAGTGTGCAAGCATTGCCGGAGATGTTAAGTCGTTGATTGCAACGATTTCAAATCCTTCTGCACCAAACATCTGTCTGAATGCAAGACGTCCGATACGTCCAAAACCATTAATTGCTACTTTTACTGCCATGATTGAATTCCTCCTAAAAGTGTTTTTTGCATGTTTCTATTTTTACTTGAAACATCAATCTAATTGTATTGTACCTAATTTATATAGAAAATTCAAGAGCTTTTTCAAAAAGATACCAGTGTATCCATTAAAGTGGTCTGAACTCCGGCTTTCTGTCTTTAAACCTTGTATAGTGGGTAAAACCACAGTTTTTAAGGAGCTGCGCCACTTTTTTAAAGTCATATCCCACATGAGACGGCTTATGTGCGTCGGCACCAACCGTAATCATCTCTCCGCCCAGTTCTCTGTAGCGGCAGATCACATCCGGATGGGGGTTTGGAAAACCCAGTTTCCGATATCCTGCCGTATTGACTTCCAAAGCCTTTCCATGCAGGATCAGTTCTTTCAGAATCTCATCGATAATATCGGCAAACTGGCTGTAGCTATAGTCTCTCGCCTTATTTTTTCCATATCGTACAATATAGTCCAGATGTCCCAGCGAGTCAAAATCACGAAATGCTTTTATATTCGCAAGGATATTTTCAAAATACATCCGGTATGCCTGGGCGTCCTCCAGGCCTTCGAAAGCTTCCTTATAATATGGATCACGATTGTTTACCAGATGAACCGATCCAATTACAAAATCAAAGGGATATTTTTTCAGGAACTCCTGATACCGTTCTGCAAGATGGGGCTGCATCCCCAGCTCCACACCCATAAAAATCTCCAGGCGTCCTTTATATTTTTCTTTTGCACGGGCAATGTCTCTCTGATACGCATCCACATCATAATCAAAAATCAGATTTTTTTCCGGGAAATCCCAGTCTATGTGATCGGTCACACAGATTGCCTCGACTCCCACAGCAATGGCTTTTTCGGCCATACTGTCCAACTTTGCACAACTGTCTTCTGAATATTCCGTATGCATATGCATATCTGCTAACATAATATGGTGCCTCCTCCAAGAACATAATCTCCCTCGTAGAACACAACTGCCTGTCCAGGTGTAACCGCACGCTGGGGTTCTTCAAATACACAGCGCACTTTGTCATCACCTTCGTGATACAGGCGGCACATTGCTCCTCTATGATTATACCTTATCTTGGTCAAAACTTCCATACCATCTTCAAAATCTTCCCGGGACATAAAATTCAGGCGGTCAGCCAGAAGCTCTTTTGCAAAAACATCTTCATGCTCACCGATCACTACTTCATTGGTCTCCGGCCGGATCTCAACCACAAAGACCGGATGCCCCATACTCAGGTTCAGACCTTTTCTCTGACCGATCGTATAATGGGTGATTCCTTTATGGGTTCCGATCACTTCACCCTTCGTGTTGACAAAATTACCCGGTTGGATAACGGTATCCGAATTTTCTTCTATGAATCTGGCGTAATCGTTATCCGGCACAAAACAGATTTCCTGACTGTCCGGTTTATTTGCAACCGGGAGCTGAATTTTTTCTGCGATTTTTCTTATCTCATCTTTTGTATATGCCCCCACCGGCATCAAAGTATGAGACAGCTGTTCCTGGGTCAGATTGTACAATGCATAAGTCTGATCTTTCGCAGCAGTTGCAGATTTTTTCAGGGAAAATCGTCCATTTGGAAGCTGTTCAATCTGTGCATAATGGCCGGTTGCGATATAATCGGCACCAATCTCCATACTCCGTTTCAGCAGCGACTCCCATTTTACATAACGGTTGCATGCGATACAGGGATTCGGTGTTCTTCCTGCCAGATACTCACAGACAAAATAGTCTATAACGTTCTCTTTGAATTCCTTTTTGAAATTCATGACATAATAAGGGATGCCAAGAGTCTGTGCTACTCTCCTGGCATCATCCACAGCGGAGAGGCCGCAGCATCCACCGTTTTCTTCTATTATAGTGTGTTCCTCATCCTGCCAGATCTGCATGGTTACACCGATCACTTCGTAACCGGCCTCTTTGAGCAGATACGCAGCCACGGATGAGTCCACACCGCCTGACATACCAACGACAACTCGTCCTTTGCCCATTAATATTCTTCCTCTTCTTCACCTTCGTGAATGTCTGACTTCGGTTTGGACAGACCTTCGATCTTGATACCATGTTTCTCTGCATAATCCCAGAGTGCTGCATGAATGGCTTCTTCTGCCAGCAGAGAACAGTGTACTTTTACAGGCGGAAGTCCATCCAGTGCTTCCATAACTGCTTTATTCGTTACCTGAAGTGCTTCCTGCACCGTTTTTCCTTTTACCAGTTCGGTTGCCATACTGCTGGTTGCCACCGCTGCACCGCATCCGAATGTTTTAAATTTACAATCCTGAATTATGCCATTTTCGTCGATATCCAGATACATTCTCATAATATCACCGCATTTTGCGTTGCCTACGGTGCCTACGCCGCTGGCATTTTCGATTTCTCCTACGTTTCTCGGATTCTGGAAATGGTCCATTACTTTTTCTGAATACATGTGTTTCTTCCTTTCTGTTCTATCCTGCGATTTTTCGCATTTCTTTCTGATTTACTATTTTCATACTTTTTTCAATCTGCATCAAATTCATGTGCAGACCGGATACTTTTTTATATTGTATCCAGATTCGATTATTTTGCCTGTTTCTTCATGAAATCTTCATAAAGAGGTGACATACTTCTCAAACGTTCCACAATTTTTTTGATCGCTTCCACGGTAAAATCAATATCTTCTTTTGTTGTCTCCGCACTCAGTGTCAGTCGCAGAGAACCGTGTGCGATCTCATGGGGCAGACCGATCGCCAGCAGCACGTGGGACGGGTCCAGACTTCCGGATGTACATGCAGAACCACTGGATGCTGCGATGCCTTCCATATCCAGCATGATCAGAAGGGACTCCCCTTCGATAAACTGGAAGCTGATGTTCGTATTGTTCGGGAGACGTTTCACCGGATCACCGTTCAGGCGGCAGTACGGAACTTCATTTAAAATGCGTCCGATCAGATAATCACGCATCTCGCATTCTTTTTTTGTGCGTTCTTCCATCGAAGCCGCAGCCATCTCCGCTGCAACGCCATAGCCTACGATACCCGGAACATTCTCTGTACCGGCTCTTCTCTTTCTCTCCTGCGCACCGCCATGAACAAAAGAACGGATTTTTACGCCTTTGCGGATATAAAGGAAACCAATTCCTTTCGGTCCATTGATCTTGTGAGCACTGGAACTGAGCATATCAATGTTGTATTCATCCACATCAATCGGTACCTGTCCAAAAGCCTGTACCGCATCTGTATGGAATAAAATATTGTGTTCTTTCGCGATCATACCAATCTCTTTGATCGGCTGAATGGTTCCGATCTCGTTATTTGCAAACATAACAGAAATCAAAATGGTATCCGGACGGATGGCCTTTTCCAGTTCATCCAGTTTTACAATACCGTTTTCATCCACATCCAGATAAGTGATCTCCGCGCCCTTGGATTCCAGATAATCACAGGTATGCAAAATAGCATGATGCTCAATCTTGGTCGTAATGATATGTTTTCCTTTTTTGCTGTACGCATCAAAAGCTGCTTTTAAAGCCCAGTTGTCCGCTTCGCTACCGCCTGCGGTAAAATAGATTTCTTCCGTCTTTGCATTCAGCACTTTTGCAATGGATTCGCGTGCTTTTGTCACAGCCTCTTTGCTTCTTCCGGCAATCTCATAAATGCTGGACGGATTACCGTAATTTTCTGTAAAATACGGCAGCATCGCATTCACAACTTCCGGAGCTGTTCTTGTTGTAGCCGCATTATCCAAATATATCATCTTTTTCACTTTTATTTCCTCCTAATTCTCACAAGCCTGCGCACATATTTGTCCTTTGTCCCGCAGTTTCCGGCTTTCTTCCACCAGCTGGTCAAGCCACATGGTATCCACCGCCTGTGTTATACTTTCATTTATTCTCTGCCATACATATCGGGTCACACACAAATCTGCTCCGCTGCACCCGGATTCTTCCTGATTTCCGGCACAGGCCACTGCCGCCAGATCTCCTTCCAGAGCACGCAGGACATCGCCAACGGATATTTCCGAGGCAGGTCTCGACAGCTGATAGCCTCCGCCGGCGCCTCTCACACTGGTGACCAGACCTGCCGTGCGCAGTTTCCGGACCAGCTGTTCCAGATAGCTTTCCGATATATTCTGCCGTTTTGCGATACTCTGAATATTTACCGGTTCCTCTTCACTGTACAAAGCGAGATCGATCAGTGCCCGAAGCCCATATCTTCCCTTTGTTGAGAGTTTCATCTTTTCTCCTTTATTTTTAATCCGACTATTTTACTCGGATTTTCTAAAAGAAAGTATAGTACCAATCCCATGTTCTGTCAAGGGTTCTGTCTGAATATATTTTCAAGAAAAGAAAAAGGGAGTTTCCCATGAAAAAAAGACTGATCCAGGGCACTGCCATTCTCACAGCAGCAGGCCTTTTCTGCAAATTACTCGGCTTCTTCTATAGAATATTCCTGTCACAGACAATCGGTGCAGAAGGCATGGGACTTTATCAGCTGATTTTCCCTGTCTACAATCTCTGCTTTGCGTTTTCCGTGGCCGGCATCCAGACGGCACTCTCCCGAATGATCGCTGCCAGTCTGGCAAAAAACGAAGAAACCAGTGCACGCAGCATCTTTCTGGCCGGATTATTCTGCTCCACTTTTATCGCACTGATACTTTCGCTTTTTTTAAAGAATTTTTCCGGTTTTGTAAGCGATCGTCTTTTAAGTGAGCCCAGATGCAGTTCTCTGTTAAAAATGCTGTCACTTTCTCTGCCGCTCAGTACCATACACGCCTGCATCAACGGATATTTTTTTGCCCGAAAAGAAACTGCTGTTCCGGCAGTCCTCCAGGTTGCAGAGCAGCTGGTGCGCATCACCTCTACCTATTTCATATACCTGTTTTTTCTGAAAAAAGGTATGGCTGCCTCTCCCATGATCGCAGTCTGCGGTCTGGTCTGCAGTGAATTTGCCGCCATGGCTCTGTCTCTGTGGTTTCTTTATACATATTTTCGGAAAATGCCCTGTTCTAACATACAAATGAGCGCCTGTTTCCATCATCTCCCCGACATACTCCGTTTTTCTTTTCCGGTTACATTGAACCGGGTTTTATTAAACCTGCTCCACAGCATCGAATCTGTATTGATCCCCTGGTCTTTGCGCCACTCCAATATGGATGCAGGCGATGCGCTGGCCACTTTTGGTGTTTTAAGCGGAATGTCCCTTCCTCTCATTCTATTTCCGACGGCCATCATCAACTCCATGTCTGCCATTCTCCTTCCTGCTGTGGCAGAAGAACAGGCCATGGACAACAGACCGGCCATCTGGAAGCTGGTTCGAAATACCGTCGGTGTTTCCGCACTGATCGGATTCTGCTTTGCCCTGCTTTTTGCCGCCACGGGCCCCTTTTTAGGAAGTCTGGTCTTTCAAAATGAGACCGCCGGCGCATTTATCCGTACGCTGGCATTTATCTGCCCTTTTTTATATGTAAACATTACCCTGTCCAGTATTCTGCACGGTCTCGGAAAAACCTTTACCAGTTTTCTTATTAATCTGCTGGACTTAATTATTCGGATTCTCTTTATATTGTTCTGTATTCCGCGCATCGGGATTCAGGGGTATCTGTATGGACTGCTGGCCGGAGAAATCATATCCACTGTATGCAGTTTTCTGGCACTGACTCACGTGATCCCAAAAGATTTCGGTCGACAAACAAAAAAAGATGTATTATAATTGCAAAAGACATTCATATGAGACCCGAATAAGAACATGTAAGTATGACTGGGTATCCAGGATGACAAACTATATAGATACGAAATAAGGAGAGAAATATGAGTTTTGAATTTGTGGAAAAACTTCCGACCCCTGCTGAGATCCGTGAGCAGTATCCCATATCCGATCGGATAAAGAAAATCAAAGAAAAACGTGATACCATGATTCGTCGTGTCTTCACAGGCGAATCTGAAAAATTTATCGTTATCATCGGACCGTGTTCTGCCGATAACGAAGATGCTGTATGTGATTATATCAACCGTTTAAGCCGCCTTCAGGAAAAAGTTGCAGACCGTCTGATCCTGATTCCGCGTATTTATACCAACAAACCGCGTACGACCGGAGAAGGATACAAAGGTCTGCTCCATCAGCCGGACCCGGAGAAAAAACCGGATCTTCTTGCCGGACTGGTTGCTATTCGTAAGCTGCATATCCGCGCCATTGAAGAGAGCGGCCTGACCGCAGCAGACGAAATGCTGTACCCGGAAAACTGGCAGTATTTAAATGATGTGCTCTCCTATGTTGCAGTAGGCGCACGTTCCGTAGAAAATCAGCAGCACCGCCTTGTTGTCAGCGGTATCGATATTCCGGCAGGTATGAAAAACCCGACCAGCGGAGACCTTTCTGTTATGCTGAATTCTCTTGTTGCAGCCCAGGGACACCATACCTTCATCTACCGCAACTGGGAAGTAAAAACCACCGGAAATGATCTGGCTCATACCATCCTTCGCGGAGCCGTAAACAAACACGGAAATGCCATTCCGAACTATCATTATGAAGATCTGCAGCTCCTGCTTCAGATGTACGGCGAACGCAACCTGAAAAATCCGGCTACCATCGTTGACACCAACCACTCCAATTCCAACAAACAGTACGAACAGCAGATTCGTATTGCAAGAGAGGTTCTTCACAGCCGTAACCAGAACAGTGATATCAAAAAACTGGTAAAAGGTCTTATGATCGAAAGTTATCTGGAACCGGGCAGCCAGAAAATCGGATGCGCAAATCACGTATACGGAAAATCCATCACCGATCCTTGTCTTGGCTGGGATGAATCCGAGCGTCTGATCTACACAATCGCTGACCTCTGCTG
Source organism: Lachnospiraceae bacterium (assembly GCA_036310185.1). Lineage (GTDB taxonomy): Bacteria > Bacillota > Clostridia > Lachnospirales > Lachnospiraceae > JALENY01. The sequence continues at coordinate 13,193 of JAXJSH010000144.1, read as the reverse complement.
ATAAATCAGTAAAGCCAATTTGACCCAACAAAAAAGGCCATCACCTGACGGTGACGGTCTTTTTTCATTTCTGATCTGCAGATTATACTGCTCTGTTTCTGATCTGTCTATTTTCTTGGATGGGCTTTTGTATATACTTCCCGCATTTTATTGATACTCATATTCAGATAGACCTGGGTAGTTGAAATATCTGCATGTCCAAGCATCTCCTGAACGCTTTTCAGATCTGCTCCATTCTGAATCAGATGAGTCGCAAAGGAATGCCGTAATGTCTGGGGTGTGATATCCACTTCAATGCCGGCATCTTTTGCATAGCATTTCAACACTTTCCAGAATCCCTGACGGCTCATGGACTTGCCGGAACAGTTCACAAAAAACATATCACTGTCCACCCCATGCAGCAGTTCTTTTCTTCCACTGTCCATGTAGGCAGACAAAGCTTTTTTTGCCGTATTTCCAAAGGGAATGATTCTTTCCTTATTACGGTCGCTGCAATGGATATAACTCATCTTCATATTCACATCATCCCGCTTCAGATGGATCAATTCGCTGACACGAATTCCTGTGGCATACAGCAGTTCCAGCATCGCCTTGTCTCTAAGTCCCTTGGCTGAATCTGTTCTTGGCTGCTTTAACAGCAGATCCACTTCATTCACAGTCAGAATATCCGGAACTTTCTTCTCGATCTTCGGCGGCTTCAGTTCCTCTGAAATATCCGAAAGCACCATTCCCTTTTTCTCCATATACTGATAAAAAGCCCGAATGGAGGCAACATTCCTTGAGATCGTAGATGCTGCGAACTTTTCTCTCTCAAGATACAGCATATAAGAATTCAGATTCGTTACGGTAACCTGATCCCACTGGGTCACATTCTGTTCTTCTGCCAAATAGCGCTGCAGTTTCTTCAGATCCCTCTCATAGGAGACTTCCGTATTGCTCGATGCTTTTTTTGTTTTATGTAAATAACGGATGAATTTTTGAATTGCATCTTCCATAAAAATGTATTCCTTTTCTTATGTATTGTAAGAAATTTTCCCTGAAAAATCAGTAATTAAATAGTATTATATCCGCTCTTTCAATGAAAAGCAAACCTTATTTTTGCCATATTTCCGGCACTTTTCGCGGTTTTTCCAAAAAACAACTAGATATATTTTCCAGCTTTTTTCCACCCACTATATCTTGTAAAAAAATTTTCAAATTTTTTAAAACTTTTGTAAGATTTTCTCAAGAATCGGATTTACATAACACAGTAAAAATATTCCCAACAAAAAAGCAGCAAATGCCAATGTCGAAAACAGCACGTATTTTCTCAGCAAACTTTTATATTGTTTTGCCGTGATCTTCCATTCGGTTGACATATTACATGTTAAAATTATACCCATCAAAAGAGCTGGTGTTGAAATAAAAAAAGCAGGCCATCCATGCAGAAAAAGGTCAAACATTTTCTGCATTCCCCTTCCCAACAGTACCAGGCTCATGACGGAGCCCAGCATGGTTCCTGTACACAGTGCAATCCCCTGGCCAAATATTTTTCCGACTTTGCCCAGTCCGGAAAGGATTAAAAGCAAATATATACTTCCCAGAAAGGCAAGCAGCAGAAAAAAACTGCTGTTCCGATTCTGATTCTCCAATGCCTGATCCAGACCGATCAAAAGCATATAGTTATAGTATGTACTTTCCATTTTCCATAAAAGATTCTGAAACAGACATCCAATCAACAGGCCAACACAAAATATCAGGCAAATCTGCACGGTTCTGCCCGCAATCTGCTTTTTTTGCATATTGCCTCCTCTATTTGCCCTCAGTAATAGTATGCGTCCAGTGCGGCATACTATGTCAAAAGAATAAAAAATGCAAAAAAATACCCTGTAAACCGCTTTTATACGGTTTACAGGGGTTCATTCATAAAAATCAGGTTATTTCGCGTAATCAGTAACACGTGATTCACGAATAATGTTAACCTTGATCTGTCCCGGGTACTCCAACTCAGCTTCGATCTGTTTTGCAATATTTCTTGCCAACAGCACCATATCTGCATCGTTAATTTTTTCCGGAACAACCATAACACGGACTTCCCTTCCGGCCTGAATAGCAAAAGATTTTTCTACACCATCAAATTCATTTGTGATGTCTTCCAACTGTTTTAATCTGTTTGTATATGTTTCTAAAGTCTCACGTCTTGCACCCGGTCTTGCAGCGGAAATCGCGTCTGCAGCCTGTACAATACATGCAATCAATGAAGTCGGTTCCACATCTCCGTGATGCGACTCTACTGCGTTGATTACGATATGTGATTCCTTGTACTTTCTACATAAGTCTGCTCCGATCTGAATATGGGAGCCTTCTACTTCATGGTCAATGGATTTACCGATATCATGCAGGAGACCCGCACGTTTTGCAATACGAACGTCGGTTCCCACTTCGGCTGCCAACAGTCCTGACAACTCAGCAACTTCTATAGAATGTTTTAATGCGTTTTGTCCATAACTGGAGCGGAATCGCATTCTTCCAAGTAAACGAACCAGTTCCGGGTGAATTCCGTGTACACCTACCTCAAGTGTAGCTGCCTCACCTTCTTCACGCATCATGGTCTCTACTTCTTTCTGCGCTTTTTCAACCATCTCCTCGATACGGGCCGGATGGATTCGTCCGTCCACGATCAGTTTTTCCAATGCAATACGTGCCACTTCACGTCTGATCGGATCAAATCCTGAGAGAACAACTGCTTCCGGAGTATCGTCGATAATCAAATCAACGCCTGTCAAAGTCTCTAATGTTCGGATATTTCTTCCCTCTCGTCCGATAATTCTTCCTTTCATTTCATCATTCGGAAGCTGGACTACTGAAATAGTTGTTTCGGATACATGATCAACCGCACATTTCTGAATGGCTGTGACCACATATTCTTTTGCCTTTTTGCCTGCCTCTTCTTTTGCCTGACTCTCCAGTTCTTTGTAGAGTTTGGCAACATCAAATTTCACATCGTCTTCAACAGTTTTTAATAAATAATCTTTTGCCTGGTCGGAGGTCATACCTGCGATTCTTTCCAATTCGCTCAGTGCTTGTTCGTGTAATTCGTCAACTTTCTTTTCACGTTTCTTTAGCTCTGCTTCTTTTGCTGTGTAATCTGCTTCGCGTCTTTCAATCGCTTCCGTCTTTTTATCCAGTGCGTCTTCTTTGGATAAAATACGTTTTTCCTGCTTTTGAACTTCCGCTCTCCTCTCTTTGATCTCCTTGTCCACCTCATTTTTGGTTCTAAGGCTTTCCTCTTTGATCTCCAAAAGTGCCTCTCGTTTTTTAGTCTCCGCCGCTTTAATGGCATCATCTATTATGCTTCTTGCTTTTTCTTCCGCCGTACCGATCTTCTCAGCATCTTTTTTTGTCTTATTGGCAACAGCGACTTTCCATGTTACAGGAATGGCAATAAGCAGAGTGACTACAACAGCAACAATTCCAACAATAATTGAACTTGTCACTACAGGAGCACCTCCTTATTTGGTTTTCATTGTACAAATACAACGGTTTAATTTTACTCTGTTTTGTTCATTATGTCAAGTTTTCTTCTCGCAATACCTGCCAAATATCGTGACTGGAAAAGCCCTGTCGGGAAAGTGAGGCAGCGATCCGGTTTAGATTTTTTTCATCCGGCTTTTCCTCGCAGTTCCACTTCTTATGTAAAGCTCTGCGCAGTACGTCCAGCTCGTCCATATCTTCACAGTTTTCGATGGCCTCATCCACAAGTTCCTTCCCGATTCCCTTCCGCATCAGATCAAAACGGATTTTCTGGCGGCTTTTTCTGTCCTTATAACATTCCACGTATTTTCGGGCATAATTGGCATCATTCAGATAGCCAAAAGAACGGACGTAATCCATGGCTTCCCGCACTGCTTCCGGCGAAAAACCTGCGCGGTTCAGTGCATCTTCCAGTTCCTGTTCTGTTTTGTCCATTCTGGTCAATATTTTTAAAGCGCGCAGTTTTGCTTTCCTGCTCTCTTCCATGTGTTACTCCTGCTTCTTTGAAAAGAAACCTGTTATTCACATATTTTTGAACAACAGGTTTTCTTTCCAGTATTCATATATTTTGCACCACAAAATTGCTGCATTCAAAACAGAGTTCTATTACGCTTCTGTATCATCCTCTGATTTTTCTGTGCCCAATCCATAATGTGCACGCACTTTTGTTTCCACTTCTTCCATAACTTCCGGATTATCTTTCAGGTACTGTTTTGCATTTTCACGGCCCTGACCGATCTTATCTCCGTTGTATGCATACCACGCCCCGCTCTTCTGCACCACATTGCAGTTTGCAGCCAGATCCAGAATATCGCCTGCCCGTGAGATGCCTTCTCCGAACATGATGTCGAACTCAGCCTCTTTGAACGGCGGCGCAATTTTATTTTTTACCACTTTGATTCTGGTTCGGTTACCCACCATGGTTCCGGCCTGTTTCAGGGTCTCAATCCTTCTTACATCCATACGGATGGATGCATAGAATTTCAGTGCACGGCCGCCGGTTGTGGTTTCCGGATTGCCGAACATAACGCCGATCTTTTCACGCAGCTGATTGATAAAGATAACAATACAGCTGGATTTGCTGATAATGGAAGTCAGTTTACGAAGTGCCTGAGACATCAGACGGGCCTGAAGACCCACATGGCTGTCGCCCATATCACCGTCAATCTCAGCCTTGGGCACCAATGCCGCAACCGAGTCAACAACTACAATATCAACTGCACCGGAGCGCACCATAGTCTCTGTAATCTCAAGTGCCTGCTCACCGCTGTCCGGCTGGGAAATATAAAGATTATCGATATCAACACCGATATTTTTTGCATATACCGGATCAAGGGCATGCTCCGCGTCAATAAAGCCGGCAATACCGCCTCTTTTCTGTACTTCTGCTACCATATGCAGCGCAACGGTTGTCTTACCACTGGACTCAGGTCCGTAAATCTCCACGATACGGCCCTTTGGAATTCCCCCAAGACCCAGAGCCAGATCCAGGCTCAGACATCCTGTCGGAATGGTTTCTACGTTCATATTTGCACCGGAATCACCCAGTTTCATAACCGCACCCTTGCCGTACTGTTTCTCAATCTGACCAAGTGCTGCGTCTAATGCTTTCATCTTTTCTTCTCTTAACATAACATTCTCCTTAAACACGAACAGATGTTCGTTCATCTAATTACAATCATAGTACACTTCTTGCCTTCTGTCAATAATAAAATTTTTTTAATTTCGGGGAAAACTGGCGATCTGCCTGGATACTTTTAAATTATCACAATGTCTGCTTTTCGTCAACAAATTTGACAAATATATGCTTTTATTTTGTTACAGGTATGACGAATATTTTTCACAGAAACGTAATTCCAACGGGTTGAATTCTTCCTTTATTTATACTACAATGAGATAAGAATAAAAAATGTTCTTATGCATTTTCAGTGAAAGAGGAGGAAGAACAGTTATGAAAAAGAGATTTCGCATGCTGTTTGGACTGAGCCTTGCTCTTGCATTGTCCATAACAGTCCCTGTATTTGCAACCGGAACTTCTGTTGATGAACCTCAGGAAACAAATCCTGAAACAGTCAGTATAGGACAGGAAAATGATACTGATTCTACTGATACACAGAAAGCATACATAAACAGCCTTACTGATGACGACGATACAGCAGACATTTCTGAATTTGATAAAAAGCAGTATTTAAAAGAGACTTTAGGCATCTACCGCCCTCTGGCCGGAGAAGGCTGGCAACTGATCAACAACAAGCCGGTCTATTTCAATTCAGAAGGTCAGATGACCAATTCCGGACTGAACGGCTGGTTAAATGTTTTTGGCAACAAATACTGGTTCAAAAACGGTATCCTGCAGACCGGGTGGCAGCAGATCGATAACAGCCTGTATTATCTGAGCGAAGATACCGGAATTCCGCAGACCGGATGGTTTCGGCTGGATGAAAAATCCTATTATGCAAATTCTTCCGGCATCATACAGACCGGATGGATGAAATTCAATGACAACTGGTATTATTTTAACGGAAGCGGCGTATTACAGACCGGATTCTATACCGTTGGAAATTCCTGCTACTATTCTGACACAAACGGCATTATGCAGACCGGATGGCTGACTATCAACGGAAACAAATACTGTTTTAACGGAAGCGGCGCCATGTACCGCAGCTGCTGGTATGGCGATTACTATTTTCTTCCTTCCGGTATCATGGCCACCAACCAGTGGGTTGGCAACAAATATGTAGGGGAAGACGGAAAATATATTCCAGGCTACGACCCGGAAGTCTACGGCGGAAGCTGGGTGAATAACAACGGCGTCTGGTACTACAAAATGAGCAACGGACAATACATTTCCGGAAAATGGAAAGTAATAAACGGCGTACAGTATTATTTTGAATCAGACGGTGCCATGGCCACCGGATGGAAAAAACTGAACGGAGAATGGTACTATTTTGAATCAAGCGGCGCCATGGTGACCGGATGGAAAACCGTCGGAAGCTACAAATACTATTTCAACTCCTACGGTCAGCTCCAGCAGGATCTGGACGGTATTCTTGCATGGCAGACTTCTTACCAGATCACTGTAAACCGGCAAAAATGTCAGGTCATGGTATATGCAAAAGATTCCTCCACAGGCAACTACAATATTCCAGTCAAAACATTTGCATGCTCTGTGGGGCTCCCGGAAACACCGACTCCTACCGGTACCTGGTATACTCCGGCAAAATACCGCTGGCACGAACTGATGGGACCGTCTTACGGTCAGTATTGTACGAGAATCACCCCACAGTCTATGGGTATTCTGTTCCACTCTGTGGCAGGAGCTGATATGACCAGTTTCAGCATCAGTTCCGTTGAATACAATAAGCTCGGTTCTCCGGCATCCCACGGATGTGTCCGTCTCTGTGTCAGAGACGCAAAATGGATTTATGATCACTGTCCGATTGGTACAAAAGTAACCATCAGTGATACAGCTGCTACTCCGTTTGACAAACCATCCACCATCAAGATTCCGTATGGTCAGAACTGGGATCCGACTGATCCGGCTGTTTGATCTGATTGTTAAATTCATAAAAATTTATAATAAAAATGAGTTACCAGATATCCGGTAACTCATTTTTATTATTGCTTCATTTATCTTCAAAATATACATCCTGTGAAAAGATCAATAACCGATCAGCCAATCATACATTTCCTGATACTGCAGCGCAGATGCCTGCCAGGAGAAATCTTTTGCCATAGCTCGATCAATAATCTTATTCCATTCCCGTTTCTTATCGTAATAAATCTGCTCCGCATAACGGATGGAGCCCAGCATCTCATGTGCATTGTAATTTGAGAAGCTGAATCCGGTACCGGTGCTCTCATATTCGTTGTACGGCTCAACCGTATCTTTCAGACCGCCTGTCTCACGAACGATCGGAACGGTACCATAGCGCAGACTCATCAGCTGGCTAAGACCGCACGGCTCGAACAGAGACGGCATAAGGAATGCATCACTTGCTGCATAAATCTTATGAGACAGTTCCTCTGAGTAATAAATCTGTGCTGATACTTTGTCGCCGTACTTCCATGCAAAATGACGGAACATATTTTCATAACGTTCTTCACCGGTTCCAAGAACAACCAGCTGAATGTTATCCTGACACAGCTCATCCATGATGTATGCAATCAGGTCGAAACCTTTCTGATCGGTCAGACGTGATACTACACCAATCATCATGGTCTGCGGATTTTCCGGAAGGCCTAACTGTCTCTGAAGAGCCAGTTTATTTTTCACTTTTTCCTTGCGGAATGTGGTTGCAGAATAATTCTTTTCAATATAGTGGTCGGTTTCCGGATTGTATTCGGCATAATCAATACCGTTTACAATACCGCGAAGGTCATGTGCTCTTGCGCGCATCAGACCGTCAAGACCTTCTCCATAGAATTCCGTCTTAATTTCTTCTGCATATGTGTTGCTTACGGTTGTAATTGCATCTGCGAATACAAGACCGCCTTTTAACATATTTGCATCTTTTGCATATTCCAGTTTGTCCGGAGTAAAATAGTAATCGGAAAGACCGCTTACATATTTGATGGTTTTAATATCCCATATTCCCTGGAACTTCAGATTGTGAATCGTCATAACAGACTTAATACCGCGATAGAATTCACCGCCCTGGAATCGTTCTTTCAGATAAACAGGAACGAGACCTGTCTGCCAGTCATGACAGTGGATAACGTCCGGTCTGAATCCTACTACCGGCAGAATGGATAATGCCGCCTTTGAAAAATATACAAATTTTTCAATATCAGCCGGCATGCCATAGTACGGCTTATCGCAGTTGAAATATTCCTGGTTATCAATCAAATAGAATCGAACACCATCATAGAACGTTTCCATGATTCCCACATAATGTTCTCTTCCGTTAAAGCTCATGTAAAAGTGGTCACGGTATCCAATCTGACCTTTAAGATGTTCTTTGATGCAAGAATAGTACGGAATAACTACTCTCACGTCATAGTACTGTTTATCGAAGCATTTCGGCAATGAACCAACTACGTCTGCCAGTCCTCCTGTTTTGATAAATGGCACACTCTCTGACGCAACAAACAAAATATTTTTCATTTGAAAATGTCCTCCCATAATTCAGTTTATCTGATATTACTATATATTATAGCTCATTCAGTTTCAGTTGGAAAGGATTATCTTTTCACATAATCGTTTTTTCTTTATATATTCTGCATATTTTCCCCGTACTTTTCTGACATTCTTTATCTATTTTTGTATTCCAGCCGAATTTTATCAGCTATCAGCGCAATAAACTCTGAATTTGTCGGTTTTCCCTTTCCATTGCTTACGGTATAACCAAACAGTTCATCGATTGTATCCATTTTTCCTCTGCTCCATGCCACTTCGATTGCGTGTCGTATGGCGCGTTCCACACGGCTTGGCGTAGTCTGGTGCTTTTTCGCAATCGTCGGATACAGAATTTTTGTGATCGAATTGAGCATTTCCAGATCATTTACGGAGTAGATAATAGCATCCCGCAAATACTGATAGCCCTTGATATGAGCCGGAACACCTATTTCATGTATGATATTGGTCACGTCCGCCTCCAGATTGCGCTCCCGATAGGATTCCTTATTTTCATACTGTTTGATCTTCCGCAATTCACCGGTTTTTCTCTCTGTGGTATTTCTGATATTCTTTATCCGATTCAAAACCATGTTATTGTCAAACGGTTTCAAAATATAGTAATCCGCTCCCAGACCGAAAGCGTTCTCTGTAATTCGATCCTGTCCAACCGCAGAAATCACAATAAAGGATGGCATTTTATGTACACTTGTGTCATGACTGATTTTCTCCATGACGGTCAGTCCATCCATTTTTGGCATGATAATGTCAAGCAAAACAACATCCGGTTCCTTATCTTTGATAATATCGTATATTTCTTCTCCGTTATTGGCACGTCCAACCAGTTCCAGATCTTTGTCTTTTGCAATGATTGATCCAAGTAAATCAACTATTTTCTCATTATCATCTGCGATTGCGACATTCAACTTTCCCATAATAACTCCTTTATTCTTTTAATCAGCATTTGTTATAAGCACCATAACAATTATAGTAAGAATTGCGCCTACATTCAACACAAAAGCCTGCCAATTCAAGATTTTCGTTCGTGCTGGTTTGATATTGTTCGACTTTTCTCGCATTTGTATCTGTTGTTCCTACAATTATCGACAACATTTGCACTTTTTCTGCTGCAAGAGAAGGAAAAGAGGGAACTGCTGCAAAATGTACAGCGATTCCCTCTTTGTGGTTCTGTTTTAATTTGTCATTGATTTAAATATCCCGAATAGCCCCATGTTTTCTTTCATTTCCGAGTATTTTCGTAAAGCTGTTGTATTTTAATATTTTTCAATTCTGCTTGATATGGAAAAGAGTAAGACAATTTTTGTTCTCAATGTATAAAAATTCACATGCTACCCTATACACTTCTTATATACACATATTCCCGTTCAGATGACAATTTTTCATCAAAGCAATACCCTAGCCGTTTAAATTCTTTCATTTCTTCCGGATTCTCTACATTATGCTCCGCCATAAATCGAACCATCTCACCTCTTGCCATTTTTGCATAGGTTCCTTTTTGAATCACTTTTCCTTTCGAAATCTCACCAAATATGCATGTAATAAAAATATCTCCCGGCTGCAAATAGTGCTCAATGCATTTGGAGTATTCTTTGGATGCCAGATTTATTATAACACGTTCACGATCAATCACGTCTTCGTACAGCTTATTGCCCCAGTATTGATACAGGTTTGCATTTCCGTCTATCTGCGCTTTTGCCTGCATTTCCAAACGGTAAGGTGTAACTCCATCCATCGGCTTTAGCACCCCGTAAAAGCCAGATAAAATACGCAAATGTTCCTGCACATACTGAAGCATATGATCCTCAAACACCGCCGGTGCCATATATTGATACTGGATTCCTTCATAGGACAAAATGGCTGGTGTCAGATTTTTTCGCAGATTCATCTTCTGAAAACGTTCAAAATTCTGCTCTGCAATTTTATCGCTGCAGTTCCACAGTATCTTTGCCTCAGAATAAGACAGATGCTGCATCCAGTGCATAATCTGCTCCGCATTTTCCAGAAATACTGGAACATTCTGATACAGCAGTGTATCCTCATCCACATTCATTTTCTTTGCCGGCGATATGATGATTCTCATGTTTTTTCCTCGCATTCTAAATCAGGCTACTTCTGCTCTTCTCTTTTTTTCGTTATCCATACCCGTGTTTTTTCCACGCTGTTTTTTGTAATCTTCCAAAAGAACCGCATAATGAAAAATTGTACAATGAGCATAATAAGGATGTAAAGAATCCGGTCAACGGCACTTTCAAATTCCGTAAAGATTACACTTGCCGCTGTTATTATAATAGGAAACAGCACGTAAAATATGTTCGATTTTTCAATGTTACAGCATCTCTTTTCTTCGTTTAAGAGAAACGCTTCCATAGAAAGATTTCCTTTTCCTTTTTTCAGATTCTGTGCATTGGCTTTCTGATACTTTTTCTCCATCTCTTCCGGGAAATCTTTATCGATCTCAGCATTCACCAGATCACTGAATCGAACCTTTTCATTTCGCTTTTCCCGGATTCGTTTATGATTAAAGCAATAATATGCGGCCAGATAAACAACCGAACATGCAAATACCAGCCATACCGGACAGCGCAAAAAATCTGTTTTGTCCGAAAGTAAAACACAAAGCACCAGTACAAACATAATAGCCGCGGTGATATAGGTAATTGCTTTCAGCACTTTCATAGATACCCGTTTTGTCCGGAACATAAAATAACGCACAACTCCATTGCACACAAAACCTACTGCAATGCTGATTAAAATACCGATGAGATATCCCGACATATTCATGCTGCTGATTTGACTCCAGAAATCAACAATCGTTCCCTCTGAAAACGCAAGAAGAACAGATATGATATCAAACCCGGTCGATACCAGCATAATGATAGCCAGCACTTTCAGTTCATCAAACAGATTCTGTAATCCCTGCTTCCACCCAAAATCCGCACAGAAGGCTTTACAGAAAGCCTGCAAATCATGACCCACTATTTTTTCAATCGGTTTGCCCGCTTTCTGTGCGGTTAAAAACATATCGAGAAGCTGTCCCATCTGTTCTTCTTTTGTTAATTCGTCAATATTCATTGTGCCAGTATACATGTCTATCTGATCAAAAGTATCACGATACACACCCTCTAACTGATCCGTATAAAAAACATAACTGTCTCTCATTTTCTTAGTCCTCTTCTCTTAAAATACTATTTGCTGCCATAATGATTTTTTTGTAATTTTCTCTGAACTCAGCCAGATCTGCTCTTCCTGCTTCTGTTATGGAATAATATTTTCGTATGGGGCCAAATGGTGATTTTTCCTTTCTGCAGGAAATCAGTGATTTCTTTTCCAAACGGGTCAAGACCGGATAAAGGGTTCCTTCCAACAGGTTGTCAAATCCACAGGTTTCCAGTTGTGCAAGGATCTCATATCCGTATGTTTCTCCTTTTGCGATTACAGCAAGAACGCAGCCTTCCAGTATTCCACGCAGCAGTTGTGAATCGCCCATTGTGTGTCCTCCTTTCCGGAAGCTACTTTGTGATACCAAGTAGGTTGATAATATTATAGCCGGGCTACTTTGTATTGTCAAGTAGCTCGGCTACAAATATGGTATTATTCTTTTTGATTACGCGAACCTCACCTTGATAAACGAAAACCTGCCTTTCTCGAAAAGACAAAAATATGAATGGCCAGAAAGAACACCGACCCAATTGACAAAATCTTATGCAGCCCAAGAATCAGCGGTATCTCATCGTAAATCATACCAAACAGACCACTGACAAAAGAAAGAATCACAAGAACTAAAATACCACATTTCTTTCGGTCAAGGTGTTTCCGATCAACCACCGTATGAACAACACACAAAATCAGAAACAGAGTGGATGCCAGTTTATGTATCACAATTCCCGTCACCGGAGCAAGAACCGTAAGCACAAAGCTGACCATAAGCAACACATTTAACAATTTTGTTTTCATAATACCTCCTGCTATTAGTACTGACTAACCTTTAATCAAAAAATATAGTTAGTATTCGCTAACTTCATATATTCTACCTGTATTCTCACTTTCTGTCAATCGAATTTCACTGGAAATATTTTGAAACACTTCGAATTGAATCTGAATAAAACTTCAATCTTTTCGTTTTACAGTTTGACACAATTCTCCCCTGACACTATAATATTCTGTAACTGCTCAGAAGGTACGAGCCCCTTTGCAAATGGCACTTTCTGAATCGTTCTAATATTCTTCAAAAAGCTTTTTGCATTTTTCTTATTTTTCAAGGAGATTCTTATGCCAAATATTATAGAAATAACTGATTTTGAAGCACCGGAACTGGATGTCTATGCCCGGCTTTCCGAAGTACAGCTGCTCAACCGTCATGAACCGGAGAAGGGACTTTTTATCGCCGAAAGTCCTAAAGTGATCGAGCGGGCCCTTGATGCGGGATGTGTACCGATTTCTTTTTTGGTGGAGAAAAAACATATCGCTACACAGGCGCGGGATATCATCGCGCGCTGCAGCGATATTCCCGTTTATACTGCTGACTTTGAGGTTTTGACACAGT
>JAXJSH010000143.1:0-3021 GCA_036310185.1 Lachnospiraceae bacterium | reverse complement strand
TTGGGGTCAAAAGGTATTTTACCCCCTTTTGACCCTGATATCATAAGATAGTAAAATTATAATCGAAACCTTCTGTTTAAACAATATTTTTTTGAAAAAACAGAGGTTTTTGCACTGAATTTTCAGAAATAAAAAAGAATCAGCCGGGCTTTGGCAGCAGCTGTTTTGACTATGGCCACTTTTTTGATTGGACTTGCAAAAAAATGCCGATACTATCATAAGGAATAATGGCAGGAAAGAGAGGTAGGACATGCAAAGTCTGTTTCAACTGGTAAAACCTTTGTGTATTGGTCTGATTATTGCATTTGCCCTGCATAGACCTTATGATAAAATGGTGTCAGTATATCATGAAAAATGTAAAATAAATCGAAAACTGGCAAAGGTTTTTTCAATTCTTACGGTCTATGCAGTGGTATTGCTTGGTCTGATTGTTCTGGTGATGTTTGTGGTTCCGCAGATTGTGGAAAATGTGACCCGGTTTGTTGAAAATATTGATGAATATCTGGCTATGCTGCAGACAAATCTTGATCATTATATGACCCGGTTTGGTCTGAATACCATTGATCTGAGCGAATTGGCAGGGCTGATCGACAGTTATCTCGGAATTCTGGATCAAATGCTGCCCCAGATCGTGAAACTGACCACAGGCGTTGTTTCTTTTGTGGCCTGTTTGGCGATTGCGGTTGCATTTTCTGTTTATATTTTAAATGGAAAAGACCATATCCTGCATCAGCTGAGAAGGTTGCTGCGGGTATACCTTTCGCCAAAAGCGTATGGGAAAGCAGCCATCATTTATCATACGATTGTGGAAGTGTTTGACAATTATTTCGTAGGACAGAGCATAGAAGCGGGTATTCTGGGAAGTCTCTGTTTTATTGGTATGCTGATTTTGAGGATCGATTATGCAGCGATGGTCAGTATTGTGGTGGCGGTGACTGCATTTGTCCCCATTCTCGGTGCCTATGTGGGCGGTGCGCTGGCGGTTGTGCTGCTGATGGTGGTGTCACCCATGAAGGCAGTCACTTTTCTGATTTTCTTTGTGATTCTGCAGCAGGTGGAAAATAATGCGATCTATCCCAAAGTGGTGGGCAGAAAAATGGGTCTGCCGGGAATATGGGTTTTGTTTGGAATTACGGTCGGGGGCGGATTATTTGGAATTGTGGGAATGATCCTGGGCGTTCCGGTGCTTACCGTAATTTATACGCTGCTGAAACGGAATGTGCAGGAACGGGAGAAAGAACAGAATATTTCCTCTGCTTTATGACACAACTAATTCACAACTGTGTGGTATATCTGAATGAAGCATGGGTTTGAACTGCAAAAAATGGATTCTTACAGAGGATTTTACAGATGAGAAAAAGAGAAAAAAGGGAACGAAAGAAACAGGATCGTGGAATCGTTGATTTTATGATGGTTACAAATCATTTTTTCCATTCTCTGCGGGAATGGATATTGGAAATGGATGATCCAAGAAATCAGAGCTATATTACGTATACCCAGGCAGATCTGGGATATATGGCAATCCTTAAAAACATATGCGGACAGCATTCCATGAGAGAAATGGAAGAAAATTTTAATAAAGAAACATGTATTGATACACTGCGCATAATGACAGGAAATCAAAAGCTTAGTGAAATGCCTCATTATGATACCCTGAATTATTATCTGGAAAAACTGTCTCCGGAGTGCTTGTCAGGTTTGAGAAAAAAGATGATAACAAGCCTGATCCGGGGAAAGCAGTTTAACGGAGGACGTCTTCTGGGTAAATACTGGAGAGTCATCCTTGACGGAACAGGGCTATTCTATTTCAAAGAGAAGCATTGTGATAATTGCCTTTGCACAACCAGAAAAACGGAAGATGGAAAGGAGGTAAAGTTGTACTACCACAAAGTGCTTGAGGCAAAAATTGTGTTAAGTGACAGCGTAATTATCAGTCTGGGGACTGAATTCATAGAGAATGAAAAGGAAGATGTGAACAAACAGGATTGTGAAACAAATGCAGCCAAACGCCTGTTTAAAAAGATAAAAAAGGATTATCCAAGACTTCCGATCTGCATGCAGGGAGATGCCCTTTACGCCACGGAACCGATCATGAGATTGTGTCGTGAAGAATACCACTGGGAGTATCTGTTTACCCAAAAAGACACCAGACAGAAAAAACTGGATGAGGGATTTGAATGGATAAAAGCCGGTGAAGGTGCTGAGCGTAATATAGGTCTATGCAAAGAAAAGGGAAGCGGTTTTTATGCGAATCATGTGGAAGAAGTAGCCGGGAAAACAGAGGTCATGAATGTATTTGAGTACGAATATGAAACAGAGGATAAAGAGAAGAAAAAACAACGGATCCGCTTTCAATGGGTAAGCAGTATTGAACTGACAAAACGAAACCTGGAAGAAATGATACTTGCAGGAAGAGGACGCTGGAAAATAGAAAATGAAGGGTTCAATAATCAGAAGAAAGGGCTGTACCGGATTGAACACCTGAACAGTAAAAACAGTAATGCGATGAAGAATCATTATCTGCTGACCCAGATCTCAGATATTCTGATGCAACTTTATCTGGCATGGAATCCATATATAAAAGAACTGAAGCAGACAATAAAAAATACATCTTCTTGGTTACTGGAAAGTTTTCGCAGACTGACAGTAACGGAAGAAGATGTATCCTACATATACAGATACACAACCGTGTATCTGAAATAACAAGGTTATTTTAGCACAGGTGGTGATTGAAGGGAAGATGAAACAACAAAATATTTATCCACAAATTTCATGGAATGGCTCAGCAGCCCCATCGAGTGTGCATAACAATCAGAAAGGTATAAAAAAAGTGGATAACTCATAAAAAGCGAGGAATGGTGTTATGGGGGAAAGGTATAATTAAATTTATTCCTCACTGCTGATGTCTGGCAAAAGTATGTGACATTGTACGGGTATGATGGTATTATCATATTCAGGTAATGTTTTCGTATGAAATTACGCAAAAAAGTTTGTATATGAAAATACTGGAAATACTTTGTA
>JAXJSH010000142.1:0-8011 GCA_036310185.1 Lachnospiraceae bacterium | reverse complement strand
GTAACAGATAAAATGGAATACACCTGGAAAGAGGAAGCTTCTGCACCCGTAATCAATTCTTTTGATGCCAGTGCAGCATCACCTCAGACCAAAGGTACTACCGTTAAATTTACGGTTGACGCAGAAGGCGAAGGAACTCTTCAGTATCGCTTCCGTCGTGTAATTAATGGAAAAGAAACCGTATTCCGCGATTACATGGAAAGAAACTGGGCAAATGCAAATCCGGGAACACCGGGATCCTATACCATCTATGTGGATGTAAAGGACGAAAACGGCAATGTGGTAACAGATAAAATGGAATACACCTGGAAAGAGGAAGCTTCTGCACCTGAAATTAATTCTTTTAATGCCAGTGTTGCTTCACCTCAGATCAAGGGAACTACCGTTAAATTTACGGTTGACGCAGAAGGCGAAGGAACCCTTCAGTATCGCTTCTACCGCATGATCGATGGCAAGACAACTGTATTCCGTGATTATTCCACAAAAAATTATGCGAATGCAAATCCGGGAACACCGGGATCCTATACCATCTATGTGGATGTAAAAGATGAAAACGGCAATGTGGTAACTGAAAAAATGGAATACACATGGGAGAAGGAACCAACAGAACTTAAAATCAATTCCATTAATGTAAGTATAGCATCACCTCAGACAAAAGGAACTACCGTAAAACTTACGGTTGATGCGGAAGGCGGCGAAGGAACTCTTCAGTATCGCTTTTTCCGTACAATGAACGGTACGACAACCGTATTCAGAAGTTTCTCTACAAGCAATACTGCAAATTGTAATCCTCCGCAGGCCGGAACATATACAATCTTAGTGGATGTAATGGATGAGACCGGAAATACTGTAACAAAAAGTATAACTTACCAGTGGAAGTAATTTTATTCCGCTGATCAAACAACATAAGATTTACTGACAATTAAGAGAGGGCACCCCATAAGCCACAAAATGACTTAAGGGATGCCCTCTTCCTTTCTATGGAACAATAAAAAATACAACAAAAAAACTCCTGAAAAATCAGGAGTTTTCACTGCCGGCAGTGGGACTTGAACCCACACGTTGTTGCCAACAACAGATTTTGAGTCTGCCTCGTCTGCCATTCCGACATGCCGGCTAATATTTCGATTCACTTACGAACCGAAATATATTTTATCATAGATTATTCACATAATCAAGTGATTTTTGTAAACTTCCATCCAAAATTTCACAAAAACTTTTACAGAAGCCTGATTCTGCTCTTACATTTCATAAACCGCTTTCAGAGCGAATCCAGCATAAACAAGACCACTCTTACTCAAAAATTTTATCAAAGATCGGATACTCATCCAGCGTCGCAAAATAATCTTTTGCAGTCTCTGCACGGCGGATCTTCTGGAAGGAACCGTCCTCTTTCAGAAGAACTTCTGCAGATTTCAGTTTTCCATTGTAGTTGTATCCCATCGCAAAGCCATGTGCGCCGGTGTCATGGATGATCAGAAGATCTCCTTTTTCAATTTCCGGAAGCATACGGTCAATTGCAAACTTATCATTGTTTTCACAAAGAGAACCTGTTACATCATACTTATGATCACATACCGCATCTTCTTTTCCCGCTACTGTAATATGATGATATGCACCATACATAGCCGGACGCATCAGGTTTACTGCACATGCATCACATCCGATGTATTCCTTATGTGTATGCTTTTCGTGAATTGCCGTTGTCACAAGACAGCCATAGGGACCCATCATATAACGGCCAAGTTCGGTGTAAATTGCAACGTCACCCATACCTGCCGGTACAAGAACTTCTTCATATACTTTACGAACCCCTTCACCGATCGCATAGATGTCGTTCGGTTCCTGATCCGGACGATAAGGAATACCGATACCACCGGAAAGGTTAATGAATTTGATTTTTGCTCCGGTCTCTTTTTCCAGTTTCACTGCCACTTCAAAAAGGACTTTTGCCAGCATCGGATAATAATCATTTGTTACCGTGTTGCTTGCCAAAAATGCGTGAATACCAAAGTTCTCCACGCCTCTTTCTTTCAGCATGCGGAACGCTTCAAACAGCTGATCTGTGGTCATACCGTATTTTGCATCACCCGGGTTGTCCATAATATCATTGCTGATTTTGAACAGTCCGCCCGGATTATAACGACAGCTCATGGTCTTCGGAAAAGTACCTACGGTCTTTTCATAAAACGGAATGTGGGTAATATCGTCGAAATTGATGATCGCGCCCATATCGTAGGCATACTGGAATTCATTGGCCGGTGTGTCATTGGAAGAGAACATGGTCAGTTCTCCGCTGCATCCAAGTGCTTTTGCCAGCATCAGTTCGGTCATGGAAGAACAGTCACATCCACAGCCGTATTCATTTAAAATGCTGATCAGGTGCGGATTCGGATTTGCTTTTACGGCAAAATATTCGCGGAATCCCTTATTCCATGAAAAAGCTTCTTTTAATGCCTTCGCATTTTCACGAATGCCTTTCTCATCGTACAAATGGAACGGTGTCGGCACTTCTTTGATGATTTCTTCCAGTTTTTCCTTTGTCACAAATGTTTCTTTTTTCATAATTGTCTTCCTCTTGTATATTTTATTTTGCCTCAACGACGTACAGCATATTTGTCATGGCACCCTCTCCGGAAATAACATTGGTAGACGGATCACCTGCGGTGATCACCATCAGATCTTCCGGTTTAACCAGCCCTGCATCCTGTACGACGCGAATTGCATGATTTACAATATCTTCTGTGTTGTCTTCCACATAGCCGCGAAGCGGTAATACGCCCCAGTAGAGCTGCATTCTCCGCTGCATTGCCGCGGTCGGAGTAACCGCATAAATCGGAACTGCCGGGCGGTAATTGGAGATCAGACGGGCAGTCTGTCCGCCCACGGTCGGAGTCACAATACATTTTGCGTGAACATTTCTGGAAGTACGAACGGCAGCCAGACCAACCGCACATGATACATTTCTTTTCTCTTCCATGGTACGGTGCTCAATATAACGTCTCTCATCCAGGAACTGTTCTGCAGTGATGGCAGTCTGAACCATCATTTTCAGCGCTTCCACCGGATATTTTCCTACGGCGGTCTCGCCGGAAAGCATCAGTGCAGTTGTTCCGTCGTAAACAGCGTTTGCCACATCGGCAATCTCAGCTCTGGTCGGGCGCGGATTGCGCATCATGGAGTCCAGCATCTGTGTGGCGGTAATAACCGGTTTATAAGCACGGTTGCATTTATCAATCATTACCTTCTGGGCATGCGGTACTTCGTAAGCCGGAATTTCCACGCCCAGGTCACCGCGGGCCACCATTACACCGTCTGCCACTGCATTGATCGCATCAAAATTCTGAAGACCCTCCGCATTTTCAATCTTTGCAATGACGTGGATACGTGATCCGCCATGGGCCTTCAGAAGCTCTTTAATCTCAAGAATTGCTTCTGCATTTCGGATAAAAGATGCTGCAATATAATCAAATCCATGTTCAATACCCCAGATGATATCTTCCTTGTCCTTTTGTGTTATAGCCGGAAGATTTACGGATACATTCGGAATATTAACACCTTTCTTCTGTCCCAGTTCACCGCCATTGATAATCCGGCAGGTTACCTCAGTTCCCTCAACCTTTTCAACGTGAAGCTCAATAAGACCATCATCAACCAGAATACGGCTGCCGGCTTTCACATCTTTGGTGAGATCTTCATAAGTCACCGAAACACGTTTTTCATCGCCGATGACCTGTTCTGTGGTCAGAACGATCGTCTCCTGCTCTTTCAGCAGCACTTTCTTTCCATCTTTTAGCTCTCCGGTACGAATCTCCGGACCCTTCGTATCCAGAAGCATGGCAATCGGAAGATCATACTCTTCCCTTACCTTTTTGAGCAGTTTAATACGCGCGCTCTGCTCTTCATAAGATCCATGCGAAAAATTAAATCTTGCCACATCCATACCGTTTTCGACCAGCGCACGCATGATCTCAATGTTGTCTGTGTTTGGTCCCATGGTACATACAATCTTCGTTTTCTTGTTGATTCTTGGTGCCTTTTTCTTTTCCGTCATTTTAATTTGCCTCCATCTATTTTACATGCTCATGTGTGAACAAATGATCCTGACAATACTCGTAATTTCCATCGCATTTGGAGCAGTAACGAAATTCCAGATCCGGGTCGTCCAGCTCCGTTCTTCCGCAGACCGCACATTTGTGTCTGGTCTGCCCCGGTCCTATCATTGACTGCTGCACCGCTCTCTGAAATTCTTTTTTTCGTTTTATTTCCTTCGGTGATACTTTGCGGTAATTTCTGGTCATCAGGAAAAATACCATAAAGTTCAGAAGGGAAGCAATAACAGCCACTCTTCCGACCCAGGTCATATGGATGCAGTCATAAACAATAAATGCTGTATAAATGAACCCCATCCATTTCATCTTAACCGGGATCACAAAGTACAGCAGCACCTGCATATCCGGATAGGTCAATGCAAAAGCCAGATAAATCGACATACTGACATAATATGTGCTGAACGCTCCTCCAATCAGAGGAATAGATCCTGCCGGAAGACCTGCTTTTGCGATCGCATAACAGACAAATGCTCCAATAATGGTAAAAATAAGTCCCCCGAAAATATAAACATTATACCGGAATCCTCCCCAGGTTCTCTCCAGATTCATACCAATGGAATAATAAAATAAAAGCGTGATGATCGTAAAAATATCCAGAGATCCAGGCGGTATCAGCACCCAGGAAACCAGACGCCAGATCTGTCCCCGCAGGATCAGCCCTGGTTCCAGCGTAATATATTCAAGCCAGCCCGGATTGAACGCATACAGAATATATCCGATCACATACGTTACAATAATATAATTTGTCAATCCCGGCACAGCATAACGGCCATATTTACGTTCCATTTTCTGAAAAAAATTCATAATACTCCCTTTTCTTTCTTATAACAGACAAACTCGATTCAGACAGATTATCTTAAAATTAAAATAAATCTTTTTTCGAAAAAATCACGGCCACAATAAAACTGATCAGAAGAGACAGTGCGATTACAATCAGAAATCCGTACGGTGTACTGGAAAAGGGCATGCCTGCCGGATTCAGGTTCATTCCATATGCACTGAAAATCATGGTCGGAATGGACATTACAATGGTAACGGTGGCCAGAAACTTCATG
Organism: Lachnospiraceae bacterium; assembly: GCA_036310185.1. Lineage (GTDB taxonomy): Bacteria > Bacillota > Clostridia > Lachnospirales > Lachnospiraceae > JALENY01. The sequence goes on along the minus strand of JAXJSH010000142.1, from coordinate 2,844 downwards.
ACAATATTCAGGTTATTTGAAATAACGGAAGCAAAAGTATCCATCGTTCCGCTTAAGACTCCGCTGTAGATATTTGCCATCTCAATCGCCTGCTTATTCTCGATAATAACATCTTCCAGCAATTCGGCGTCTTCCGGATATTTTTTGATGCTGTCTATCTTCAGCAGTTTTTCCAGCACCACCTCATTGGAACGAAGTGATGTGGTGATGTATACCAGTGATTTTTCCAGCTCCATCAGTTCGATCAGTTCCTGATTTCTTGTGGATGCATGCAGTTTTTTCTCAACAAACTCGCTTTTCTTATCAATGATGCGCAGATAATGCAGGTACATGGTTGAATTCTTATACAGAATCTGCAAAATAAAGCGTGTCTTCATATAGGTATAAAAATTTCTCACACGGCCATCCATAAATGCAGTCAGAACCGGTGTGTTCTCCAGACAAATGGTAAAGATCCTGTCTTTTGCAACAATGATCGCAAGTGGGATCGTTCCATACCATTCTTTTTCATTACGTTCTTCAATGACCGGAATATCAACCAATACCAGTGTATAATTCTCTTCCACCTCAATACGTGAACGCTCTTCTTCATCCAGGGGTGCTCGCAGATGGTCCACTTCAATTCCATATTTATCTGCTATTTCGAAAATTTCTGATGCAGTCGGATTCGTCAGGGCAATCCAGCATCCTTCAACTTCTTCTTTTATTTGCTGAATATTGCCATCTACTGTTTTAAAAATCCGGATCATTTTTTAACCCCTCCTCTCCCTTGTATAACGACAAAAAAGTCCTTTTACATTATAGATTGATTCCCGGTTCGTGTCAATCTTCAACCGCAATATTTACAAACCTTTGACCTTTCGTTATAATAGGATTTATTCAAACAGGAAAGGACTTTAAACATCATGGCTGGTTCAACATTTGGGAATATTTTTAAAATCATGACCTGGGGCGAATCCCACGGAAAAGGCATCGGAGTCGTTGTGGACGGCTGCCCGGCAGGTCTTGCACTTGATGAATCTGATATACAGAAATTTCTTGACCGCAGAAAGCCGGGACAGAGCAAATTTACCACAGCCCGCGCAGAAGGCGATAAAGTGGAGATTCTCTCCGGTGTCTTTGAGGGCAAAACCACAGGCACACCGATTTCTATGGTTGTTATGAATTATGACCAACGTTCCAGAGATTATTCCGAAATCGCATCTTACTATCGTCCGGGACACGCAGATTATACCTTTGATCAGAAATTCGGATTCCGGGATTACCGGGGCGGCGGCCGCTCCTCCGCCCGGGAAACGATTGCCCGCGTAGCTGCCGGTGCGATCGCTTCGAAAATCTTACATCAGATGGGAATTCAGATTACCGCCTACACAAAATCAATCGGGCCTGTTTCCATTGAAACATTCGATCCTGAATTAATCGAACAAAATAAGCTGCGCATGCCGGATGAAAAAGCAGCGGAAAAAGCAGCCGCCTATCTGGAAGAATGTCTGAAAAATCATGACTCCAGCGGCGGAGTCGTCGCCTGTCAGGTAACCGGGCTTCCGGCCGGTCTTGGCAATCCGACTTTTGAAAAACTGGACGCAAATCTTGGAAAAGCGATCATGTCCATCGGCGCCGTAAAATCTTTTGAAATCGGTTCCGGCAAAAAAGTGACCGAATCCATCGGCAGCAAAAACAACGACGCGATGCATGTAAACAATGGAAAAGTGGCATTTGAAACAAACCATGCCGGCGGAATTCTGGGCGGCATCAGCAACGGTGATACGCTGTATCTGGAAGCCGGTTTTAAACCAACGCCTTCCATCGCCTCCGAACAGGAAACCATCAACAATGCCGGAGAAAACATTTCCATTTCCATCAAAGGACGCCACGACCCGATTGTGGTTCCAAGAGCGGTCGTAGTCGTGGAATGTATGACTGCCCTGGTTCTGGTGGATGCGCTGTTTGATAATATGACCGCACGCCTGGATCGAATCGTGGATTTCTATACATCAGAAAAATAATTACAATTACACTTCACAGAACTTATCTAATGTGAAAAAGAAAATGCGGTTCTGCACCGTTTCCCGGTCTTGATTTTTCCCAAAGGACCGGACGATGCGTACAGAACCGCATTTTCTGATAATACCTGTTATTTCAGCAAACGCTGATAAAACAGAACATTTTTACTCTGCCTGATTTAAAATATATTCTTTCAGAAATTCATAGATTTCCGCTTCCGTGGGCGGACATCCTTTCACGCTGTGTTCAAACTTTCCGGTACAATTCCCCACACCCAGCTTTCCGGTCTGACCGCGATAGCCCTGACCAATGCATATTTTATCCTTCAGTTTTTCAAACAGTCCTTCCTGCTTTAGCATATCCAATGCCGGGATCAGATATCCATAACATGCACTGCAGGACTCCACTTCTTCCACCGCATCTTTCAGTTCCAGGATTTTCTTTGTCTCAGGCGTCTTAACCGCAATCTCACTTTCATTCAATGCGATCACATTCAATTTATCAAGATTCGCAGAACCGACACCCATCTGTTCTGACATACGCACATAAGGGACCTCATCTGCCGCATAACCCATCAGATCACAGACATAAGCATCACAGAGCACCGGGTCAGCTGCTGCCATTACACGGTTCATCACCACCGGATTTCCGCCGTCCTCAAAATCCCAATCGCCGCAGATATTATCCACCACAACAAAATCCTGACGCAGTCTGGCATTCAGATGTGCGATCGGTCTGTGAAGCCCCATACTGTGAAAATGTCTTTTTTCCCTGTTCGGAATCAATCCTTTCATATTTTTCAATGCACAGGTGATCTTCGTCTGACAGTGCCCTTTCATG
>JAXJSH010000141.1:0-17151 GCA_036310185.1 Lachnospiraceae bacterium | reverse complement strand
TTTCAGGCTTCTGTTGAGTCTGAAAGTGCTTAAAGATTTGAAGTTGATGGAGGAATTATGAATAAAAAAGAACACTTACCTTTGCTTGGTGTAGGTCCAGTTATTGTTGCTGGTCAAATTATTATTACGGTAATAGGAATCGTTATATTTCTTAATGGGCATTTGGAATTAAGAAGAATCGAAGAATTAAATATACCGCTGAAGATTTTAGGCATTTTATTGATAGTGTTCGGTCTATATCTGAATTACAGTGCCAAACGAAAGTCTAAGTTATTTGATATGGTTACAGAGAATAAGCTAATTACAACAGGTGTGTATAGTATTGTCAGAAATCCCGTTTATAGTGCAGTATTACTAATGTGTACGGGTGCTGTTTGTGTTGTAAATAATATCATATTGTTTGTGATACCAATTATTTGTTGGATATATATGACAGTTTTTTTGATGGTAACAGAAGAAAAATGGCTTATAAAGCTATATGGTCAGGAGTATTTGGAATATTGTAAGAAAGTAAATAGATGTATCCCATGGTTTCCAAGATGTAAGTAGTGTATATTTAAAGAGAAAACAAACTCCAAAAAAACAGTTTGGCACCGTAAAACAGTGCCAAACTTTCATTATTTCGACTCCATGGTAAACCAGAATTCTACACCGTTATCGTAGTTCTTCACACCGCACTGCTGGTTCATGGATTCCATGGTCGCTTTTACGATGGATAAGCCTATACCGCTGCCGCCGTATTCTCTGGTCCGCGCTTTGTCTACCTTATAAAATTTTATCCAGATCTTATCCAGATCTTCCTGTGGAATGGGATCTCCCGTGTTAAACACGGATGTTCGCACAATTCCGTTTTCTTCCTGAATGCGAATTTCTATCTTCTTATCGTATTTCACATGATTCAGCGCATTGGTCAGATAATTGGTAATCACCTCTTCCACTTTGAACTCATCGCCCCATGCATACACAGGTGTTTCCTGTTCAAAAAGAATCTCTGCCCCTTTCTGCTGGATCAGAATATTGGAGGACTGCAAAATCCCCTGAATCAATGCTGTCAGGTCAAAATATTCCATCTGCACCTGATCATTTCCGAATTCAATCTGATTCAATGTCAGCAGTTTTTTTACCATCCGGTTCATTTTTGCCGATTCATCTATGATAACATCACAGTAAAATTCACGGCTTTCCTGATCTTCTGTAATGTTGTCCTTCAGACCTTCCGCATATCCCTGGATCAGTGCGATCGGTGTCTTCAGTTCATGTGAAACATTGTTCAGGAAATCTTTCCGCATCTCATCAATCTGTATCTTTTTCTCAATGTCCTTCTGCAGTTCCACATTGGCCGTCTTTAGCTCGGAAATGGTAGTCTCCAGTTCCTGAGACATCCGGTTAAAATTCTCACCCAGCACATCAATCTCGTTTTTGCTTTTTCCCGCATATTTTGCCTCAAAATCAAGGTTCGTCATACGCTGGGAAATATCCGTCAGCTCCGTTATGGGTTTTGTAAAACGCTTTGCAAAAATCCACACAACAACAGCCGTAAGAATCGAAACGAAAATGCCGACTACTATAAAAAATACGCTGGATAACTGAACACTCTCATCAATACTTTCAAGTGGTGTACGGATAATAAAACAGTTTCCGCTGTCCAGAACGCCCCACATCTCCAGATATTCCACATTTACTACATTATCCCGACTCTGCTGGATCACGTAATTATTCGTCTTCTCCAGAATCTCCAGCTTATCCTTATACCAGCCCGTATAATATCCAAGAAGCCGGATCGCCATATTTCTGCCGTCGCGGTTGGTGGACATGATAACATTAAAGCTGGAATCAGTCACCACAACGGCCAGATTGCTCTTCAGGGTAAGCTGCATTATCTCATTGGAAAAGCCTTCATCAAAATCTTCTGTTTTATTCAGTTTCTCGTAAGCATCTTCAATAATATTCTGCTTATGGTAAACGTAATAACGCCCCAAAAAGCAGGTTGTGATAACGGAAATCAGGGTCAGTGCCAAAACGAGAAGGCTGATAAAGACAGCAATCAATTGTCCCCTTATCGTTCGTTTCATGCCTCTACCTCAAACTTGTATCCCATGCCCCAGATCGTCTTGATCAGTTCCCCCTTGCTGCCCATTTTGCTGCGCAGTTTTTTCACATGGGTATCAATAGTTCTTGCATCTCCGAAATAATCGTAATTCCATACTGCATTCAGAATCTTTTCCCTGGACAATGCGATTCCATGATTTTCCATAAAATATGTCAGAAGTTCAAATTCTTTGTAACTGAGTTCGATCAGTTTTCCATCCACGGATACTTCATGGGCCGCTTTGTCAAGGGTAATACCGGCAGCCTCAATCAGATCGCTGCTTCCCGCCTGACCGGTCCGCCGAAGAATCGCTTCCACACGTGCCACCAGAATCTTGGGGCTGAATGGTTTGGAAATATATTCATCCACCCCAAGTTCAAATCCTTTCAGTTCATCCCGTTCATCGCCCCGGGCTGTCAGCATGATTACCGGCACTTTGGAATACTGGCGGATTTCACGGCACACCTGCCAGCCATCCATTTTCGGCATCATCACATCCAGAATGATCAGGGCGATATCTTTTGTCTCATAAAAAACATCCATGGCCTCTTCGCCGTCTTCTGCCTCCAGTACTTCAAAATTCTTTTTCACAAGAAAGTCTTTTACCAGTTTGCGCATTCTGCTTTCATCATCCACTACAAGAATCTTTAATTTATCCATGGGCCTCTGCCTCCACATAACTTCATATTTTGTAATTATTTTTCATATTAACATGAAATTATGTCAGTTGTGTGTTTTTTCTAAAAATAAACTGATATATATCTCTGTCCGAAACCATAAATGGCGAATAGGAAGTCTGCTTCAAATAGTTTTGATCACTTTTTCATCAAACAATTGAGGAACAATAAAAAAAATGGAAAAAAATCGAAAAAGTGTTGACAACAAAGAGACAATTTGTTATTATATCTTTGTTGCGGTAAGCTGATGTGGCACAGGTGGTAGCGCACCTCATTGGTAGTGAGGAGGTCACGGGTCCGAGTCCCGTCATCAGCTCTTAAGAGCTCCTGAATGATCAGGAGCTTTCTTTTTTTGCCGTTTGAACAAATCGTGTTTTTATCTTTTTTTGATGATGCTTTGATGCAAACAAAAAAGGAGCAGCCAAAACCACTCCTTAAATTCAAATCTTACAGATCCTGTTTTATCCCTCCACAGAAACTGCGCGTTCCGCCGTCAATATATGCTTCACCTTTGTACGGATCCGCTGAAGTGCATTATCAATGGATTTTGGACTTTTGTCCGTCATTTCCGCGATCTGCATATAATTATGTCCTTTCACATAAAGATCCAGCACATGATTTTCAAAGGGGCTGAGCGCTTTCTGGATTTTACCAATCATATCATCCGTATGTTCCCGGTCCACCACGATTGACTCGGGACTCTCTTCCCACAAACGCTGCAATTCTTCTTCTCCGCCTTCTCCGTCCAGCGAAACATAGGTGTTCAGGGGCTGGTTTTTCTGCCGGTTGGATGCCTCGATTGCTCTGTACAGCTGTCTTTCCACACACAACTTTGCAAACGTTGCAAAGACGGTATCTTTATCTTCCCGGTAGTCCCGAATGGCTTTAAAAAGCCCGATCATCCCTTCCTGTATCAGGTCATCGGTATCTCCGCCTATGAGATACATGGCTCTCGCCCTGTTTTTCACCAGATTTTTATATTTTTCTATCAGAAAATCCTCGATTCCGGATTCTCCCTGCCGTAACCGACGAATCAGATCTTCATCTGTATATTGTTGATAATTCTGCATGTTTTCCTTTCTGCTTCGTTTTTATTCGGTATACACGCTTTTTCTTTTCAAAAAGTCCCTGCTCAGCCTCTCTGTCTTACGATCTCAAAGGTCAGGACACCTGCCGCAACCGATGCATTCAGAGAATCGATATCCCCTTTCATCGGGATTGCCGCAATAAAGTCGCACTTTTCACGAACGATATGGCTGACGCCTTCGCCCTCATTTCCGATCACCAGGCCGATCGGGCCTTTCAGATCCAGGTCGTACATCTTTGTTCCGCCCATGTCTGCACAGACAAACCACAGTCCTTCTTTTTTCAGCTGTTCAATGGTCTGTGCCATATTGGTTACTTTTGCAACCGGTGTATAATTCAATGCTCCGGCAGATGTTCTTGCAACCGTTGCAGTCAGCCCCACTGCACGGCGTTTCGGAATAATTACTCCGTGGGCACCGGCCAGATTGGCGGTTCGGATGATCGCGCCCAGATTATGCGGGTCTTCAATATTGTCCAGAAGAATAATGAAAGGCGGTTCCCCTTTCTTTCTGGCATTTTCCAGAATATCTTCCACTTCCGCATATTCATAGGAAGCGGCCATCGCGATCACGCCCTGATGATGTCCGGTCTCGGATAACTGATCCAGTCTCGTCTTCTCCACGAACTGTATGATCGTATCACCCTTTCTTGCTGCACGGACGATGGAACGAACCGGGCCGTCCTGACATCCATCCAGAACATACAGCTTGTCTATGCTTTTTCCGCTCCGCAGAGCTTCCATGACCGCATTGCGGCCTTCGATCTTATTTTCCTGTACTGCCTGATTTGTCTCCATTTATTTTCTCCAATCCTGCTTTTATCAGTTCTATCATTCGCTCTTCCCGGCCATCCAGATACAGATACCCCATCAGGGCTTCGAAACCGGTGGCGCGTCTGTAATCCGCCATGGTCGCATTTTTCGCCATAGTGTAGGACTTGGCATTGCGTCCACGCTTGTACACAGCCTCTTCTTCCTGCTGCAAAAGCGGTTCGATCACTTCCATCATGGCAGACTGGGCCCCTGCTTTTACCAGCGCGCTGGCTCGCTTATGCAGCTTATTTGGCGGACAGTTTCCATTGCTCACAAGGATCGTACGGATCACGATTTCATACACACCATCGCCAATATAAGCTAATGTTAATGGAGAATAGGTTTTGATATCCCTATTCTCCAGTTCAAATTGTTCTCTGAGAAAATCTATGCTCTTTTCCATTTTACACCTTCACGGGTATCTTCCAGAATGATACCTTTTTCCAGGAGCAGATTACGAATCTCGTCCGCTCTTGCAAAATTCTTGGCTTTTCTTGCTGCCTGACGCTCGGCGATCAGGTCTTCGATATCCTGATCCAGCATTTCTTCCTCTTTATCTACGATAAGACCAAGGATGCCGCACAGTTCTTCCAGCTGTTGTTTCAGTGCTTCCACAAATACTTTGGAGCTGTTTTCGTCCGTGTTCGTATTGGCGAATTTGACCAGTTCGAAAATGGCTGAAATGGCATCTGCTGTATTCACATCATCGTCCATTGCTTCGTCAAATTTAGCGGTATATTCTTTTGCAGCTTCCATAAGTGCAGCTTCTGCCTCATTCGCATCTTCTGTTTTTGCGTTTTTCAGCAGATCTTTCAGACGGTTCTCTGCGGTCACAATACGTTCCAGTGCGTTCTTGGAAGCTTCCATCAGTTCCGCACTGAAGTTCAGCTGACTTCTGTAATGTGCACTCAGCATAAAGAAGCGAAGCACCTGAAGATCATATTTTTCCTGAATATCTCGAACGGTAAAGAAGTTGCCGAGGGATTTTGACATTTTTTTGTTATCAATGTTCAGAAATGCATTGTGCATCCAGTATCTTGCAAAAATCTTACCATTGCAGCATTCGCTCTGTGCGATTTCATTTTCATGATGGGGGAATACCAGATCTTCTCCGCCGGCATGAATATCAATCTCTTCGCCCAGATATTTTTTTGACATAACAGAACACTCGATATGCCAACCCGGACGACCATCGCACCATGGGGACGGCCAGGACGGTTCTCCTTCTTTTTTCGGTTTCCAGAGAACGAAATCCAGCGGGTCTTCTTTCTGGTCTTCGCCGGTTACTTTCAGCGCACGATTGCCGGAACGAAGGTCATCCAGATTTTTATGTGAAAGTTTTCCATATTCTTCAAACTTTCTGGTGCGGAAGTATACGGTTCCGTTTACATTATATGCATAGCCCTTGTCAATCAGCGTCTGGATCATATCGATCATACCGTCGATTTCTTCGGTTGCAAGCGGATGTTTGGTAGCCGGTTTTACATTCATAGCCGCCATATCTTTTTTGCATTCTTCGATATAGCGTTTGGAAACCTCGTCGGCTGTCACGCCTTCTTCGTTTGCCTTTGCAATGATCTTGTCATCCACATCGGTAAAGTTTGATACAAAATTCACCTCGTATCCTTTGTGTTCCATATAACGGCGCACGGTGTCAAATACGATCATCGGTCTTGCATTTCCGATGTGGATCAGGTTATATACAGTCGGTCCGCACACATACATGCTGACTTTTCCTTCCTGAAGCGGCACGAATTCTTCTTTCTGTTTGCTCAGTGTATTATAAACTTTCATTTTACTTATCCCCACAATTCTTTCTGCAATTTTTAAGTTCTGCCTCTAATTCGATCACGCGGTTGACCAGAGCGGAATTTTCAAGCCGCAGGTTCTTCAGATCCTCCTGAACCGGATCCGGCAGGTGACCCTGATCCATATCCATACGGGGCAGCTTCACATCTTTTCGTTTTACCACACGTCCCGGAACACCGACCACCGTACAGTTTGGCGGAACTTCATTCAAAACAACGGAACCGGCTCCTATCTTGGAATTTTCTCCAACGGTAAAGGAACCAAGCAGCTTTGCGCCGGCGCTGACCATAACGTTATCCCCGATGGTGGGATGACGCTTGCCCGTTTCTTTTCCGGTACCCCCAAGCGTTACCCCCTGATAAAGGGTCACATTGTCACCGATGACGGTCGTCTCGCCGATGACCACACCGGCACCGTGGTCGATAAACAGTCCCTTGCCGATCACCGCACCCGGATGGATCTCTATTCCGGTTTTTCTGGCCGCTTTCTGAGAAATGCGGCGCGCCCGCCAGTAATGGCCGTTTACCCATAATTTATGTGCCCGGCGATACATGCGTTTTGCCCGAAAACAGGGATACAAAAGCACATCCCAATGGGAACGGATCGCCGGATCCCGTTCACGAATCACTTCATACTCTTCTTTCAGATCTTTTATCAAGCCCATATGTTCATCTCCAGATTATCTATTCAGTGCTTTTAGTCTATGCAAAAACAGTCATTTTGTCAAGCAAAGCACTCTTTTATCTGTTATTGCTTTTTACAGCCGCTGCAGCCCGCACACGCAGTGCCCATACGGTCATCCGCCATAAAATCAAGGGCCTTTGAGAGTGAACAGATTGCCTGAGAGGAAATTCCTTGCATGGTTCCGGTAAAACCGAGACCTTCCTCTGTTGTCGCCTTCAGATTGATCCGATCCCGTTCCATTCCAAGAGCTTCTGCGATGTTTGCCTCCATCTCGTCCATATATGGGCGAAGTTTCGGTTTCTGCGCAATCACCGTCGCATCTATATTGTTGATAATGAACATGTTTTCTTCCAGAAGTTTTCCCACATGTTTCAAAAGTGTAATACTGGAGATTCCCTTGTACCGGGGATCTGTGTCCGGAAAATGTTTTCCGATATCCCCAAGGCCCGCTGCTCCCAAAAGCGCATCCATGATCGCGTGAAGCAGCACATCCGCATCGGAATGACCTAAAAGACCCAGTTCAAACGGAATCTTTACGCCGCCCAGAATCAGATCTCTGCCTTCCACCAGTTTATGCACATCATATCCCAGTCCTACCCGCATGATTATACCCCCTGTTTTTTATCTTTTTCCGTCAGTTTCCGGTCAGAATACTTCGGGCCACACTCAGCCCGTTGGCACTTGCCTGCTGCAGACCTCTGGTCACGGAAGCACCGTCACCAATGGCGCGAAGGCCTTTTACACTGGTCCGGAAGTGTTTGTCAACAACTACCTTGTTGGAATAGAATTTTACCTCCACCCCGTAAAGCAGGGTCTCGTCACTTGCAATACCCGGCGTAACTTTATCAAGGGCTTCGATCATCTCAGCGATATCCACCATAATACGATGCGGGAATACCAGGGAAAGATCGCCCGGAACTGCATCTTTCAGCGTCGGAATCAGATTATTTCTGCAAAGACGCTGCTCGGTGGTACGTCTGCCGCGCTTGAAATCACCATAAGTCTGCACCAGGATCTTTCCGTCACAGAGCATATTGCTCAGCTGTGCAATGTGTTTGCCATACTCAATCGGTGTTTTGAATGGTTTTGTAAAATTCTTGGAAACCAGCAATGCAAAATTTGTATTGTTGGTCTTGTATTCTTTTGATTTATAGGCGTGACCGTTTACAACAGCCAGACCGTTTTCATAATATTCGGTTGCCACTTCGCCGGAGGGATTGGTACAGAATGTACGCACTTTATCATCAAAAGTCGGTGTATAATATACCAGCTTCGCCTCGTACAGATTTTTATTCAGAAACTCCATGATCTCATCGCGGACTTCCACACGAACTCCCACATCCACAGTTCCTACTTCTGTCTCAATACCGTGATCTTTGCAGATGTGGCTGAGCCAGTCTGCACCTTCACGGCCTACGGAAGCCACAACTTCCGGCGCTGCATATTCTTCTCCCTTGTCGGTAACAACGGATTTCACCGCGCCGTCTTCTATTTTAATATCGGTAACCATGGTGTTAAAAATCATTTCAACGCCCTGCTCTTCCAGATGATCCTGGAGACGGTTATAGATCTTATATCCTTCTTCCGTACCCAGATGGCGAATGGGACACTCGATCAGTTTCAGATTGGCATTGATCGCACGGCGGCGGATCTCACGGATCTCTTCGGCCTTGTCCACACCGTATACGTTGGTGTCCGCACCGAATTTCAGATAAATATCATCGGAATCTTTTATGAGAGAAACCGCCTGATCATAGCCGAGAATCTCCGGCAGATTGCCGCCCACATCCGGTGAAAGAGATAATTTTCCGTCGGAAAAAGCTCCTGCACCGGCAAAACCGGTGGTAATGGAACATGGCTTGCATCCCACGCACACTTTTGTCTTACGCTTCGGACAGACACGTTTTTCGATCGGTCTTCCTTTTTCAATCATTAAAATTTTCATATCCGGACGCTGATGAATCAGTTCGTACGCACAGAAAATACCGGAAGGACCGGCCCCAATAATAATCACATCGTAATTTTTCATTCCAATTACCTCTCCGTTCCGACAAATCGTCTTTTTGTAAAGCATCACCCTTTTTTCCTGATACCGTCATTTCAGGCAACCCTTTATCTATTATATCCAATTAACCTTCTACGATCAGATATTTTCCGGAAGGAAGTGCAAAAACCTCGCTTGCCTCTTCCAGTTCGGCGTTGCTCATGCCGTCCACATCCATGCCTGCATCATCCAGATATCTGCGCACTTCTTTGATGGAATTGCAGACAACAGCCATAACATCTTCCAGAAATGCTTCCGCATCTTCCAGTGTTTCCGCCACCGGTTCATCAAATAACTGTCCCTGTTTTTTTAAAAAAGTTACCAGACATTCTTCACTGTATTCGTTCATTTACATGTCCTCCTTTGTCTTTCCGATTCCTGTATTTTGTTCCATTTAGTTCGCCTATTTTCAGCACTTATATATATTCGGTATTCTTTAACATATTATCTATTCATCAACCATCATTCACAAAATGCCATACCTTCGTCCAATAATTTTTCAGACATTCTTACTGTTTTCCCATATGGTAAACAATTCTGCAGGATGATCGATAATCGTATCTGCATGATTTGCTTCCAGCTCCTCCCGGTCACGGAATCCCCATGTTACACCGATGGTGTACATACCTGCGGATTTTCCTGTCTGCATATCCGTATTGGTATCGCCCACGTACATGCATTCTTCCGGTTTCACATCAAAATCTTCTGCAATGATCCAGGCACCTTCCGGTGATGGTTTGCGCTCCATGCCTTCCCGCTGTCCAAGAATTACATCAAAACAGTCTTTTCCGTAAATTCCTTCGATGGCTTTTACCGCCGCCGGATGAGGTTTATTGGAAAGGACCGCCAGACGGACCCCTTTTTCTTTCAGTTTTGCCAGAATTTCCTTCATTCCATCAAAGGCTTTTACATGATATAAGGGATCTTTTGCAAAAATCTCACGATAAAGCGCCCGTCCCTCTTCATAATGAACCATCTCCGGATCCCCTGCCGCAGTCAGCGCACGCTTCATCAGCTCATCTGCGCCGTCCCCTGCAAAATAATTGTAAGATTCCACCGGCTGCGGTTCCAGTCCGTATGTGGTCAATACCTGATTTGCTACATATGCTATGGACTCCACGCTGTCAAGCAGCGTACCGTCTATGTCCAGAATACATGCTTTGTACATCTCAAACGCCTCTCTTCTTTTCTCATCGTATAAGTACTTTTTTCCAATAATAATATACCTTATCTTCCGGTTTGTGGCAACCTTTATCGCATAGAATAAATGACAGATGAGGGGTGCCAAAAGGTCATCCCCTCACCTTCTTTCAGTTTATTTTCCGGAAAACATTTTTCTTCAAAACAGATGATGCTTCCCGTATTTCTTCTATCGACATGGTGGCAAATCCCAGCAGAATTCTGGCCGGTTTTTTCATACTTTCCGTACATACTGCAGCGGTCCGGTATTCGGATTCCCCATATATACGGATTCCCCATTTTTTTGCAGTCTCAATCAAATCTTTTTCCTCATACCCTTCCGAAAAGGTCAGTACAATATGAAGCCCCGCATCCTCACCGGAAATGGTAAAAATATCTTCCATTTCCCGAAAAGAATTTAATAAAACTTCCTGCTTACTTTTATATAAGGCGCGCATTCGATTCAGGTGCCGTTCAAAATACCCTTCGGTCAAAAGTACTTCTATGATTTTCTGATCCACTTTTGACACGGTCTGGGAATAGAAATGTCCCATCTTTTTGGCTTTCTCCATCAGTTTTTCCGGTAATACCATATAACTGATTCGGGTTGCCGGTGATATGGATTTTGAAAAAGTTCCTATATAAATTACCTTGTCGGTCTGATCGATGCCCCGAAGTGCCGGAATCGGTTTTCCTTTGTATCGAAATTCACTGTCATAATCATCTTCAATGATATAACGATCTTCTTTTTCATCTGCCCATTTCAAGAGCTGGATGCGGCGCCGAATGGGCATAACGATCCCCGTAGGAAACTGATGGGAGGGCATCACGTAGGCAATCTGAGCTCCGGAAGCTTCCAGTGACTCTACACTCATACCATCCCGGTTCATATCAATATCTACCATTTTGTGACCCAGATTTCGAAAAGTATCATAGGCACTTTTATAAGTAGGATTTTCGATCCCGATAATGCTGTCCCTGCCGACCAGGTTGCTGATCAGCATGAGCAGATAATCGTTTCCGGCACCGACTACAATCTGTTCTTTTTTGCAATGGACGCCTCTGGCCTGATAAAGGTATCCGGCAATGGCTGCACGCAGGCTTTCCTCTCCGTTTGGATCACCCTGACGGAAAAGTTGTCCGGTGTCATCGAGAAGAATTCGTTTTGATATTTTTCGCCAGAGATTTGCCGGAGAGCCTTCCGGATCGATACCGTTTACGGAAAAATCGTATTGGTACGACTTTTTTTCAGATACTTTTTTCACCGCATCCCGACGATTCAAAGGGGTTGATTCCGGCAGCGTTTTGTTTGCATCCCGTTTTGATTCTATTTTATACAGAAGCTGGGCATCCGCCGCATAATATCCCTTACATGGAATGCTTTCCAGATAGCCCTCTGCCACAAGCTGCGCATAGGCCAGATCCACCGTACTTCTGCTCACCTGCAGAAAACGGGCCAGAGAACGCGCGGAAGGGAGACGCTCCCCGGGCCGGATCGACCCTTCCTGCATCTCCCTTTTTAAATATTCATAGATTTGTTCATAGAGAGGCTTTCTGCTCTCCGTATCTAAAACTATGGTCAATTCATTCATATTTTTTCTTGATCTGATACATATTGCGCCGACTGCCGCCAAACAGACAAATGCTTCTCATCTGTTTATTTTGTCGGTTCCTGTATCACTTTTTTCTGATTTACTCCGGTTTCGGCAGTTTGAAGGAACTCTTCAGAGACACGATACGGTTAAATACCAGTGCATCCGGTTTGGAGTCTTTTGCATCTACACAGTAGAATCCGTTTCTTACAAACTGGTAGCTGTCATAGGCTTTTGCATCATCGAAACTCGGTTCCAGCATAGTTTTTACGATGGTTCTTGAATTCGGATTCAGGTTCAGGCTGCCGTCTTCGTTGTAAACACCTTTGGATTCATCCACAAGGTTCTCATACAGTCTTACTTCTGCTTCCACTGCCTCTTTTGCCGGTACCCAGTGGATGGTTCCTTTTACTTTACGTCCAGTGAAGCCGCTGCCTGCTTTTGTTTCCGGGTCATACGTACAGTGAACGACGGTCACATTGCCATTTTCGTCTTTTTCGAAACCGGTGCATTTTACAAAGTATGCATGCATCAGGCGCACTTCGTTGCCCGGGAACAGACGGAAGTATTTTTTCGGCGGTTCTTCCATAAAATCATCCCGTTCAATATAAAGTTCGCGGCTGAACGGAACCTTACGATAACCCAGTTCTTCATTTTCAAGGTTGTTTGCCACATCCAGCATTTCGGTCTGATCTTCCGGATAGTTGTCAATCACCAGTTTGATCGGGTCAAGAACTGCCATCATACGCGGACGTTTCATTTTCAGGTCCTCGCGGATGCAGTACTCCAGCATCGCATAGTCAACGGAGCTGTTCGCTTTTGACACACCGCAGAGTTTTACAAACATCTGTATGGATTCCGGTGTGAAACCACGGCGGCGAAGTGCTGCGATGGAAACAAGACGCGGGTCATCCCATCCGTCTACGATGCCTTCTTCTACCAGTTTTTTGATATATCTTTTGCCTGTAATTACGTTAGTCAGGTACAGTTTTGCAAACTCGATCTGCTTCGGCGGATATTCATATTCCAGCTCGCGAACAACCCAATCGTACAGCGGGCGGTGATCTTCAAACTCCAGCGTACAGATGGAGTGTGTAATTCCCTCGATGGCATCTTCAACCGGATGGGCATAGTCATACATCGGGTAAATGCACCATTTATCCCCTGTGTTGTGATGATGGATACGCGCCACACGATAGATGACCGGGTCACGCATGTTGATGTTCGGGGATGCCATATCGATCTTTGCGCGAAGTACTTTGGAGCCATCCGGGAACTCGCCGTTTTTCATACGCTCGAATAAATCCAGATTCTCTTCAATGCTTCTGTTCCGGTATGGACTCTCTTTTCCCGGTTCAGTCAGTGTTCCGCGGTATTCACGAATCTCTTCTGCCGTCAGATCGCAGACGTATGCTTTTCCTTTTTTGATCAGCTTGACTGCACCTTCATACATCTGATCAAAGTAATCAGAAGCAAAATAAAGGTGCTCTTTCCAGTCCGCTCCCAGCCACTCAACGTCAGCCTTGATGGACTCTACGAACTCGGTCTTTTCTTTTGTCGGATTTGTATCGTCAAAACGAAGATGGAATGTTCCGTTATATTCCTGTGATAATCCATAATTCAAAAGAATGGATTTTGCATGACCAATATGGAGATATCCGTTCGGTTCCGGCGGGAAACGGGTGCAGATTGTCTCATATTTGCCTTCCTCTAAGTCTTTATCAATAATCTGTTCAATAAAATTTTTTGAAACCATTTCTGTGTTGTCCATGGTATTCCTCCTCATAATAGATAAAAAGGCATAGCCTGAAACCTATAATATCATATTTTTCTGGATTTTCAAAGGGTTTTATGGTAGGATATGACTGAATAGGAGGTATTTATCATGCAGGAAATTTTTGATCTATTAAAATCCATGCCGGAATATGTGAAAACCCTTTTCACAAATCACCTTATTATGGCATGTATTGCAGCTGTGGTCTTTTTCTTTGTTTTATTTTTCTCAAATAAAGTTGCAAATACAGTCCGTACTTTTTTTGTTTTAGCAGTACTGGTCTTTGGAGCGATTGGATTCGTGACCAAGAGACATGCTCTGCTGTGTCTGAGTATTATTACTCTGATCATTCTGATCATTGTACGACTGATTAAATATGTTATTGTAACGATCAGAACGAATCAACGCAACAAACGTATTGAGGAACGGGCTCTTGAAAAGGCTGCCAAGCGCCGCGGTGAGTGGAAAAACCGAAAAGGTTACAGCGGTGAACGCAGACCGATCGTGGAACCGGAATATGTGCCGGAAAAGATGAATAAAGAGGAAATTGAGTCTGTTATTGAAAATGAAAAGGCGGATAAGCCGGTGGAGACGAAAGCGGCACCGGTGACGGAGGAGCTGAAGACAGAGGAAACGGCTGAAGCAAAACCTGTTGTATCTGAGCCAGAAAAAACTGATTCGGCTGAAACTGAAGAAAAAGCTGAGCCGGTCAATGTTGAAGCAACGGCTGCGCCAGAGGAATCTGAAAATGCAGAAAATCCAGAGACAGAATCTGCTGTTGAAAAAACTGAATAATATTATGACAGAAACCGCTTCAGATCCCATATTTTGGATTTGAAGCGGTTTCTGCTATATTCATCCAGTTCAGCCTTCATGAGTTCCTGAAAAATATCCTTGAAACTGCCTTTCAGAAGCGCGTATACACCTGCAACGCTGTTGATGTTGTTTTCCAAAGACACATTTAATTTACCTTCCCCTCCGAAAGCAAAAACATTGACTTTCAGAACATTTCACGCCCTATCTAACCTAAATTCTATTGGCAAAAATCTTTTTACAAATCATACGCAACATTATAGAGACTTATCATCTTATGTAAGATATTTACTATATCATCTTCACATTCGTCTAACAGATTTGAATCATTTTTAGATAATCGCTTATACTCTATAGCACCATCATCTGTAATAATTCCTGAAATACTTGTATCAATTCCGTAGTCTATACTAAAAGTATACTTCTTATCATCATAATTTAAAATAATTTTACATTTATAATCCTTCGTTTTATATATTGCCCGAATATTCTGTACATAAAATTCAAATCTCATAAACGGCAGTTTTTGATTAGGCAGTTCATATAATACTTCTTTATCTTGCATTATATAACGACCATCCTCTAATACGAAACCTAATTCCGTAACTCTAGAAGCAAAATCTGCATTTGTCCTTTTTTCATTGACCTTCCAAACTACGAACATTATCAGGAATATGCATGCTATAATGCACAGAACAGATACTATTCTTTTTAAAATTCGTCCAATTTTCTGCGTTATATCTATCTTATTTACATAATCATAATCATCATTTAATAACGAATCAAGAGAGAGTTTATATGTATTACATATTGTTATAAGCATCTGCAAATCTGGCATACTCTTTTCGTTTTCCCAACTAGAAACGGTCTGTCTTGTAACACCAAATTTATATCCATACTCTTCCTGAGTCATGTTATTATCTAATCTAGTTTTCTTAATCATTTCTGCTACAGTCATAATGGTTGTCCCTCTATCTGTCTTTAAGCATCCGACTATATTCTATATTGTTTTTAAGCATCTGTAAATGAGTATCTGTGTGAAGCTTTCCAACACCATCAATAAATATAACATTATCATTATCATTTAATAGCTTTGCATTATGCGATATAATTATGCATGTATGCTTCATAAATTTCTTTCTGATATAATCCATTATGGCTTTTTCACTTTCATAATCCAGATGACAAGTTGCTTCATCAAATATATATACTGGAGAGTCTTTCATAATGGCTCTAGCCAACGCAATTCTTTGCTTTTCTCCACCAGATAAATTAGTGCCATTTTCCAATAAATAACTACCTAAATCAAGTCCTCGGGAATTCATTATTTGATTAATGCCCACTGTTTCAATGACCTCATCAAATAACTCTTGATCATAATCTTTTTCCCACATTAAAATGTTGTCTTTAATTGAACCCGAAAATATTTCTGCTTCTTGTGATAAATATAAAACCTGTTTTGCCAAATCCGTATCGTTTGAATTTATGTTATTATCCCATATAATTCTACCTTTTTTATATTTCATTATTCCAGCAAGACTTTTTGCTAATGTTGACTTTCCACAACCACTGACTCCCATCAAAAAAACCTTATCACCGGCTTCGATACTAAAAGAAATGTTTTTTAATATAGGTTTATCGTAACCGTAAGCAACATCTAAATTATCTACGCATACTTTTCCAATAATCGCACCATTGTGTGCTAAAATTCCCGTAGGTTCATCATACACAAATATGTCTTCTATTCTACGAAATGTAAGTATTGTCTCTTGTAGAGATGGAAAAATGCCAAGCAAATTCTTCGCAGGAGACAAAAAGAAACCCACAAAACTTTCAAATGCAAGTAATGTACCCAAAGACATATTGCCCGTGATGATCGACTTAATTCCATATATCAATACTATCAGCATAACAAGGCTTTCTATTGCATCTAATATTCCCTCCATATTTATGGATATTATATTCAAGATATACTCTTGATTTTTTACAAACTTAATCTCATTTTCTATTTTATTCTTATACTTACTGTTTTCAAAGCTTTTTAATGAAATTAAATTCTCTATTGTTTCCTTTATATGCGTAATCAATAAAGACTCTTTATCCATGATAGTTTTACTCAGCTTAAAAAACTTTTTCTTAGAAGCAATAAACAAAACTACATAAGAAACAACTATAATTAAAACCATACCGAACATAGCAACATTAATACTTGCTAAAATAATTATTCCGGCAATCAAAGAAATACATTCTATAACTACCGATGTAAATACTGAAGACATAGTTTCAACAACTACAGATAATCTCTGATATCTATCTAAAATACCTCCACTTGTATAATCATCCTTTTTTTGAATTGAGATATTTAGCAGAGATTTCACAAATCGATCTTGAAGAGTAACCTCCAATTCTTTTTTTAAATAAGCAATAAGTGTTCCTTTTACTATAAATAAAATTGTTATCAGTAAGTAACATACTGTTGGTGATTTCATGAGTTGTCACCAGACTGCTCACTCCAGTTGTCACTGGATTGCTCCGTTTTCTGGCAACGGTAATCTTTGAGTTTCCCGCCCGGAAACCGGGCGGTAGTGATTTA
>JAXJSH010000140.1:0-6321 GCA_036310185.1 Lachnospiraceae bacterium | reverse complement strand
GTATCATTACGATGCCCTGAACCGTCTGATCCGTGAGGACAATGTATGGGAGAACAAGACCATCTGTTATGTATATGATATGGGTGGAAACATGTTGTCCAGAACCGAGTATGCTTATACAACCGGAACACCGGGAACCGCCCAAAAAACGAATACATACGGTTATCGCAGCAGCGGATGGAAAGATCAGCTGATCTCCTATAATGGAAGTACCATTGATTATGATGATATAGGTAATCCGAAAACATGGAGAGGCATGAACCTGACCTGGGAGAGAGGTCGGATGCTGAAGACCCTGACAAAAGATGGAAAGACATTTACCTACACCTATGATGCCGGTGGAAACCGTGTGCAGAAAGAGGTGGATGGGGTGACTACCCGTTATTTCTATAATGGAAATAAAGTGGTGGGTATGTCTATCACAAATGCATCCGGAGATGTGGAAAAGATTCATTTCATCTACGATAGTGAAGGAAATCTCTTTGCCATGCAGACAGTGACTGGAACCTATTATTATCTGCACAACTTACAGAATGATATCGTGGGATTGATTGACAGCGATGGAACACAGGTGGTAAGCTATCAGTATGACAGTTGGGGAAGACCGCTGGATGATGGTACGACAGATAACACAAGTGATCAGATCGGAAGCAGGAATCCGTTCCGGTATCGGGAGTATTTCTATGATGTAGAAACGGGATTCTATTATGTATCCAGTAGGTATTATGATCCTGAGATTGAAAGATTCATTAATGCAGATACGACGGATGTTTTAGTTGTAAAGACGGATATATACGATAAGAACCTGTACGCGTATTGTGATAATAATCCGATTGTAAGAAAAGATTCTGATGGACAGTTTTGGGATACGGCATTAGATATTGCTTTCATAGTAGGTGATATTGCGAGCATTATTGCTAATCCGAGTGATGTTTTGGGTTATGCAGAACTTGCTGCGGATATAGTAGGGCTTGCCATTCCGGGTGTTTCTGGTGGTGGAAAAATCGTTCGTTTAGTTGTAGATTCTGATAATGTATTGGATGCTGCAAAACTAGCTGATAAAGTGATTGATTCAAAGAAGGTCTTCAATAGTACTACGGAGTTTGGGAAAAAACTTCATGCTATGTATAACCCAATCAAACGTGTGATATCGTCTGTAAAAGATGCAATAGTTAACAAAGCAATAAACAATACTAGATTGAGACCAGATGCTGTTGATTTTGCCAATAGAATCATATATGAATTAAAACCATACAATAGACGTTCCTTCAACAGAGCCCTTCGACAAACAAAGCGTTATGCAAATATACTTGGAGGAAGTTGGAAAATTGTTATTGATATGTATAGGAGGTAAAAACGTGGATAAAAAGCAATTTCAAAAATTAGTTAAAGAGAAATTCAAAATTTTGGGTTTCCAATCAAGAGGAAATCATCATTATAAAATAGTTGATGGAGAATATTTGATAGGAGCTTCTTTGGCGCATCGACTATATGGTAAGGGGTATTTTATTGATTATGGGATTATTTATCTACCAGATGAAGATAAACTACCGTTTAAAGGAAATTTTGATTGGTGTCGAAAGTTTTGGTTTACAAAAGACTATTCAAAGGAGTTGACCCGATATCAATTAGATAATCTGGAAGAATGTTATCAAGAAATGACGGATTATTTTGAGTATGATCAACGTAGTATTGATGAGTTAAATAAGGCTTTGGATTTAAATATTGAGAAAATGTTATCTGTGTTATCTGATAAAGAATGCGCGTTTAAAGATTATCGAAAAAATTTAGATATTTTTGTTTCTTTGACAAATCATGAAATTGAAAAATTCATAAAATTAGGAGTAGTGTCCAAAGAAACAGTTCTTCGACATAGAATTGCGCGAGGGTATAAAGATAATTCGTTTTTAATGTAATTATGTCCGATGATTCATAACTGGAAATTTGAATTGTAACCGAAACCGGGAAGTGGACAAGGTCCAACACTTGCCACTTCCCTTTTTGCACCCTTTTTTATGAGGTTTTGAAGAAAAACAGGAGGAAAAAACAGATGAAAGAAAAGATATTTATTATGAGCGGACTTCTGGGAAGCGGTATTGCTTCGTTGTTTGGAGGCTGGGATCTGGCATTGCAGACGCTGCTCTTATGTATGGTTGTGGATTGGTTTACCGGTGGCATCCTGCTTCCGGCGGTATTTCAGAAGAGTCTAAAGTCAGAAAACGGCGCCCTGGAGAGCCGGGCTGGTTTTAAAGGTCTGTGCCGGAAGGGAATGGTACTTCTGGTGGTACTGATTGCGGCGCGGCTGGATCTGCTCATGGGCACTCGTTACATACGGGATGGTGTATGCATCGGATTTATTGCAAATGAAATGATCTCGATTATGGAGAATGCAGGACTCATGGGAATTCCGCTTCCGGAGACGATTAAGAAAGCAATCGATTTACTGAAGGATAAGGAGACGACATAGAGATGGGAAATTTACAGGAACTGCTGGCTCTGGCAAAGAGCCAGCAGGGATATCAGGAAAAGACAGGAACCGGAAATCTGGATGAGTTTGATACAAATGCCGGCTATAAGGATTATACAAAGTATTCCCGGGATGTGAACAACTGGGGATTGGCAGGCTGTCAGGGCCAGCCATGGTGTGCGACCTATCAGTTCTGGCTGGAAGCCATGACATTTGGTGTGGCGGAAGCACTGGAACATTACCATATGACGGAAGATAATTACCGGGGTTATAACTGTTTTGCCACATACCGGGCATTTGAACAGGCGGGCAGGATTTCACAGGAACCGCAGATTGGAGCCTTGATCGTGTTCAATTATTCTCATATCGGCAGAGTTATTGCAATAAAGGATGGCAGGGTTTATACCAACGAAGGAAATACGTCTGCCTTATATGGTGACCGGAATGGGGGAACCGTCCGGGAAAAAAGTTATGCCATTGGAGATGATAACATCAAGGGTTACTGCATTATGAAATACTGTACGGGTGGTCAGAATACTGGGACTGTACAAAACTCAGGCAGTGGACAGGATTCAGGTTCTGATACAGGAATAGTTGACAGTGGTGCTACCAGCAATACTGGAAAGACAGAACGGATCCGTTCTTATCAGAAATGGCTCAACCTGTATTATGGTGAACTGCTGGAACGATGTCTGGGAGAAAAACTGAAGGAAGACGGTGACTATGGTCCAAAGACCAGGAATGCTTCTCTGGCAGTATGGAAGGATGTGCTGAACCGGAAACATGGATGCAGCCTGATGCCGGGAAATCCGGCTTTTGGAGAAAAATGCCGCAGTGCGGCAGAATATGCTGTAATCAGAAAAGGAGATTCCGGTACGTTTACCGCTATTGCAGAAGGAATCCTGGCGGCGGACGATTTTTATAAAGGAGCAATTGATGCGAAGTTCGGAAGTCTGCTTGAGCAGGCAGTGAAGAATTTTCAGAAAGAGAACGGGCTGGAAACGGATGGAATTATGGGTCCGAACACATGGGATAAGATGTTTGGATAACAGTTATATAACAAACTGCGATGAAGGCGGTCAATGGAATTTATTATGATCTGTGAAAACTGCAGAATGACATCGTTGGATTGATTGACAGTGATGGAACCCAGGTGGTACGCTATCAGTATGACAGTTGGGGAAGACTTCTGGATGGCGGAATGACAGATGCCACAAGTGATCAGATTGAAAGCAAAAAACCATTCTGTTATCGTGGATATGCTTATGATGTGGAGATGGGATTCTATTATGTATCCATCAGGTATTATGATCCTGAGGTTGGAAGGTTTATTAGTGCAGACACGACGGATGTTTTAGATGTATCTAGTGACTTATATGATAAAAATCTGTATGCATACTGCGATAATAATCCAGTAATGCGCAAAGACAGCAGTGGCGCTTTATGGATTGCAGCCGTTGTAGTGGGATTAGCTACACAATATGTAGGAGATGTAATTGGCAATTTACTTGCATTATAGGTCAATCGAACAGTTTAGCCCAATCTGCAAAAAGAGTTGCATTTGGAACTGCTATAGATACTGGAATGAAAAAAGTAACAAGTAGTGTAACAAAATATATAGAATCAAAAATGCCAGGAAATTATTCTTCTTATGCGGGACAACAATATAAGAAAAATCCCGGAATTACGCAACAACAAATCAGACAGAGCATGAGCAGATCTGTAAGATGGGGGACTGGAATATCTAATTGTTTTAATTTCATTGCTAATGCAGTTAGAAGTGCATTGCCATGGTAAAGGAGTAAAAATGTATAATTTAAGTGGTTTATATTATCAAATGAAAACGGATACTTTAGTTTTCGGTGTGGTTGGATTGTTGTTCTTAGTATGCAGTCGTTTTTGGATTTTAGAAAAAAGAAATGTAAAAGAATTATTGATAGGAGTGATTTGTTGTTTTCTTTGTATATGTTCACTCGGATACCATTTATATGTTATTAATGACTTGAAAGTATCTATACATGAAGGGATATTCATAGAAGAACATAGGGAAAATCCATATGTATTTCGAATGGAATATTGTTTTTCAAATGAAGGGGGATTAAAACCTTTATTCTACCTGGATATCTTTTCAAAAAAGGATATATATCCAACTGAATTTGAAGAAGACGTGATGTATAGGATTTACTATGAAGAAAAAACGGATGTCATAGTGAAAGTCGAAAAGTTAGAATAAAAGGTTTCAGGAATCTCCTGACAAGTGTGTTTGGCTGGCTGTGGCTAGCCAAATACGTTGCTTGCTGGTATTGTGTAAAATTTTCGGCAAGTAAAAGTAGCTTGAAAATAATTTTAAAAAATTAAAAATAGGGGTTTCATTTTTATCACTAACTGAGGAAAATACTGTTGAGATAACAAGTGATGTAAAAAATCAACCGGAGTATATGTTGCATTGTATGAGAGTGGTGAAAATTATGTGGGAAAAGGCGGTTTTAATCGTGCAGTAACTTCTGCTGTTAATCATATGAGACTATTTGAGGATAAGGTATCTGCTTTTATTTGGGTTCCAACATCATCTCAAAAAAGAGCGTTTATTTCTGAATATCTTTTACAAACAGTATGAGGGTTTGGAAAAAAGAATGCTAATACATATAATCTTATATGGAGTCCAGGTAGAAAGAAATAATAATATGAGGAGGCACATTAATGGAATTAACTACGCTAAATCAGTTTGTATCATATATAGAAGATTTTTTCTTTACAAGACTAACAGATGCCAAAAAAGCTGATGCTATCGTAATTTGTAATCCTTCACATGCAATTTGTAAATCACCGGTAATCTTGCATTCGAAAAAATCGCTGGAAGATCACATCAGATATATTCAGGAGCATCAAATAAAAAAGGCAGTAGTAGTTGCCGAGGATATTGGTTTTTTGTGTCAATGCCCAAGTTTGGAATACCTATGGATTATTCCCGCATTTTCAGCAAATAATTTTGACTATTCTCCACTTTACAAAATGCCAAATATCAAGTGGCTTCAATGTGAGACTATGTATGGCAAAGATGAGGATAGAATTGCGAATGTCGATTATAGCAAGATTCATGGGTTGCAGCGTCTCGCTGTTACAGGTGCAAGGGGACATCATGGAATGGCTTCTGTGAGGGGACTGAAAACTTTATATATGGATTTAGGGCAACCGAGTTCAGGAACTTTAAAGGGGGCGTTTGATGGTTCTGTGCTGGAAAACTTAGTGATTAGTCAATCTTCGATTTGTTCACTTGAGGGGCTGGAACAGGCGAAACAGATTAAACGTCTGGAGTTGAGCTATAACCGGAAATTAGCGGATATTTCTTCTGTGTCAGAGGTCAGGGAATCGCTTGTCTGGCTGGATATAGAAAATTGTGGTAGAATACAGGATTTTTCTGTATTGTCAGAGCTTCAGAATCTGGAACTTTTAAGATTAAGAGGTTCTAATACACTTCCTGATTTGTCATTTTTAAAGAACATGACAAAATTGGAATTTTTTGTTATGACTATGGATGTTGCAGATGGCGATCTTAGTATGTGTAAAAGAATACCGTATGTAGCAATAAAAAATCGTAAACATTTTAGTCATAAAGACAGGGATTTTTCGAAATCATCTTCTTCACCCAGTTCACCCAGAGTAATCTCAGAGTATGAAAATTATTAACAAATTTTGATTTTTAAGTCTATAACAGGAAAATTAAATATAACAAAAACCGGGAAGTGGACAAGGTCCAATACTTGCCACTTCCCTTTTTGCACCCTTTTTTAGGGAGTTTTGAAGAAAAAGAGGAGGAAAAAACAGATGAAAGAGAAGATATTTATTATAAGCGG
>JAXJSH010000139.1:0-16775 GCA_036310185.1 Lachnospiraceae bacterium | reverse complement strand
AGTAGGAATGGGGCACTGCAGCGATATGGTGTCCCATTATTTTAATGCATGGATTTTGATGATCGGGCATCAACAGTTTACATTTTTAATAATACTGTTTTTAAAAGATAGGATTATGAGAGCATAAAATGCGGAGTAATCCGTAGGTATCAGGGGGCCAAAATACCTTTTGCCCACAACATCATGGAAAGAATATAGCGATTCAGAATGGAAAGAATAAAACAACTCGGATTTGAGATGGGAGGATTTGTCCATGGAAAAAAGCAAAGTATATTTTACGAACATGCGCGTAAAAAACGGCGACAGCCTTCAGAAAAAACTGGCGCGTCTGATAAAAACAGCGGGTATTGGCAATATTGATTTTGAAGATAAATATGCAGCCATCAAACTGCATTTTGGAGAGCCGGGCAATCTGGCCTTCCTTCGGCCGAACTATGCAAAAACGGTGGCGGATGTGGTAAAAGAATTGGGCGGAAAACCTTTCCTTACCGACTGCAACACCCTGTATGTGGGCGGAAGAAAGAATGCGCTGGATCATATTGATTCCGCTTATGAAAACGGATTCTCACCCTTTTCCACAGGATGCCATGTTCTGATTGGGGACGGTCTGAAAGGTACGGATGAAGCATATGTACCGGTGGAAGGCGGTACTTATGTAAAAGAAGCAAAGATCGGCCGTGCGGTGATGGATGCGGACATTTTTATTTCACTGACCCATTTCAAAGGCCATGAGGCCACCGGTTTCGGCGGGTGTCTGAAAAACATCGGTATGGGCTGCGGTTCCCGTGCCGGTAAGATGGAGATGCACAGTGCGGGAAAACCACATGTGATGCAGGATATGTGCGTGGGCTGTGGTGCGTGTGCAAAAATCTGTGCCCATGATGCGGCTGTTGTTACGGATAAAAAAGCGGCGATTAACCATGATCAGTGTGTGGGCTGCGGCCGCTGCATCGGTGTCTGTCCGAAAGATGCAGTGGAACCGGCAAGTGATGAGTCAAACGATATTCTGAACTGCAAGATTGCAGAATATACAAAAGCCGTGATTGACGGAAGACCCAATTTTCATATCAGTCTGGTTGTGGATGTATCTCCCTTCTGTGACTGTCATGCGGAAAATGATGTGGCCATCGTTCCGGATGTGGGAATGTTTGCGTCCTTTGATCCGGTTGCAATTGATGTGGCATGTGCAGATGCGGTAAACGCCCAGAAACCAGCCAAAGGAAGTCTTCTGGAAGAGTGCTGCCATGAACATGACCACCACGACCATTTTAAGACCATCGGACCGAATACAAACTGGAAATCTGCCATTGAACATGCAGTAAAGCTTGGAATCGGCAGTGATCAATATGAGTTGATCGAAGTAAGATAAAGACAAAAATCAGGACGGCCATATTTTAGTTCCATACCCCGTATAGGAGAAAATATGGTGAAATATGGCCTCAGTTTTGCATGAATGATAATATGGCTTGCATAAAATACCATAATCTGGTATACTACAAAACGAAGATGTTAAAATAGTGTTAAGAAATGATTAAAAAAATGTGTTATCTCTTTCTTTTTTGTCTATTTTGCATTATTATATTGTTTGAAAGTAGGCTATTTTATTCAAAAATGCAATAGTTTAGAAAACTGCTGATGAGAGGGAAAACATATGATATCAAATTTAGTACTCCAGAATACAATTGAAGGATTAAAAAACATTACAAAGGTAGAGCTCATGGTCTGTGGGCTCGATGGAAAGGTGATTGCATCCACCTGTGACAACAGTCTGATCAGTGAGGGCGACATCTCAAGTTTTGCTGAATCCCAGGCAGAAAGCCAGGCCATGAAGGGAAGCCAGTTATTTAAAATATACGATGATTATCAACTGGAGTATGTTCTGGTGATTACCGGCCAGGCTGATGATATCTATATGATCGGAAAAATGGTCGTATTCCAGATTCAGACACTTCTGGTGGCATACAAAGAACGATTTGACAGAGATAACTTTATCAAAAATCTGCTGCTGGATAATCTGCTTCTGGTTGACATCTACAACCGTGCGAAAAAGTTACATATCGAGACCAACGCAAGACGTGTGGTGTTTATCCTGGAAACCAGCCAGGGAAAAGACTATTCCACACTGGAGAGCGTGAAAAACGTTTTCGCGGGAAAATCTGGTGATTTCATCACAGCGGTTGACGAAAAGAGTATTATTGTGATAAAAGAATTAGAGGAAAGTGACGGCGCTCCGGAACTGGAGAAAATCGCCAGATCGATCCTGAATGTACTGAATCAGGATGAGACTGATGATGTACATGTGGCTTATGGAACAATCATCCATGAACTGCGAGAGGTATCCCGTTCCTACAAGGAAGCACGTATGGCACTGGATGTAGGAAAAATTTTCTTTGGAGATCAGGATGTGATTGCGTACAGCTCACTCGGTATCGGACGTTTGATCTATCAGCTGCCGATCCCGCTGTGCAAAATGTTTATCAGAGAAATCTTTGAGAATAAGAGCCCGGATGACTTTGATGAGGAAACAATCACAACTATCAATAAATTCTTCGAAAACAGTCTGAATGTATCAGAGACATCACGACAGCTGTACATTCACAGAAACACACTGGTGTACCGTCTGGATAAGCTTCAGAAGAGTACGGGACTGGATCTTCGGGTATTTGAAGATGCTATTACCTTTAAGATCGCACTTATGGTTGTTCAGTATATGAAATATATGGAGACACTTGACTATTAAGTCGAAAGGGTACAAAAGCAGGAGGTTAATATGATTGATTTGGATCGCGTCAGCAAAGCATATACCAAAGGCCAGCCGGCTGTTAATGAGATATCTTTGCACGTAGACAAAGGAGAATTTGTCTTCGTAGTTGGTGACAGTGGATCAGGTAAATCTACTTTGATTAAACTGTTGTTGAAGGAACTTGAACCGACCAGCGGTATTATTACGGTAAACGGTCACGTTCTGAATACAATGAAGAGAAGAAAAATTGCAAAATACCGCAGAGGCATCGGTGTCGTATTCCAGGACTTCCGTCTGCTTCCGGACCGGAACGTGTACGAGAACGTGGCGTTCGCGCTGAGAGTATGTGAATATCCGAGCCGTATTATCAAGAAAAAAGTTCCGGAGATGCTGCGCCTTGTTGGCCTGGCAGAAAAGTACAAATCTCTGCCGAAACAGTTGTCCGGTGGTGAGCAGCAGCGTGTGGCCATTGCCCGTGCGCTGATCAACAATCCGCAGGTCCTTCTGGCCGATGAGCCCACCGGTAACCTGGATCCGAACAACTCTTACGAGATTATGAAACTGTTGGAAGAAGTCAATGAGCGTGGAACCACAGTCGTTGTTGTAACACACAATAAGGAACTTGTTAATGCGTTTAAAAAGCGTGTTATCACCATGCGCAGAGGCGTCATAGCACATGATGAAGAAGAGGGTGAATACATTGAGGCTTAGTTCGATAGGATATATCATTAAACAGGGTTTTAAGAATATCTGGCACAACCTGATGTTTTCACTTGCATCGGTTGCGACCATGATTGCCTGTATCTTTTTGTTTGGTCTGTTTTCAGCGGTTCTGATGAACTTTGACAGCATTGTAAAAAGTGTAGAACAGGAAGTCGGTGTGACGGTACTGTTCGAAGACGGTATTTCCCAGGAGAGAATCGATGAGATTGGCGATGAGATCCGGGAATTTGACGGTGTAACAGATGTTGCATTTACATCTGCGGAAGAAGCCTGGGAAGAATTCCAGCTTGAGTATTTCGAAGGTGATGAAGCGGCAGCAGCCACATTCGGCGATGACAACCCGCTGGCTAACTCGGCAAGCTATACCGTTCAGGTGGATGAGATTGAGAAACAGAATGATCTGGTTGCATATATTCAGAAGATGGATGGCGTATCAAAGGTAAATCAGTCCGCAGGTGCGGTGGATACCCTGAGCAGCTTCAATAACCTGATTGGATATGTTTCCCTGTTCATTATTATGGTTCTTTTGGTGGTATCCGTATTCCTGATCAGCAACACGGTTACAACCGGAATCAACGTAAGAAAAAATGAGATTGCAATCATGAAATGGATCGGAGCAACTGACTCCTTTGTCCGCGCTCCGTTTGTGGTAGAAGGTGCCATACTTGGTCTTGTGGGCGCAGCGATTCCGCTGGTGGTCCTGTATCTGG
Organism: Lachnospiraceae bacterium; assembly: GCA_036310185.1. Classification (GTDB taxonomy): domain Bacteria; phylum Bacillota; class Clostridia; order Lachnospirales; family Lachnospiraceae; genus JALENY01. The sequence continues at coordinate 12,599 of JAXJSH010000139.1, read as the reverse complement.
TATATGATAAGATCATCGGATATGTATTATACAGGTTCAGCATTTTGGCGACCCTGTCCAACGCAACGGTAGCAGCAAACGACCTGTTCCGTTTCCTGATTCCGGCAGGCCTGATTCTTGGTCTTGGCATTGGTCTGGCAGGAAGTATTATGACGGTCCGCAAGCATCTGAAAGTCTGATTGTAAGATATCAAAAGGTTATCTTTAAGTGCCTGTACATGACAGGAAACTTGTAAGATAACCTTTTTTATAGAAAATAGAAGAGGTTTTTATGGAAAAAGAAGAAATATTGGAAGCCGTTGGGATCGATGTGCGTAAAATAAATCAAGTCAATGCAGCAGAGAACAGAGAAAACGACAATGAGAGCAAAAAAAAGGGCGGAAGCACCGTAAAAGGCTTTTTTCTGGGTGTGGTGGTGACTGCCGCTGCCGCAGGCATTCTGTATCAGTTTGTGGGACGGGATGAAAAAGAAGAGAAGATAAAAAAATATATTGATGAAGCGTATCTGGATGAGGTGGATGAGGAAACGCTGCAGGAGGGCGCTTATGCAGGAATGGCAGAGGCGCTGGGCGATCCTTATTCAACCTATTTTACCATAGAAGAATACGAGTCACTTTCTCAGGAAAATGAGGGAACTTACGTGGGCATCGGCATCGTGATGCAGCAGGATCCGGATCTGGGCACCATAACCGTCGTGCGCTGCTACGAAGGCGCTCCGGGCGAACAGGCAGGAATCAAGGTGGGGGACATCATCTACAAGGTGAATGATGAAGTGGTGACTGCAGATGACCTGAGTGATGCGGCGCAGACCATAAAAAATTCCGGCGAGGAAGGGGTGCACCTGACCCTGATCCGGGAAGGTGAGACGGATTATATAGAAATCGATGTGGCCCCGGAAGAGGTAGAACTGCCGGTGGTGGCCCATGAGATGCTGGGAGATAAGATCGGATATCTGGCAATCTATGAATTTAAAGAGTCCACGCTGCACCAGTATCAGGAAGCTTTTGCCGATCTGGAATCTCAGGGTATGGAACGAATCATTATTGACCTGAGAAATAATCCGGGGGGACTGATGACTTCTGTAACCGGAATTCTGAATACGATTCTTCCGGAGGGCACAATTGTATATACTTTAGATAAGTACGGCAATCGGAGAGATTATACCAGTACCGGTGAAACACCGATCCAGATTCCCATGGTGGTTCTGACGAATGAATACTCTGCCAGTGCTTCTGAAATTTTTGCGGGCGCTGTGCGTGACTACGATATCGCGAAGCTGGTAGGAACAACAACATACGGAAAAGGTGTGGTGCAGAACATATTCCCGCTGGGTGACGGAACAGCCCTGAAACTGACCATAGCAAACTACTATACGCCAAATGGCATAAATATTAATGGAGAAGGTCTTGTGCCTGACGTGGAAGTGGAGCTGGATCTGACCCCACAGGAAGACGGAACCATAGTTGACAATCAGCTGGAAACTGCCATAGAGACAGTAAAAGCCATGTAAAAACGGATACAGAATGTTGAAAAACATAAGAGACCGTGAAAAGACACAGGCCCGTATGAAAAAATCTGGCAGCGTAAAATTTTAATGTTTTGCAAAGTGGTTTTCAAAACTACGAAATGAATAAACAGACTGGTATTTTGTGGAGATTAATGCTAGAATAAGAATGATGTTGGGGGCTCAAAGTCACATTTTTTCGTGCAGGCATGAAATATGTGACCTTTTGACCCTGGTGTCAAAAATAGAGTTTTACCTGATACGGGAGGAAATAAAATGAGAGATTTTGTGATTACTACAGATAACAGTGCAGATTTGCCTATGGATTATTATGAAAAGCAGGGAGTGGGCGTTGCTTCGCTGACCTATACACTGGATGGAACAACATATGATATGTATACAACGATCCCGAGCCATGATTTTTATGATGCCATGCGCGGCGGCTCCATGCCGACTACATCACAGGTGAATCCGTCAGATATGCGAACATTGTTTGAACCGTATCTGAAAGAAGGAAAAGATATCCTGCATATCGCTTTTTCAAGCGGATTGAGCGGAAGTTATAACAGCAGCCGTATTGCAGCGGAAGAATTGGCGGAAGAATATCCGGATGCAAAAATCGTGACAATTGATTCCTTGTCTGCATCTCTTGGTCAGGGACTGCTGGTTCACAAGGCAGTTCAGATGAAGGCGGATGGAAAGTCTTTTGATGAAATTGCCAAATGGGTGGAAGACCACAAGCTGAATCTGTGCCATATGTTCACGGTCGGTGATCTGAATCATCTGTATCGGGGCGGACGTATCTCCAAACTGACGGCTGTGTTCGGCACTATGGTAAATATCAAACCGGTTCTTCATGTGGATCAGGAAGGAAAGCTGGTAAATATCGACAAAGTGCGCGGGCGTAAGAAATCTCTGAGCGGACTGGTTGATAAAATGGAAGAAAAAATCGGCAGCTACCGCCATAAAAATGACGTGATCTTCATCAGTCACGGGGACTGTCTGGAAGATGCAAAATATGTGGCAAAACAGGTGGAAGAAAGATTTGGTTATACCGAATTTATGTATAACAATGTAGGTGCCACCATCGGAGCACATGCAGGCCCCGGAACCGTAGCCCTTTTCTTTATGGGAGATGAAAGATAGGAATAACTATGCAAATGTAAAAAAATACCATAAAAATAGAAAATTTCGGAAAGGATCGCTGCGAAATACAGCGGTCTTTTCTTATTTCTTTCTTTCTATATATTTTTGTTATAAAAAAAACAACATCATTCTAAAAATATTCATATTTTTACTTGAACAATTTTTTACTATACTTAATCTCAGCTAAGACAGCTGGCAGTCATGCGGAAAGCGTGGCTGTATTGAAATGTCAAGTAAATAGGAGGAAGAGAAAATGAAAGCAAAAAAAGTAATGGCAATCTTATTGTCCATGTGTATGGTTGCTGGTTTAGCAGCTTGCGGAAGCAAAGAAGAAGCAACTGACACAAAAGATGATGCAGCAAAAACAGAAGCTGAAGACGAAGCAGAAGACGAGGCCGAAGAGGAAGCGATCACAACTACTCTTACTGTATGGGGTCCGTCTGAAGACCAGGCTGCAGAAAGCGGTGAATGGCTGCAGACAATGTGTGAACAGTTCGCAGCAGAACATCCGAACTGGGATATCACATTCGAATATGGTGTATGTGCAGAAGGCGATGCTAAAACAACTGTAACACAGGACGTTGAAGGCGCAGCTGATGTATACATGTTCGCTAACGATAACCTGACAGCTCTTATCGCTGCAAACGGTATCTCCAAACTTGGTGGAGAAACTGCAGAAACAATCAAAGCTACAAACTCTCAGGCAATCATTGATTCCGTATCTGTAGACGGCGATGTTTACGGTGTACCGTTCACAACAAACACATGGTATATGTTCTATGATACATCAGTATTCTCAGAAGAAGATATTAAGAACCTTGATACAATGCTTGAAAAAGGTAAAGTATCCTTCCCGATCACAAACTCCTGGTACATTGCTTCTTTCTATGTAGCAAACGGATGTACTCTGTTTGGTGAAGACGGAACAGATGAAGCAGCTGGCATCGACTTCTCCGGCGACAAAGCTGTAGCTGTAACAAATTACCTGGTAGACCTGGTTGCTAACCCGAACTTCATCTCTGATGCAGATGGTGCTGGTATGTCCGGTCTTCGTGATGGTTCTGTAAACGCTATCTTCTCCGGTTCTTGGGATGCTGCTTCTGCACAGGAAGCTCTTGGCGAGAACTATGGTGTAGCTGTTCTTCCGAGCATCACAATCGATGGCGAAGCTAAACAGATGAAATCTTTTGCTGGTTCCAAAGCAATCGGTGTTAACCCGAACTGCGAATATCCGCAGGTTGCAGTAGCTCTGGCTGCTTACCTTGGAAGCGCTGAAGCTCAGCAGGCTCACTATGAATTAAGAAGCGTTGTTCCGTGTAACACAGAACTGCTTGCTGATGAAGCAATCGCAGCTGACGTACTTGTAACAGCACAGAATGGTACATTCGATACAACATCTATCATCCAGCCGTTCGTATCTGCTATGGATCTGTACTGGTCACCGGCTGAAAACTTCGGTAAATCTCTTGTAAACGGCGAAGTTACACATGACAACGCTGCTGAGATGACAGAAAACCTCAACACAAGCATGAACACTGCTGTAGTAGAGTAATTCGACTGAAAAAAGTGAATACATAATGAATGAGTGCACAGGCATTGTCAGATTCCGTCTGGCAATGCCTGTTGTTCGGAAAGGAAAATCCATGGCTAAATTCTTTAAAAAACGTGAAAAAGAATTTGACAACCCATATTCAGTTATTGCTGCAGTAAAAAACGGAAATGTGGCAACAAAACTTTCTATGCTGATCATGGGATTTGGAAATCTGGCACACAAACAGATTGTCAAAGGTTTACTTTATCTTGCTGCTGAGGTTGCATATATTCTGTTTATGATCAACAACGGAGTTACATGCCTCCAGCACCTGATTACCCTGGGAGGAAAACCTCAGGAAGAAGTTTGGAACGAGGCAAAAGGCGTTTATGAATACACCGGCGGAGATATGACTATCCTGTTCCTGCTTTACGGTGTGGCAACCCTGTTTCTGACCGCAGCTTTTATTTTTGCATGGCGTGCGAGCCTGAAGAGTGCATATGAGTGTCAGTGCAGAAAAGCTGCAGGAAGACATATCAACACTCTGGCAGAAGACGTGAAAGCACTGTTTGACAAGAGACTTCACTGGTCCCTGCTTACTGCTCCGTGGATCGGAATCGGTGTATTTACCATCCTGCCGCTGGTATTCATGATCTGTATGGCATTTACCAGCTACAGTAAAGTAAATGACAAGCTGACTATTTTCGAGTGGGTAGGTCTGGACAACTTCGGTACCGTTCTTGGTATGGGCAACTCCATCGGTCAGACATTCTGGTCCGTGCTTGGATGGACTCTGATCTGGGCTGTATTTGCTACATTCCTGAACTATATCCTTGGTATGATTCTGGCGATTGTTATCAACAGAAAGACTACAAAATTCAAATCTTTCTGGAGATTCTGCTTTATACTTTCAGCAGCGATCCCGCAGTTCGTATCTCTGCTTCTGATGCGTACCATGTTAAAAGACAACGGTCTGATCAACGTGCTTCTTCAGAATGCAGGACTGATCGACACTCCGCTTCCGTTTTTAACGGACGCAACCTGGGCGCGTGCAACCGTTATCATTATCAACCTGTGGGTTGGTATTCCGTTTACCATGATGCAGGTAACCGGTATTCTTCAGAATATCCCGGGTGAACTGTATGAGGCAGCAAAAGTGGACGGTGCGAATGCTGTTACCATCTTCTTTAAGATCACACTGCCGTACATGCTGTTCGTAACAACACCGTACCTGATTACTACATTTACCGGAAACATCAACAACTTCAACGTTATCTTCCTCCTTACAGGCGGTGCGCCGGTACCGGTTGGGGCGACAGCAGGAAAGACCGACCTTCTGGTTACCTGGCTGTACAAGCTGACCATTGACCTGCAGTATTTCAACGTTGGTGCGGTTGTAGGTATCTTGACATTCGTCATTCTGGCGATTGTATCACTGGTTACTTACCAGAATACCGGATCTTATAAAAATGAGGAGGGATTCCAATAATGAACAAAGAAAAGAAAACCGCATCTATGCGGACAAGAAAAATTATTGCGGATACTGTAACTCATATCGTGCTGGCAGTACTGTCATTTATCTGGGTGCTTCCGATTGCGTGGATTGTCCTGTTAAGTTTCAGTACTCAGAAAGGATCCTATGTTACCAGCTTTTTCCCAAAAAGCTATACGCTGGATAACTATGTTCGTCTGTTTACGGATACACAGGTTCTTGACTTTCCGCAGATGTTCAAGAATACCTTTATTATCGCATGCTTTGTGTGTGTGATCTCCACGTTTTTCCTGCTTTCTGTAGCGTACTGTTATTCAAGGCTGCGCTTTAAAATGAGAAAGCCGATGATGAACGTTTGTATGATTCTGGGTCTGTTCCCGGGATTCATGTCTATGGTAGCAGTATACTATATCCTGAAAGCAATCGGTCTGTCAGAAGGTTCCATGATCCGTGTGGCTCTGATCCTGGTATACTCTGCCGGTTCCGGTATTGGTTTTACGATTGCAAAAGGATTCTTCGATACTGTACCGAAAGCGCTTGATGAAGCTGCTTATCTGGATGGTGCAACAAGATTCCAGGTATTTACAAAAGTAACTGTGCCGCTCAGTAAACCGATCATCGTTTACACAGTATTGACATCCTTCCTGAATCCGTGGCTGGACTTCATCTTTGCGAAGGTTATCTGCCGTGCAGATTCAAGATACTACACCGTATCTCTGGGTCTGTGGAAGATGCTTGAAAAAGAGTATATCGATAAATGGTATACCTGTTTCGCAGCCGGCGCTGTATGCATCTCCATCCCGATCGCGATTCTGTTTGTATTCATGCAGAAATACTATACAGACGGACTTTCAGGAGCTGTAAAAGGCTGATGGAAAATGCCGCTTTCCAAGCCGGTACTTGTTTATACTCTTCTTCAATCTTTTATTGCTCCATGGACTGATTTCATTTTTGCTAAGGTTAATACCAGCTGGGAAGCGGACTTCTATGAAAACCGTAAGGAATCAGGATGTGCCGCAAGAGGGGGATATGAACTTGAACGCATCGCATTGTGCGGTGTGTCGGGCTTGGTTTTTATAAAAATAGAATAATGAATAAGAAATGGAATGATTATGCACAGTACCGGAAATCCGGTATCTGGAATGTATATTCATTCCATTTTTTTTTGATTTTCTGCATATTGGTAAATATGTAATAAATCTACAAAAATTGATATATTCGCTAATCTGCAAAGAATGTAGAATGAAGATAGATAAGGTGGTGTAACCGGGAACGGGACCCGGCAGAGAATCGACCGATCAGGGATAGATGGATGATGTTGGGATTTGACAGAAAAGAGTGATATAAAATGGAATACGTGAATGAATATAAGAAAGTGGCAAACAGCAGTTTTAACGGGTATAGCTGGACTGGATACTGCGCATATAACAATTTCGGAAAGAGAGAGGAGCAGCTGGAAATTCCACAAGTGATCCATTATTGCTGGTTTGGCGGCACTGCGAAAAACGAAGAGACCAAAAACTATATTGATGGTTGGAAAAAGGTTCTGAAGGGCTATGAGTTTAAGGAATGGAACGAATTTAACTTTCCGGTAGAGGAATTCTCGTATGCACAGACTGCTTATGAAAAAGGGGAATATGCCAGTGTCAATGATGTGGCCAGAACCTATGCGCTGTACACATACGGCGGGATTTATCTGAATACAGATATGGAAGTGATTCGTGATTTTTCCGGCTGCCTCAGAAATAAAAGTATGGTGCTTGGATTTGAGAAAGGCGGTACAGGTCTGACGACCGGATTTGCTGCGTCAGTATCGGGACATGAAGTGCTGGGAGAGATGCTGGACTATTATCGGGAATATGAATTTGTGCCCACAGGCAGAGAATGTCCGGAAAAAATGGATGTATTGCTTTTGACGAATCTGATGATGGAACGTGGTGTTGTGATGAACAACCGGTATCAGCAGATTGAGGATCGTATTTCCGTGTTCCCGGAAGAGTATTTTGGAGCGGACCGTCTGGAACGGGGAATCCGATTGCGGTCAGAAAATACATATACAATACATCATTACAGGGATTCTGAACAGCCGTTGAGCGCAAAAATAAAAAACATATGCAGAAACATATACAGAAATGTGCTTGGGATTATATTAGGAGATGAGTCTGAACGGAAAATTCAGATCGAGGAATAGTAAAATACTGCAAAAAGTAAAGAAACGAAACAGAAAAATGTTCATAGTTATGCAAAAATTGTAATCGATCATTGGGCAAGATATATAAAAATCTAAATAATTCACAAAATAATGACATTGTTTCCGTGAATATTCAACATTATAATGAATAAACAACAGTATCAAGTTCTATGATTATGCGGAAATATTGAGGAGGGAGGTAGAAAACTGAAATTATTATGAAAAAACGAACTGTTTGGTGCTGATGTATTTAACTTTGAGATGCAGATGAAATCTGTACAACATTTGAAAGGAACAGGAAAACGAACATGGGACAATTTAAAAACAAATTCCTGAAAAAAGCCCTGTCAATTGCAGTAGCAGCTGCAACTGTACTCACAGGTATTCCGGCTGGAACCCTGGCGAATACAGAGACCGTGTATGCAGCGACTGCTACCGCATCCTATGACACAGTAGGTCTGGCAGACAGCATTCAGGAAGGTACAATTCTCCACTGCTGGTGCTGGTCGTTTGATACGATCAAAGACAACATGAAAGATATTGCTGAGGCTGGTTTTACAACCGTTCAGACATCACCGGCAAACGAATGTAAGGATACTTACACAAATATGAAAATCATGGGTTCCGATACCACAGGTGGTACTGACGGTATCTGGTGGTGGCATTATCAGCCGACCGACTGGAAGATCGGTAACTATCAGCTGGGAACCAGAGATGATTTCAAAGAAATGTGTGCGGAAGCAGACAAATATGGAATCAATGTTATCGTAGACGTTATCCCGAACCATACAACACCGGATCAGAGTGAAGTATCTCAGAACCTGATCAATGCAGCAGGCGGCTGGGATAAGCTGTATCATGACAACGGATTTAACGAAATCACTCAGTGGGGTAACCGTTATCATTGTACAACAGGACAGATGAACGGACTTCCGGACGTAGATACCGAAAACCCGGCTTTCCAGGAATACTTCCTGAACTATTTGAATGACCTGATCACATGTGGTGCGGACGGTTTCCGTTATGACACTGCAAAACATATCGGTGTACCTTCTGACCCTCTGGATTCCAAGAGTGCTCAGTACACCTCATACCCGAACTTCTGGCCGGTTGTGACCGGTAAACAGTCTGTAAACGGAGTATCTCTGAAAAATGCAGACCAGGTATTTACATACGGTGAAGTCCTTCAGGGCGACAACGTGCCGGAAGCAGAATACGCAACTTATATGCATCAGACAGCCAGCGCATTTGGCGGAACATTGAGAAGCGCGGTTCAGAGCAAGAATCTGAATGTAAGCACCATGAGCAATTTGCAGCATGCATCTACCGACCTTGTAACCTGGGTAGAATCTCACGATACATACTGTAACGCAGGTGAATCTGTAGGTCTCTCTTTCACAGATATTCGTCTTGCATGGGCAGTGATCGCAGCAAGAAAAGACGGTACACCGCTGTTCTACAGCAGACCGGACGGATCCAACAGCTGGAGCAATCGTTGGGGTTATAACGTACTCGGTGCAAAAGGTAACGATGAGTTCAAATCTACTGAAGTAAAAGCCGTTAACTTCTTCCGTACCGCAATGAGCGGACAGCCGGAAGTAATGAGAAACCCGAACGGCAATACCCAGATCCTTCAGATTGACCGTGGTACGATCGGTACCTGTATCATCAACTCCGGAAGCGCAACAACATTGAGCGGTGTTGAAACATCTCTGGCTAACGGTACATACACCGATCAGGTATCCGGCAGAACATTCACCGTATCCGGCGGAAAACTTTCCGGTAGTCTGGATGGCCAGAAGGTAGCAGTTATCTACAATCCGTCAAGCTACAGAATGAATGCAGCTACGGAAGATGGCAACACAGAATTCAGTTCTGATACGATCAATGTAACACTGACTGCAAAAAATGTAACAAATGCAACTTATACAACAAGTGAAGGCAAGAGCGGTTCTTTCACAGACGGAACTGTGATCACAATCGGAAGCAGCATCGCTGTAGGCGGTACGGTAACTGTTACTCTGAAAGGTACAAGCCCGGAAGGAAGTGTATCACAGAGCTATACCTTTACAAAAGTTTCACCGAACATTGCATACCTGCAGCTTCCGTCCGGATGGGATGCACCGTATGCTTATGTATACAATGAAGCAGGTGCACAGAACGGTACATGGCCGGGTGTACAGATGACGAGTCTCGGAAACGGACTGTACAGCTATGTTGTACCGGACAGAATTCAGGATCCGATGGTAATCTTCTACGGCGGTGACAATACCCGCAGATATCCGGCAGATATGGAAGACGGTCTGTCATGGACCGGTTCCTATATTTATGATGGAAGCGCATGGAAACAGTATGCTGGCAGTATTACGGTAACTCCGACTCCTACTGCAACCGTAACACCGACTGTAACCGTAACACCGACTCCGACTCAGGGAGACAGCCCGATTGACGGAAGCTATGATGTATACTTCACCAAACCGTCAGGCTGGGGCAGCACAGTGTACTGTTATGCATATGTAGATAGTACTACCAGCAATGCAACATGGCCGGGCGTACAGATGACAAGTCTTGGAAATAATATTTATGCGTACAATTTGCCGGATGGATGGACATCTGCATATGTAATGTTTACTGACAACAACAATCAGATTCCGGGAGCTCAGGAAGCTGGTCTGGAATGGACGGATGGATCTTCCATGCATTATAACAACGGCAGCTGGACACTGGTATCCGGTGATCAGCCGAGCTGGATGGATCTGGTGACCGGAGAATATGATGTATACTGCTACAAACCGTCAGGCTGGGGCAGCACGATCTACTGCTACGCATATGCAAGTGAAACCTCCAACAACGGTGCATGGCCGGGTGTAACAATGACAAACCTGGGTCAGGGCGTATATGCATACAACTTACCGGATAGCTGGACAACTGCAAAAGTAATCTTCAATGATGCAAACAATCAGTATCCGGCATCTCAGGCACCGGGTCTGGATATTACAAACGGAACTTCCATGCTGTATGCAAACGGCAGCTGGACAGTAGTTGAGATCCCGGTAAATAATCCGGAAGTAGAAGTTTCTCTGGCAAGCGGTTCAAGTTTTGACGATGAAACAGCAACTGTAACACTTACACTGAAAAATGCAACAAGCGGTACATATGTATTAGACGATGGTACTGCAAAAACATTTACGGACAGCGTTGATGTTGTGATCGGTAAAGGCAAGATCGCTGATACCGATGTGATCATCAAAACAACAGCAACCGATGGAACTGACACAGTAGAACAGACATTTACATACACCAAAAAGTTCAACGCAGAAAAGAACGGTGGCTATGTAGTATATGAAACAACATCTTCAACCGCTGCAGTAGCAGCAGTAGCAGCTGTACCGGAAGCAACATCCGAGACAGCAGGAGAAACAACAGAAGTTGTAGAAAACACAGCAGTAACTTATGCGGCAAGTTCAGCACTTACCGGATACTATGGAACAAACCCCAACAGTGGTGTTGGTTCTTACAAAACGATCACAAGCGCATCCGACTTTACATCTTCCATGATCATTGCACAGGGTGTTGCAAACGATGATCCGCGTATCTTCCGTGGTTCTCACGAAGGTCCGGTATACGACACATACGCACTGTACGGTGCATGGGATGATACAAACATCTACCTTGGATGGCAGTTCGTAAACGTAACTGACGTAGTAGACCCGGCACAGGGTTACCCGATCAGTGACAACGGTAAACCGTGGAATGGCGACATCCCCCAGATGCTGGCATTCAACCTGAAAACAGGTCAGGCAGGTTCCGGTAAACTGGATGACGGCGGAAATGTATGGGGACTGCAGGTAGACTTTGAGACACCGATTGATGCTCTGATGTGCTTCTCAAGCAAACCGGGTGTAGGACAGCCTGCATTGTTCAAAGCAACAGGTGGTGTATTCAGCTATGCTGACGCTGTAGGATTTACACAAGCCGGTATCTCCTTCAAATATGAAGACGGATTCTTTGGCGACAGCCTGTATGGTATTAAATCAAATGGTTATAGTGGCTATGTACCGTCTGATCTGCTGAGCAGTTCTTCTAACTGGGTAGATTTCCTGAATGAAGGACACAGCACAGCACAGGATACTTTCTATATCATGACCATTCCGATGTCTGCACTTGGAATTACAAGAAGTCAGCTGGAAACAAATGGTATTGAGGTTATGCATCTGTCCACATTTGGTCAGAGTACAACAGGCTGTCTGCCGATGGATATGAGCCAGCTGGATTGTGCAACAACTGCATACAGTGCGGATGATTCTACATCAGCAGAAAAAGAAGATACAGACGTAATCTCTGTTCCACTGGCATGCCTTGGCGCAGATGGTCCGGATCCGACTGTAACTGCAACACCTACTCCGACTGCAACAGCAACAGCAACTCCGCAGCCGGGAACATCAACCATGACGGTAAACTTTGGTGCTGACCGTTCCGCTCCGCAGGCTGATACAACAGACCTGACTCTGGCAGCAGATGTAAACGGCGGTGTGGCTCCGTATACTTACAAATTTACGATTGACGGAAAAACCGTACAGAACAATACAACAGCAAGCTATACATGGAATACCACAGGTGGAGACCATAAAATCGCTGTAGTAGTAACTGACAGCGAAGGACATACTGTAACAGTAACAAAAGATTATGACGTAGAGGGTGAAGTAGTACCGCCTTCAGACCTTGTAATCAATTCT
>JAXJSH010000138.1:0-22982 GCA_036310185.1 Lachnospiraceae bacterium | reverse complement strand
TCATGTTTTGCGGGTCTCAAAGTCACATTTTTTCATGCAAGCATGAAACATGTGACCTTTTGACCCTGGTATCATAGAAATTATTATAGCATACCATAATATGTTGTGCTATAATTTTAAAAATGTTTTATAACTGTTCATGAAGTGCAAACACATATGGGCAGCATATATGTGGGGCCCGCTCACAAAAAAATATAAAAAGGAGTTATAATACAGTGAAGTTACAACAAGTGCTGAGCATTACGAGAAAAGCGGTTGATGAATATCATATGATTGAAGAAGGGGACAAGATCGCAGTGGGCATTTCCGGCGGTAAGGACAGTCTGACTCTCCTTTATGCATTGAACGGTCTCAAACGCTTTTATCCGAAGCATTTTACCATCGAGGCAATTACCGTTGACCTTGGTCTTCCGAATTTCGATCTGACCCGGATACGGGCTCTGTGCGAAGAGATGGGTGTAAATTATACGGTAGTAAAAACAGATATCTCCGAAATCGTATTCAATCGCAGAAAAGAGACCAATCCCTGCTCTCTGTGTGCAAAGATGCGTAAAGGAGCTCTGAATGAAGAAATCAAAAAACTTGGCTGCAACAAGGTAGCCTTTGCCCATCACAAGGATGATATCATCGAAACCATGCTGATGTCCCTGATTTTCGAAGGCCGTTTTCATACTTTTTCACCGGTCACATACTGGGACCGCATGGATCTGACGCTGATCCGCCCGCTCATGTTCATGGATGAAAAAGACGTCATCGGCTTCCAGAACATGTACCATATTCCAGTGGTTCAGAAAAACTGTCCCATAGACGGCTATACCAAACGAGAATATGCAAAAGATCTGGTCCGGAGGCTGAATCAGGAACATCCGGGGGCCAGGGACCGCATGTTTACCGCCATCTATAACAGTTCCATCAAAGGATGGGATAAAGCAGCATACGGGACCGATCATACGGAGCAATAAAAGCAGTACCAGCCATGATTAAAAAACACCAGCCATTGTAATCCAGGTTACAATGCCGGTGTTTTTATGTTTCATTTGATTCCGTCTTAATCCGCCTGCCGTTCGCAGCCTGCGGTTATTTATTTCATTTTTGTCTCATTTCTTTTTTCTCAATGGCCTGCTTAATCAGCTCTACCGTTCCGTCAATACCTAATATACTGCTGTTGATGCACAGATCGTAGCTGTTCGCATCGCCCCATTTTTTGTTGGTGTAATAATTATAGTAGCTGGCTCTCTGCTTATCGGTTTTCTGCAGCATATCCTTTGTCTTCGCCGGTGTCATATCTCTGATCCTGCTGACCCGTGCCACACGGTCTTCCATTTTGGCGTGAATAAAAATGCTGAGACAGTTTTCGTTTTCCTCAAGTGCATAATCCGCACAGCGGCCGACCATAACACAGGGACCTTCGTCTGCAATCTTTTTAATCGCATCAAACTGGGCAAGAAACAATTTGTGATTGATCGGCATTTCCTGAAATGTTGTACCGGTAAATCCATAAGAATAGGTATCCATCACGAGGGAATAAAGAAAACTTTTCGTTGGCTTTTCATCGTGATTTTCGAAGAGTTCCTCACAAAGACCGCTCTCTTTTGCCGCACGCTCCAGCAGTTCTTTGTCATAACATTTAATCCCCAGCTGCTCTGCCAGCTTTTCTCCGATCTCTTTTCCGCCGCTGCCAGCCTGTCTGCCGATTGTAATTATTGTCTTCATAATCCTTACACCCCTTTTCTGAAATTCTTTAAAAGTTGTAACTATTATACAATGAATCCAGAAAAAAGTATACCTTATACGCGCAATTTTCCCAAAAGTTTTTCAAAATACTCTGGTAATGGGGCGGTAAACTCCATGTAGGAGCCGGATACCGGATGGATGAACCCAAGCACCATGGCATGCAGCGTCTGTCCTTCCAGATTAAACGGGCACTTTGCCGGACCATACAGATCATCCCCCAGAAGCGGATGTCCGATGCTTCGCATATGAACGCGTATCTGATGGGTCCGGCCTGTCTCAAGCACAAATTCTGCATAGGTGTAATTGCCGAACCGTTCCAGCACCCGATAATGGGTTACTGCGTCTTTGCCGTTTTTCACGCCGGAAGCCATCTTTTTCCGGTCTTTCGGGTCACGGCCAATAATACTGTGAATCGTACCTTCATCCTCTTTTATATTGCCATGAACGATCCCCCGGTACTTTCTCGTAATCGAATGTACTTTCAGCTGTTCAGCCAGGCTCTGATGAGCCAGATCCGTCTTACATACCACCAGTGCACCGGTGGTGTTCCGGTCAATGCGGTGTACGATACCAGGGCGCATAACCCCATTGATTCCGGACAGCTGATCTTTGCAGTGATATAAAAGAGCATTGACCAGCGTACCATTGTAATGTCCCGCCGCAGGATGAACCACCATCCCTTTTGGTTTATCTACCACCAGAAGCTGCTCATCTTCATACAAAACAGACAGAGGAATCTCTTCCGCTTCCACCTTCAGTTCTTCCGGCTCCGGAATCTCAACCGACAAAACATCATCCGCCCGCAGTTTGTAGTTGCTTTTTACTGCTTTTCCATTTACAGAAACCTGTCCGTTTTCAATTAATTTCTGAATATAGGAACGAGAAGTACCTTCCAGCTGTTCTGAAAGGTACTTGTCAATACGTGTATTTGATTCCTCCGGGGAAATCATAAATTCTAACTGTTCCATTTGAATTATTTCTCTTTTCTTTTTAAAAACTCGTAATCTTCCTCTTTGTAAACAAAAAGGACCAAAAGAAAGACCATGACTGCCGATACCGTCACATAAATATCTGCAACATTAAAAATCGGAAAATCAATCAGACTGAAATAAATAAAATCCACCACATATTTCAATCGTACACGGTCAATAAAATTGCCCAGTGCACCGGACAGTATCACCACTGCAACGATATGCGCCGGCAAAAATCTTTTTGTACGGGGCATTTTAAAATAGATCCAGATGATAACCGCAGCCATAACCACTGTTATGATATAAAAGAACCACTGCTGATTCGTCAGTATTCCAAAGGCAGCCCCTCTGTTTTCCAGATATTCAAGTTCCAGAACACCCGGTATCAGCACGATTGATTTCTGCCCTTTCAGGTGGGTAACAGCCAGATATTTCGTCCACTGATCAAATACGGTCAAAATCCCTGCCCCCAGGATCAGCCACAGCAGATACGGTGCAAAATTCTTTTTTTCTTTATTCATGGTCAATTCGGTCTCCATTTATAAAATCGATCGCAGCCAGTATTTCTTCGTCTGTAACCGTATTGTCGATCACTGCTTTTCCAATCTCTTTTAACAGGATAAAACGCACCTTTCCCTGATCCATCTTTTTGTCCAGTTTAGTTGCGGCCAGAATGTCTTCCGGATTAAGCCCTTCAAAAGTAATGGGCAGGTCGAATCCTACGTTCATATCGCGGATTTCATACAATTCTTCCACAGAGAGCAGATTCTTCTTATAAGAGATGTATGCAGCAGCCACCATACCAAGTCCCACACACTGACCATGATGCAGTTCAAAATTCATCAGTTTTTCAATGGCATGCCCGATGGTATGTCCAAAATTCAAAATCGCACGTTCACCCTGTTCCTTCGGGTCTTTTTCCACCACATATTTTTTTATTTTACAGCAGTTCAGGATCATTTCTTTTAAAACTTCCGTATCCCGCTCCTGAATTTCGCTCATCTGATTGATGGTCCAGCCGTAAAACTCTTCATCCCTGATCAAACCGGATTTGAGCACTTCACCCATACCGCAGGAGAATTCCACATCCGGAAGGGTTTTCAGGGTATTCATATTCATATATACCAGTACCGGCTGATGGAAAGCACCGATCATATTTTTGTACTGACGGAAGTCTACGCCAGTCTTTCCGCCGATGCTGCTGTCTACCTGTGCAAGCAGGGTCGTCGGCACCTGTACAAAGGCGATTCCCCTAAGATAAGTTGCAGCCGCAAATCCGGTCAGATCACCGGTCACGCCGCCGCCCAGTGCAACCAGAACATCTTTGCGGTCAAATTTTTCAAGGATCAGCTGTTCATAGATCTGATTCACCGTATCCAGATTTTTCTGTTCCTCACCGGCCTGAAACACGAAAGTACTTACATGGGCACAGACTTTTTCCAGTTCTGCTTTCACCGCCTCCGCATAGAGGGGAGCCACATTGGTCTCCGTAACGATACATGCTTTTCTTCCTGAAAAAGCCAGTTTTTTCATAGCCTCTGACAGGTCTGAAAAATCATGGCGGAATAATATGTCATAATCAAATTCATTGTCTCTTTTTACGTTTAATACTGATGTACTCATAATATCTCCTTATACATAGCGGTAAATACGCACACCGTATCTGCCTTTTTTTGTTTTATACTGTGCACCGTCAAAACGAAATTTTCCCTTGCCGCGGACGGACACCACATCATTCTCATGCAAAGTATAACCATTTGATGTGATCATTTTTCCATTGACAAACACTTTTCCGGCTTCAATAAAGGACACCATGCTGCTTCTTGATTCATGAAAAGCCAGGGAAATAATGCTGTCAAGGCGTACCGATGCCACAGTCCCTGTCACTTCCTCTTCTTTTCTTGCAACAACGGCTTCATATTCCGGCACTTTCTCCAGTGCAATATTCGTATGTTTTACACGGCACAATTCATCCAGAATATAGTCTGCAATCTTTTCCTCACAAAATACATAGGCACTGCTGTCATCCTGAATCAGGATGTCCCCGATTTTTCCACGGTCTATGCCAAGATTCAAAAGCGCCCCAAGATAATCTCTGTGTGTCAGTTTTTCCGAATACTTCAAAGATTTGGGCTGTATATGAAGGCAGCACAGGGGAAATTCCCATTCATAAGAAAGAGCATCAGGCTGAAATGCTATCATCTGACGCTCCGACATCTCATAGCCACCGTACCATTGCAGAGAAACGCCCCGCTCCAGACCGGAAAGGCTACGCACCATATGCTGTTCATTCAAATCCAGAAAATCGGAAAAAGTAACGATATCACGCTGGTACGCCACACGGCACAACTCAAGAATCCGTTTTTTGAACTGTTCTTCTTTTTCCATCTTATTTTCCTGTAAAACAACCCGGAAGGCACAATTTATCATTCTGCCTTCCGGAAATTTCTTATATAGACTGATCGGTTCTCTTATGTAATGATCAGAAGTCTGAACGCATGGACGGGATATTAAATGCTCCGTTTAAAATCTCCTGGAAATCACCTGAGACATCAACATCTGCCGGTGTCAGGATAAAGATATAACTGGAAATTTTCTGCAGGCTTCCATTGAGGGAATAGCAGACACCACAGGTGAAATCAATAATTCTCTGTGCCACATCAACGTCCAGACCTTCCAGATTAAGTACTACTGTACAGGAATCAAGTAATGTATCCGCAATCTCACGTGTGTCTTCCATAGAAGTCGGTCGAATCACATTTACCTCCATATTAGAAACTCCTTTCTTGCGCATAGGAGTAATTTTACTGCTTTTTTGCTGTTTCGGAGCAGAAGCCGGTGCAGTATTGCGTGCCTTGAACGCATTTTTCTGATCTTTTGCAGAAGAGGTTGCTGCACTTTTGTTCGCCGGTTTTATATCATCATAATCATCAAAATCATCATCATCGCTGAATTTTTTAAAGAAACGGCGTTTTGACTTGTTTTCTTCATAATCGTCTTCATCATCGAAGTCGTCATCATCCAGAAATTCATCATCATCATCAAAATCGTCGTTCAGTTTAATTGCATCTAAAAATTTGTCTATAAGACCCATAACAATCTCCTATCCTTTATACATTATAGTTGCGTTCCCCAAAGATACTGGTTCCCACACGAACCATGGTTGCACCTTCTTCTACCGCCACCTCATAATCGTTTGACATTCCCATACTCAGAATATCCACATTAACATTATTAATGTTTTTCTCATTTATGTCAACACTTAATTTCTGTAAATCTCTAAAAATTCCCCTATTTTCTTCCGGATTCGACACATAAGGTGCGATTGTCATAAGCCCTCTGATTCGAACATGGGTCAAACGGCTGCTGATTTCTTCAATCAAAGGCATCACTTCTGCAACCGATACGCCAAATTTGCTCTCTTCCTGTGCCACATTCACTTCAATCAGGATATCTGCAGTCACATTGTGTTTTGCCGCTTCCGCATCGATGGTCTCCGCAAGGCGTATGGAATCTACGGAGTGGATCAATACTGCCTTATCTATAATATATTTTACCTTATTTCTCTGCAGATGCCCAATCAGATGCCAGCGGATATCCTTTGGCAGTGCATCATATTTTCCGGACATTTCCTGTACTTTATTTTCTCCAAAATCACGAACTCCATGTTCATAAAGCTCCGAGATCATCTCATTCGGTTTTGTCTTACTGACCGCGATCAGTGTAACTTCCTCCGGATTTCTTCCCGCTCGTTTGCATGCATGCTCAATTTTGGCCCATACTTCCTGATAGTTTTCGTATAACATTTCTTTTGCCTCTTTTCTTCCAATTACCAATTATTCAAAAGGTTCCACGCTTCCGATATTAATATACAATATCTTCTTCTTTTACCTTTGAACTGTCTTCCACAATATGATCAAACTGGGACAGACCGTATGGCGTATCTGTTTCCACAATGCAGTATTCATCATTTTTATCTATGATCACAATCTTTCGAAATACCGCATACCCCTTGTTAATGCAGTATGCACCTTCCAGTGTATCTGTATTTCCAATCACATAGCGATCGCTGGAATCAGAGCGGATGATAATATCACCTGGTTCGAAATCAGACTTGTCCACATAATAAAGACCATCCTTGTGCTCATACAGCGTCACAATCTCAAACTCCGTTTTCTTATCACCGTTTTCATCTTTTGTCTCACGCAAAAAGCCCAGCTCACTGCTGTCTCCGCCCTTTGTGGCGTAATCTTCCGGGATCGTATAAAATTCTTTGTTCACAATGGAACTGATCGGTATTTTCAGACCGCTCTCTTCATTTGTCACCAGCTCAATATCCAGGAAACGGTCACTGGAATAACGGATCACACCCGAACTGAACTGCAGTTCCGCCATGTAAGTTCCATCTTCCTGGGTACGCAGAATCAGAGTTGCCATCTGCGTAATATCATCTTTCAGGAACTTCACACGGATGCTGCTGCGTGTACCAAGCTGTATAACCTGCTTGTCCGTAAGTGTTATGAAAAGTGACCAGGATTCGTCCGTAATTATTTTATATACAGGATCGCCCGCAGATATTCGTTCTTTTGTCTTCAGATTTTCCACATGATACGACTTATTCGTAATCTTGTCACCGGTAATATCCTCCGCCTTAAGACCCTCATATCCGTCCATGCTGTATAAGACCAGACCATCATTCGGCGAATAACAGATGGTCTGACTGCCCACCGTAGCATTGGCTCCGTTTTCTGTGGTAGAAGGCGCAACAATCCCCGAATTCTGCAGCAGGCTTCCCTCAATCTCGTATTTAAAACTGTAGATGCTGTTATAGTCGTTTGTATCAAAATAAGTTGAAAAAGATGACATCTGTCCGCGCAGTTTCTGAAGTGCCGTATCCGTAAGCTCAGTTACCGACTCTTCCGCCTGATTTTCACCAATGCTGTATACCACTCCGTTTTCTCTTACTCTTGCATTTTCCGGTGCATAATAAGTAAGATAACCGGATGTGTCTGCGGAGATCACTTTTTCCGACCGAACTACAATTCCGGTATAGGTCTGGTTTTTCGACAACGGACCGGATGTCACCTGATAGCTTGAAATGTGATCCGCAGTCAGGTATAACACAATACTGATCAGCATATAAAGGAAAATAGCGCCAAAAATAATGGTTCCGATGTTCAGGGAAACCAGTTCCTTTATATTTGTGAGCAGACTGTAGGATTTCTTTTTCGATTTTTTGTGTTTCTTTAAATCTGCCAAGTTTCTCTCCTCACATAAAATGGACAGCCATTGTATGCTGTCCATTTTGTTTTATCATAATACTACAATATATATAATACTACAATCGCTATAAAATTTCAACTTTTTCTACTTATTATAATGATGCAACGATTTTATCTTTTATACCTTCAGGTATTGCACTCTCATTTGCTGAAACGCTAAGGATGAAATCCAGGTTACATTTTTCACCAATTATTTCCAGTTCTTCAACTGTTGTAGTCAGGTCGGATCCTTCTAATTTTGCAATTTTCAGAAAGCTGTCCAGATACATCGCTTCCAGATCGTGATCCTGAGAAATGATTCCGCATATAAAACCAACAAACTGCTCACTGTTCATGATCGGATAACCGGACACGTCAATAAGACGAATCTTGTTATTTAATTCATACATGTGCTTTGAATTTTTATCAAGGTAAACAATATTGCCTTTTGCGGATTTAATTGCACTATTGACCTTGTCCAGTAATACTTTTGTCTTTCCTTTTCCTTTCTCTCCAACAATCAATTGAACCATAGCAATTTCCTCCTTTGGGTATGTAATAATTTCGTTCAATATTAATTTTTTATAGGTTTAATTATAGTGTATTTCTCATAAAAAAACAATCATTATTTACAAAAATTATGTACTTTTTCACAATCACTTCAAAAAAGTGGATTTCAGGAATTGGAGGCCTGTAAAAGCATATTCATATGGTTATACAAAGATTCCTTTCCAAGGGCTTTCATAACGATTGAGATATGGGGTTTCCCGTAAGCATTCTGGGATACCAGAGCCAGACAGCTTCCTGCCTCATCCGTGGTTCCTGTCTTTCCTCCAAGCACGGTCACTCCTTTCGGCGGAACTGCCGTACCGGTCAGATAATGGTCGGTGGAATCCAGCGTCACGGACTGTTCCACGCCATCTGCATTCACATAATTCACTTCATAGACAGACAGCTGCATCACATCCACAAAATGAGAATAATTCAGTGCTTCGTTCAGCATCAGATAGATATCATAAATGCTTGTATAATGTTTTTCATCATGAAGCCCGGACGGATTCATAAAATGAGTATCAAAACATCCCAGCGCTTCCGCTTCCTGGTTCATCAGCGCCACAAATTTTTCCGCTGAGCCGGAAATATGTCTGGCAATAGCCATAGCCGCATCGTTGCCGGAATGAATCAGAAGTCCATGGAGCAGATTGTCCATGGTAACCTGATCGCCGATCTTAAATCCACAGACCTGTGAACCGGATTCCAGTTCCAGATCTTCCCAGGTTATGGTGACCACATCATCCATATTGCCGTATTTGAGTGCAAGGATTGCCGTCATGATCTTTGTAATGCTGGCCGGATAAATTCGCTCATGCAGAGAGGTGGAATATATGATTTTTCCGTCGTCCAGATCAAAAAGTGCACCAATGGTGTTTCCTTCCATTGTTATGTCACTGTTACCCACGTCCTCTTTTGAAACACACAAATCCGCAGCAAAACTTTTTGTGGTCTGTATGTTCCCTTCTATTTCATCGGCATAGACCAGTTTTTCGGAATCATAAGGTACGCTCATATCCAGACTTTTTGCTTTTCGCAGCAGCACAAGGCTTGTGATGCCCGCTGCAAATGCGATGACAAGTATGGATACAAGAATAATCGTACTTTTTACACGACTGTTATCTTTTCTGGCAAGATTTTCTTCTTTCATGTACGTTCTCCTGTAATATGAATCTTACTCTGAAGGCCCACATTTAAGACAACTCCCATACCAATATAGAGGCTGACCAGAGAAGTCAGTCCATAACTCAGGAACGGAAGCGGTGTTCCCGTATTCGGCATCATTCCGGTGGCAACACAGATATTGATAAAGCTCTGAAAACTTACCACCGTCGCGACCCCGCAGCAGATCATCTTACCTGCCATGTCCTTTGCACGCCTTCCCATTAAAATACATTCAAGATCGATCAAAAGCAGCAGGATAATGATACCGCTGGTTCCAAGAAATCCCAGCTCCTCTCCCGCAACTGCGAAAATAAAGTCTGTCTGAATCTGGGATACAAAATTACCTTTGTTTGCCGAGGACACTTCGTTGTTATTCAGTCCTTTTCCCGTAAGCTGACCGCTTCCGATGGCCGTAATTGAATTTTCCTGCTGTGTAATATTATCCTGATATTCCTCATTTTCCGGATACAGCCATGCCATGATCCGGTTTCTCTGGTAATCTTTGATCAGGGTCTGATCCGGCTGCACGATAATAGTCAGAAAGATGACCAGCAGCGGCACAACCGCCAGAATAATCCCAAAAATAACCTTATAGCTGAGTCCTGCAATATAGATCAGAACACAGAAAAGCAAAATCAGGGTTATGGTATTTTTCAGGTCCGGCTGCACATAAACAAGGATCAAAGGAAGTGCCAGCAGCAGAATCCCCTGCACAATGACCTTAAAACTGTTGATGTTTTCCTCATGATCCAGAAAGAATTTTGCAAAAAACAGTATGATAAATATTTTGGTCAGCTCCGTCGGCTGAAACCGGATTCCTGCGATCTCAATCCATCTGGTCGCACCTCCGGCTGAATCCCCCAGAATACGCACACCGATCAGCAAAAGCAGATTCAGGCCGTAAATAATCCACTGGAAATTCAAAAGCCAGCTGTAATCCATCAGTGAAAAAATCACCATCAGGATAAATCCGAGAATCACACCCATCAGCTGGCGTGACTGAAGCGATGCGTCCGCACTTCCCACCAGCATCACACCAAGGATACTGATCGCCACCAGCCACAGTATCAATCTGAAATTGTAATCTTTTATTTTAAATTTTCTAATCATTTGTTTCCTTATTTCCTATCTTTTTCAAAGAATGCCGCAGAGGAAATTCTGCAATCAGTTTTTCCGGTGTCTGCGTGTATGTAATTGCCACTTTCTGTTCATCCACAGCAAGATATTTACTCGCAGTCTGTATCATGTCATTCTTCAGCATAACCATTACACTGGGTGAACATTCCAGTCGTTCCGCGATCAGAAGTACTTTCAGCCGGTCTTTTGCGATTGAACCGGATTTTCTTTTGTGCCAAGAAAATACTCCCATATACAGCCTCCCGGTTATTTTTTAAATATGCGGCGAAAAACACCTTTTTTCTGATTCAGATTCAAAAAGGGCACTTCCTCGCCTGCGATTCTGCGGCAGATATTGCGGAATGCTTCCGCCGCCAGCGAGTCCTTTTCGATCAGGCATTCTCCCTGATTGGTTGCGATCACGATCTGTTCATCATCCGGAATCACTCCGATCAGATTAACTGCCAGTATATCCACAACATCTTCCGCAGACATCATATCCCCATTTCGAACCATTTGCGTGCGCAGACGATTGATCACCAGGTCAATCTGCTTCATCTCCTGTGCTTCCAGCAGTCCGATAATACGATCTGCATCACGGATGGATGACACTTCCGGTGTGGTAATGACAACTGCCCGGTCCGCACCGGCTACTGCACTGCGAAATCCCTGTTCAATACCGGCAGGGCAGTCCAGGATCACGTAATCAAAGAGTTCTTTCAGCTGTTTGACCAGCTTCTGCATCTGTTCCGGTGTAACTGCCGACTTGTCCCTGGTCTGAGCCGTTGGCATCATACAGAGATTTGGGTTGCTTTTGTCTTTTACCAGCGCCTGCCGCAGACGGCAGTTGCCTTCGATCACATCAACCAGGTTATATACAACCCGGTTTTCCAGTCCCATAACCACGTCCAGGTTACGGAGTCCCGTATCCGTATCTACCAGCACCACCTTGTATCCAAGCCGGGAAAGGCCGGCGCCTATACTGGCGGTGGTGGTGGTTTTTCCCACCCCGCCTTTTCCTGATGTTACAACAATTACTTCACTCATATACTTTCCTCCAGAACTTATTGTCATCTCCGACTGCTTATCTGCATGTACCTAAGAAAACTCATCATAAGCCTAGTCTGTCTGTACACTTGTGACACCTTCCATAGACGCATGGTGATCAAGAATTTCGGTTTCATCGCTGAGATCAAAGTAATATCTTATGATATCTTTTCCCACAAGCATGGCGTTTGTGGAGGAATATCCGTTGGCAATACGAACGGCAATGGAAATCTCCGGATCATTGGACGGTGCATAACCGATAAATAATGCATGGTCCGGTGTTGTCTTTGATTCCTGGGCCGTACCGGTCTTACCGGATACATCAATGGAAAGATCGGAAAACTCTGTTTTTCCGGCGATCACATTTCGCATACCGGTCTGTATTACATCCCAGATACTGGAACTGATATTTACCTTGCTGAGAATTTCAGGTGTATAATCTTCAATTACGTTTCCCTCCAGATCTGTCACCTTGTCAAGAAGGGAAATATTGTAACTGGTGCCCCGGTTTGCCAGCGTGGACACATACCGGGCCAGCTGGGTGGTCGTATACAGCTGCGTACCCTGACCGATGGAAGTCTGAATACCATACTGATCAGAAATCTGGGGCTCAACCTCGGAAATCTCGATTCCGGATGGTTTATCCAGATTAAAAAGTTCCGAATATGACTGCAGCTTTTGCAGTGCCAGCGAATCACGGAAATTTCCTTCCTCATCGACACCAAGTTCATAGGCTATATTACAGAAAAATACGTTACAGGACTCTTCGATTGCTTTCTCAATAGCCAGTGCGCCGTGTCCGCTCTTATTCCAGCAGTTCAGCGGTGTTTCTGTCAGATCAAAGACACCGGAACAGTCAATTTCCGTATCCACACCAATGACCCGTTCACTGAGACCTGCCGCTGTGGTAACCAGCTTAAAGGTAGAACCAGGCGCTGTGGTCTGCTGGGTTGCCTTATTGTACAACGGTCTTGACAGATCGTTGTATATCTTCCGATAGTAGCTGACATCCATATCATTTGCCAGTTTGTTGTTGTCATATCCCGGATATGTTACACAGGCCAGAACTTCTCCCGTATTGGGATCTGTCACAACAGCCGAACCGGAACATGGTTCCAGAGCCAGCTGTGCCGGGGTGATTTCCAGTTTTTCTATTTTTGTCAGCATAAAATCGTAACTGCCCATGGTGCCCGAAGAAAATGATTCATAATCTCCATCGTCCGTGGACAAGATTCCCTGATCATACAGTACCTGACAGAGCTGTCTGCCGCTTATGCGGTCTGCCTGCAGAAGATATTTGTACATCAATTTGGAAAATGCATTGCTTGTCGAAAGATAATCCGTGATATATCTTGCCAGGAAATCATATACCTGGTTGGAATCCAGATACTCATCATCACTGGAAATCGCACTGATATCGATCCAGTTCTGGCTGGCAGCATAGGTCAGGTATTCTTTCATGCTGATACTCTCATCTTTTGTCCATTGAATATAAATGGGATCACTGGTGTCAATGGCCGATGAATCCAGAATACCGGTTTCATCCCGCAGAAGATCATCCACAATATAAGTGGTATACTCCTGCATTTCTTTTGACAGTTCTTTATAGGCAGTGGGATCTTCACCGGTCAGTTCCTGCTGGATCACTGCAAAAATCTCCGCCTGCTTCTGATCATAAGCAGCCTGAAGTGCCTGTTCCGTAGAGGAGGCATCCGCTGCAGAAAAATGAGATGTATCGATGATATTATTTTCGATCAATGCATTGTAAACATCATAGATCGGAATTTTGATACCGGAGGCATCTTCAATACTGGTCCGGTCAAATGTCTTGGCATTGGTAATAACACTGAGCAGAATACCGGCCAGACGCTGTTCCAGAACCTGATATGTGGCAATCTGCAGTTCCTTATCAATTGTCAGGTATACATCGTTGCCGGATTTCGGTTCGATGCGGGAATCTTCGTCAATTTTTAATACTTTGCCAAGCACATCAACGTAAACGACTTCTTTTCCATCGCTTCCCTGCAGTGTTGTTTCCATATACTTTTCAATTCCGGCTTTACCGATAATGGACGTGGATGAATATTCATCATTCACAGCGCGGAGTTCGGTCAGTTCCTCTGCGGAAGCTTTTCCGGTATATCCGATAATAGAGGAAAAATAAATACTGTCCTCATAGACACGTTTTGTATCTTCCACAATTTCCACGCCTTCCAGCGTATCCTTATTTTCGGAAATGGCCGCAACCGATTCCTGCGAGAGATCCGTAGCGATCGTTACCGGAACATATTTCTGATAACTGGTGGTGGAAAGCGCATAACGTATAATTGTGATCTTCAGAATTTCATCTTTTGTAAATTCCAGGGGAAGACCCACCCCGGCCAGTTCTTCTGCTGAATAGGGTTTGTCTTCATTAAATAAAGAAAACCGCTCCGAACTGGTCAGATAATCCATGACTTCATCCGCAGATGCTTCTTCTTCATTTGGCTCCAGATCATCAATCAGAGCATGTCCGTACACATCCGCCCGGAAACGGGAAAGGGAAGTGCCGCTCACATCAAATGCATAGTTTCCGTTTTCATCTATAATAATATGAAAATCCCGACTGATGCTGTCTCCATGCGCTTCCAGCATTTTAATGATTCGATAAGCCTCACCGTTCAGTGCAAGCGCTTTCTCCCGGTTCGTATCGTAGCTTCCGCTGTCCTCCAGCGTAAGCGAATACGATAATTCATTATGGGCCAGAACATTTCCGTTCCGGTCATATATATTTCCTCGTGTGCTGTTCAAAGTACGCTCTTTCGTCGTCTGAAGAGAAAAGTTGTTTGCATACTCTTCCCCGCGTATGATCTGCAGATCATACAGCCGGTTAACCAGAACTCCGGAAAGGATCAGAAAAAAGACAGCCAGTACTGTCGTTCTGCTGATATGTATTTTTTTGCACAGGTTTATCAGTTTCTTAACCATAATGCGTGTTTTCCTCTCGACTCTTTCTTTACCAGCCATTTATTTATCCGGTAAAACAG
The DNA here is from genome assembly GCA_036310185.1 of Lachnospiraceae bacterium. Lineage (GTDB taxonomy): Bacteria > Bacillota > Clostridia > Lachnospirales > Lachnospiraceae > JALENY01. The sequence continues at coordinate 8,111 of JAXJSH010000138.1, read as the reverse complement.
GCGATAAAGTACAATAGTTACCAATACGGTATACACCAGCTCCGGAATCATGACCATTGACATATACGCAAAGAAATCCAGTTTTCCCCGCATGACAAACAGAATCAGATACACGGCCATATTGTAGATCAGATCGCCGCAGGCAACCATGACCATAGGCACCTTGATGTCTTCGTCAAAATATACTTTGCAGAAAAATCCGCTGGCGTATCCCAGATACATATAGATCAGGGCATAAAGTCCCAGTGCGCTTCCAAAAAAGATATCGATCAGAAGCCCACTGAAAAAGCCGACCATAATTCCCTCCTTTTTTCCCTGCATAAAGCCAAAGGAAATTGTAAGGATCAGTAAAACATTCGGCACAATCGATGCGATCTCCAGATATTTGAAGACTGTGCTCTGAAGCAGGAAACAGGTCAGTACCAGAATGACCATCGTTATCCTTCGTCTCATTGCGATTCCTCCCCACCGGTCTGTTTCAGATTGGTTATGATCAGTACTTCTCTCAAATGTTTAAAATCAACGGACGGAATGATGGTTCCGGATGTGGTAAGGTTGTTGGAATCCAGTTCCATCTCACCGATATATCCGATCAGCAGTCCGGTCTGGAACTTCTCACTCACATTTGAAGTGACAACCGCGTCACCCTCCTGGACCGTTCCCTCCTCAAAAGTCAGCTGGGAAAAATCAATTTTTCCATCGTTCATATGGAGAAGATTGCCGGTAACAACACAGTAATCGGATGTATTGGCAATCATGGCGCTCACATTACTGGAATCATCAATAATAGAACGAACTGTCGCCCAGTTATCTCCCACTTCTGTGATAATTCCCACCAGACCGCCGTCAGCCATAACATTCATGTCAACGGCCAGGCCGTCATCGGCTCCTTTGTCGATGGTAAATGTGCTGTACCAGTTGCCCGGATCTTTGGAAATAACATAGGCTCCAACCATATCATATTTTGAGTATTCGGTATTCATTTCATACAATTTCTGAAGACATTCCAGTTCCGACTGAGCCTGCAGGAGCACATTGTTCTGAAGGGTCAGTTCCTCAACTTTTTCTTTCAGTTCCCGGTTTTCTTCGGCCAGTTCCTTTACATCTCCAAAACTGTCCGCCTGGGCGGTCATCCACTCCCCGACTGCATTTATGCCTTTCTGAAAAGGTACGATGATATAGCCCGCCGCGTTTCGAACGGGCGCTGCCATAAACGGAGCCGAAAGTGTCGCTAATATAAGGCTGAGTGACACAATGGTCATGATCACTATCATATGCTTGCTTTTTAAATTGATTTTAAACTTCTTTTTCATCTTTTTTCCTTTATTGAACGCGCCCATTTGTGAAGCGCTTTATGCGTAATCAGTTCTTCCAAACCCTTGATGGTACACAATTCATAGTATGAAGACAATTTTATCGGATAACCGGTAAAATTCTCTATGTATTTATCCAGACCAGGGATCCTTGTCGTCCCCCCGGTCAGATAGATTCCCTCTGCAGCAATGCTGGCCGCAATCTGGGGCGGAATTCGCTCGATAAATGTTTTCAGTTCATGGGCGATGGTCTGAAGCGGTTCCGATATGGCTTCCCGGACAAGGGCTGCCGAGACGATTCCCTCCCGCGGATTGCCGGAAAGGGTGTTAATGCCCACGATTTTACGTCCCTCGCGGACTTCTCCTGTCATGCTTGCCATAGCCACTTTCAAGCGCCTTGCGGTTCGCCGCCCGATCAAAAGATTACTCGTACGGCGGACCATCTCGCAGATGGATGCATTCAGCTGCTTGCCTCCGATCGGTATGGTCTTGCTGATAATCACCTGTTCATTGGCAATAATGGAAAAATCTGTGCTCTCTGCTCCGATATTCACGATCATGGAACCTTTTGTCCTGCTGATGGGAATACCCAGTGCAAGTGCATCACAGATCGGGCGCTCCACAAGATATACCTTCGGATTTCGCAGCGTTCCGTTTTCTGTTATGGCCGCATATGCCCGGCGCTCGATCTCAGACATATTCATCGGAACACTAAAATAAATCACGGGGCTATAGCCTGTATACCGATCCACTCTGTGCAGAAGGGTATGAAGCACTGCTTCCACGTGATTTACATTCGCAATGGCTCCGCAGACAACAGGGCTGGAAATCTGCACGTTCTCCGGTGTTTTCTCAAACATCTCGTATGCATCATTTCCCACAGCCAGCAGCTGATCCCTGTTTCTGATCGCCAGCATATTTTTTTCTACCGTAATATCATTTTTTTTCAAGGAAAATATTTTTACGGAGCTGGTTCCCAAGTCCACTCCGTACACATTTCTAAACGACATCAATGTCAGTCCCCTCTAAATCAATCTCTCAGCATACCCTTTTCCCGAAAGCTGACATATTCAAAATCTCCGATGATGATATGATCCAGCAGGTAAATGCCAAGCAGGTCCCCAGCCTGCTTTATCCTGCAGGTGATATCTATGTCAGCCTGACTTGGAGTCGCATCACCGCTCGGATGATTGTGCACAACAATAATATGAACGGCCCGAAAACGAAGTGCCGTAAGAAAAAGTTCTCTGGGCGAAATCATGGATCCATTTACCGTTCCCTTGGAGATCAGTTCTTCCCCGATCAGATGATTCTTTGTATCCAGCATCATGCAGATCATCACTTCCTGCTCTTCATGCCGAAGCTGTTCTTTATAATATTCTGCTATGCTGGAGGGCTCGGTAAAAGAAAGTCTCCGGCGCGCCTGACATGTGGCAATGCGCTTTGACAGTTCTCCGATACACAGGATCTGTATGGCTTTCACCTCTCCGATTCCGGAAACTGCGGTCAGTTCCTGCCTCGATAAATGGCAGATGCCAAGCAGCCCGTTTTCACTTTTTGACAGTCCTAAAATCTGTGCTGCCAGCTCTTCCGATGAGATTCCCCTGGTTCCGGTCCGTATGATAACGGCCAGAAGTTCCGAATCCGACAGGGCAGATGGCCCGTATTTCAGGCATTTTTCGTAGGGTCTGTTTTCAGGTTCTGCGATTGCTGTTTTATTATTTTTCATAATTCTTTGTACTCTTCAGATATGTACAAAGATTCATCCCCAAATCAACATCTAAACGCTTCTATGCTCAATTTACAAAGGTCATTTTAGCATAAATCAAAAATAATGTATATGGAATTTATTATAAATTAATATATTTTTTCGCGATCAATTCTGCCGTTTTTACCCCATCTATGGCAGCGGAAGTGATTCCGCCCGCATAGCCTGCCCCTTCGCCGCAGGGGTATATGCCAGCTGTGTTTTCACTTACGCCGTATTCGTTCCGGACAATGCGCACCGGAGAGGAACTTCTGCTTTCCACACCGGAGATCAGTGCATCCGGCCGGTTGTAGCCCGGTATTTTTTCTGCAAAAGCCTCGATTCCTTCCTCTATGGTGTCACCAATAAAATCCGGAAGGATGGAGCGCACATTTGCACAGGTATAACCGCCTTTCATACAGGGTTTCCATTCTCCTAAAGATTCCGTTGTCCGGTTCTTTTTATAATCCCCGTAGATCTGAACGGGAATCCTGCCCTTTCCCGCCTGAAAGGCCTTCTCTTCCAGATTTCTCTGAAACAGAATGCCTTTTAACTGTTCCGGCACATCCGCACCGCCGAATGCAGCATAGTCCTCCGGTGTCACGGTAACAATAACAGCGCTGTTTGCATTTTCGCTGTCCCGTTTCCGATAACTCATACCGTTGACCGCCAGACGGCCTTCTTCGGAGGAAGCGTTTACCACATAGCCGCCCGGACACATACAAAAAGTATAAACGCCGCGCCCGGATTTTGTCTGATGGGTCAGTTTATAACTGGCAGCACCAAGCTGCTTCACTTCCTCCTGCCCGTACTGGGACAGATTGATCATCTTCTGAGGATGCTCCATACGCACACCCACAGCAAAGGATTTTGCCTCCATGGCTATCTTTTTCTCTGCCAGCATAAAAAAGGTATCCCGGGCACTGTGCCCGAGGGCCAGAACCACAGCTTCTGCCGGTATTTCTTCTTTATTATTTACGATAACGGATGTAATATGTCCGTCCGTTATATTCACATCGGTAACTTTTGAACGGAAACGTACTTCTCCACCGAATTTTTCAATCTGCTTTCTCAGATTCCGGACCACATGAAAAAGCACATCGGTTCCAAGATGGGGTTTCTGCTGATACAGGATCTCTTCCGGTGCGCCCATGGAAACCAGTATTTCCATAACGGCACGTCCCCGGCCTTCCGTATCTTTGATCAGCGTATTCAGTTTTCCATCAGAAAAAGTACCTGCACCGCCTTCCCCGAACTGAACGTTGCTCTCCGGATTCAGTTTTCCGGTCTCCCAGAAAGCATCCACCATTTTCTGGCGCTCTTCCACCGCTTCGCCCCGCTCCAGCAGAAGGGGACGATAACCGGATTTTGCCAGCATGTAGGCACAGAACAGTCCGGCCGGACCCGCACCGACAATGACCGGTCTGTGGGTCAGCGGCTCCGTTCCCGGTTTTGGAAAGGAGTATGACCTGGGCTCGATCCGTGTGATATTTTTGTTTCGGACTTTTTTGACAACTACTGCCTCCTTTTTCACAGACAGATCAATCGTATATACAAACAGAATATCCTTTTTATGCCTTGCATCCAGGGACTGACGGATGATCTGAATCTCCTCAATCTGATTTTCCGGAATACGCAAAAGCTTTGCCGCCTTTTTTGAGATATCCTGTTTTTTATGATCAATCGGAAGTTTTAGCTGTGTGATCCGAATCATATCTTTTTCTGTTCCTTTCCATTTGCATTTCTCTATATAATATAAATGATGTTGGGGTCAAAAGGTATTTTTGCCCCCTTGATCCCTACGGATTACTCCGCATTTTTTCTTTTATGCCCCACTTTTTGCTGCAGCCATACCGGCTACTGCGCCGCTGGACCAGGCCCACTGCAGGTTATAGCCGCCGCAGGCCCCGTCCACATCCACCAGTTCCCCGCAGAAATATACTCCGGGCACAAGGGCAGATTCCATCGTCATGGGATTGATTTCCTGGCAGTCAACGCCGCCGGAACATACCTGTGCATGGTCAAAGGACATGGTTTCTTTTACCGGAACTTCCAGACCTTTGATCTTCCGTGCCAGTGCTTCTTCTGTATCCGCATCCATCATCAGAACGTCGATCAGCTTTTCCGGAAACAGTCCGATCAGGGATTCCCGCAGTGTTTTGTACGGATTGCGCTCTCTTCTTGTTTTCAGAAAAGTGAGCAGACTTTCCGGGCTGAATTCCGGAAGGAAATCCAGAAACATGGAAACGGTACAGTTTTCATCCAGTGCTCTGGCCGCGTAACGGCTCAGCTGAAATACGGGAATACCGGAAATGCCGTAATCCGTCAGCTGTACCTCGCCGGTTTCCTGTTTCATCTTCTGACCGTTGATCGCCAGTGTCACACAGGCTCCCGTTCTGACACCGGCCCATTTGCTGTAAAAGCCATCCGTACCTTTTATACCCGTAAGGGCAGGCAGCGGTTTGATAATCCGATGTCCAAGATCTGCAGCCAGTTTATAACCGCTTCCATTGGCCCCTTCTATTACAGATGCTTTGGAACCGCAGGCCAGAATCACTTTATCACATGGGTATTCCCATGTATTTGTTTTGACCAGAAAACCATTTTCTGTCTTTTCGATCTGCCGGACTTCTTCCTGGGTTTTCAGTTTTATCTTCAGACTGCGCGCTTCCATTTCCAGCACTTCCACCACGCTGGATGCCTGTTCGCTGTGGGGGTACAGATAGCCGTTTTTGTTTTTTGTATAGATACCGATTTCCATAAAGAAACGAATGGTCTGCTGCACGTCAAAATTGAACATGACGGTGGAAGCAAAATCCGGTGTGCTGCTGCGATAGCAGCCGGTATAGCTCTCTGTGTTGGTCAGATTGCATTTTCCGTTTCCGGTGCTTAACAGCTTTTTCCCGAATTTTCCGTTCTGTTCCAGAATGGTGACAGCTGCTCCGCCTCGTGCCGCCTGTATGGCCGCCATAAAACCGGAAGCGCCGCCCCCTACTACTATGATCTTATTGTTCATATTTTATTCTCTTTCAGCCCTTGGGCAATCTTATGGTAAAGTCACTATTTTTTCATCGATCAGACTCTGAAGGGATTTTAAAATACCCAGTTTTGCATGTTCCCAGGTAAGTCCGCCCTGGAAATATACCGCATAGGGCGGCTTGATGGGACCATCGGCGCTGAGTTCGATGGAGGAACCCTGCACAAAGGCGCCTGCTGCCATGATGACCTGACTGTCATAGCCCGGCATATCCCACGGTTCCGGCGTCACAAAAGAATCCACCGGTGCAGCGGCCTGAATCCCTTTACAGAACGCAATTACCGCTTCCGGCTTTCCGAATTCCACAGCCTGAATGATATCGTGACGGGATTCGGTGCCGTTGGGCACTACTTTGAACCCCAGTTTTTCATAAATATTTGCGGCAAAAATCGCGCCTTTGAGCGCACCGGCCACCACCGTCGGTGCCAGGAAAAAGCCCTGATAAAAAGAAGCATTCACGCCTAATGTGGCGCCCACTTCTTTTCCAAGTCCCGGAGATGTCAGACGGTATGCCACCCGATTGACCAGTTCTTCTTTTCCGACCACATATCCGCCAACCGGTGCAAGACCGCCGCCCGGATTTTTGATCAGAGAACCGGCCATAATATCTGCCCCCACATCTGTGGGCTCGATTGTCTCTACAAATTCACCGTAACAGTTGTCCACCATACAGATCACATCCGGTTTGATGGATTTTACAAACGCGATCAGTTCACCGATCTGTGTCACAGAAAAGGTGGGGCGTGTCAGATACCCCTTGGAACGCTGGATGGTTACCATCTTTGTCTTCGGTCCGATGGCTTTTCGAATGCTTTCATAGTCAAACGTGCCGTCTTCCAGCAGTTCGACCTGGCGGTATGTAATACCGTATTCAGCCAGAGAACCTTCGCTGGGGCGGATGCCGATTACTTCTTCCAGCGTATCATACGGTTTTCCAACCGGAGAGAGCAGTTCATCGCCCGGTCTTAAGAGACCTGCCAGTGTAATGGCAAGGGCGTGGGTTCCGCAGGCAATCTGCGGACGCACCAGAGCTGCCTCTGTATGGAAAGCAGCAGCGTAGACACCTTCCAGTGTGTCCCTTCCAATATCATTGTAGCCATATCCGGTGGAACCATAGAGGCATGCTTCACTTACCTTGTTTTCCTGCATTGCCTGTACCACTTTTAACTGATTGCATTCTGCGTTTTCATCGATTGCCTCAAAACGCTCACCCAAAGACGCAATAATGTCATCTCCGAATGCAAGAACTTCTTTGCTGATTCCCAGCTTTTCGTAATACATTTCTTTTACTTTACTCATAATATCTTCCTAACATATATTTCAGTATTTTATCGTCATCATAGTCAAACTCGTTTTTGTTCACCCAGATCACCTCTTTTTCCCGGCGGAACCAGGTCAGCTGGCGTTTGGCAAAATGACGGGTATCCCGTTTTAAAATATAGACGGCGTCTTCCAGAGAACAGTTTCCATCCAGATAGTCCAATATTTCTTTATAGCCAAGACCCTGCATACTGACCATATCTTTTGTACAGCCGCGCTCTTTCAGCATTTTCACCTCATCCAGAAGCCCGTTCTCAAGCATCTGATCCACGCGAAGATCAATCCGTTCATACAATTTTGACCGGATATCGTTCAGCACAAAATAGCTGGTGCGGTACGGCGTCTCTTTTTCTTTCTGTTCCTGATTGTGTTCGGAAATGCGTGTCCCCGTCTGATGGAAAAACTCCAGTGCGCGGATGGTGCGTTTCACATTATTGGCATGAATCTCTCCGGCGGCTGCCGGATCCACTTCTTTCAGTCTTTCATGAAGAGCCTCCGCCCCATGCGCCTCGGCAAAAAGCTCCAGTTCTTCCCGGTAAGAGGTATCTGTCTCAGTTTCGGTAAAATCGATGTCTTTTACCACTGCCTGAATGTAAAATCCGGTTCCGCCCACAAGAATGGGTACTTTTCCCCGGTCATAGATGCCCTTCATGGCCTCTTTTGCCATCTCCTGAAAACGGGCCACATGAAACTC
>JAXJSH010000137.1:0-41922 GCA_036310185.1 Lachnospiraceae bacterium | reverse complement strand
CTGAAAATAGAGCATATCCGGATCTTGTTAAATGAACCGCGTATCAAAGCCGAGTGGGTTAAAGTAAAAGGAAAAGAACCGAATGACAAAGATGTGGAGGAACTGTATGCACAGTATCTGCCGTCCCTGCTTGGTATTCTCGACCGTTATGCAGAACCGAATCCATATGTGGTTGATGCGGTAAAAAAACTGCGGGAGATGGGACTGAAAATTGGTTCTACTACAGGTTATACAGATGAAATGATGAAAATTGTTACAGTAGGTGCAAAAAAATATGGATATGAGCCTGACTGCTATTTTACACCGGATGGGCTTCCGGCAGGAAGACCGCTCCCGTGGATGATGTATCAGAATGCCATGAAGCTTGGTGTGTATCCCATGTCTCATATTGTGAAGGTTGGAGATACGATCAGTGACATAAAGGAAGGGCTGAATGCATCGGCCTGGAGCGTCGGTGTGGTGGAAGGAAGTAATGAATTGGGACTTCATCTTGATGAAAGGCTGGAAATGCCTGTCACTGAGCTGGAAGCCAGATGCAGAGAAGTGGAACAGCGATATTATGATGCGGGTGCTCATTTCGTGATTCGTACCATGAAAGAACTTCCGGATCTTATTAAAAAGATTAATGCGCTGCTTGCAGAGGGAAAAACACCGTCCGATTTTTAATTGGGCAGGAAGAAACAAGGGGTAACCGCTTATGGGAAATGAGATGGATGCTTTGAGCATTGCGAATCAGATTTTGAGATATATCAGGCAAAAAAATATGGATGAAAACACCAAATTGCCGTCGGAAAATTCGCTTGCCGAGCGGTACGGTGTGAACCGCAATGTAATACGGTCTGCTTATTCCCATTTGCGCTCCCAGGGATATGTACGTTCTGTAAAAGGCAAAGGATATTATCCTGTTAAGAGAACGAGACCGCTTATTTATCAGCATCGTGCAGATATCGGTTTTTCGGAAATTTTCAGCAAAAAGAGCTCCGAGTATGAAAATATTCTTGTAACCTGGAAATTGTCCGAGATACGGGAAAATGAATGTCAGCTGTTGGGGCTTCCCATGGGAGAAAAATTGTATCGTTTAAAAACATTGCGGAGCATGAAAGGGAAAACGTTTGCACTTTGTTATTCCACGATTCCCCAAAGGCATGTTCCGGATATAGAGCAATATTTTGAAGACTTTCAGTCTATTAATAAAATTTTCATTGACAATTATGGATTTTCCCATCCTGTGTGTGACTCTATTTCCATAAAAGCAGTCGCTCCTGCAGCAGATGATATTAAGCATCTGGAAATCGCAGAAAACATACCAATACTCAGCGTGGCCTGCTGTTTTTCTACGCCGGAAACAGGAGTGATTGAATACTTTGTGATTCATGCCCGCAGTGATATGTTTACTTTTAATATGGATTTTAAACAGGAGGATCATTGATGGAGAAACTGTTGGAACAGATAATAACGATTCCCGATCTGGATATGGCGGCCAAAACGTGTACCCGGCTCCTGCTGGCGGTTATTTTGGGCGGTTTTATCGGAAATGAAAGGGAACATATTAATCGGCCGGCAGGAATACGTACTCATATACTTGTCTGTGTAGGAGCAGCGCTGGTAATGATGACTTCCGAATTTGTGACAGGAAAATACGCAGGTGTGACCAATGTGGATTCCACGAGGCTTGGTGCACAGGTCATCAGCGGAATCGGTTTTCTTGGGGCTGGCACCATTATTAAGGAAGGATTCAGTGTAAAAGGACTTACCACTGCTGCAAGTTTATGGACCGTTTCCTGTGTAGGTCTGGCTGTGGGGGGCGGATTTTACTTTGGAGCCATTGTGGCTACTTTTCTGGTTTTTCTGACACTTCAGTTTTTTAAGAAGGTATCCTGGCGTCGGACAGCACACAAACAGGTTAATGTGAAACTTGCGAATGATGACTTTTCTATTTATGATATATTAAAAGAATTTAACCGTCTGTCTATACAGGTAAATTCAACTGAGATAGCGGTCAGCGGAGATAACAGCTTTCTGGAACTGCATATGAGTGTGGTTGTACCAGGAAACAGGGAACTGCTTAACTTTGCGGTAGACCATATCAAAACTTTTTCCGGTGTGGATGGAGTACATATGGAATGATACAGTTTTTCGTTCCGGTATATATGTCCGGAACGAAAAAAACTGAAAGGATATGATTTTAAATGAAACAATTGATAGATTGTCATACGCATACAAAATTTTCGCCGGATGGGAAAAACACAGTGATGGAAATGTGTGAAAGGGCCGCTGCAATGGGGCTTCAGGCCTATGGGATTTCGGATCACTGTGAGTGTAATCGCTATTATGGCAGCGAGTATTATACAATGAAGCCAAAGGAATTTGATACCTACCATTCGGATACCTTGTCACAGGCATCTATGGATGCAGTGTGCCGGGCAAAACGGCAGATGGAAGGAAGGCTTAAGATATTGTGCGGAACAGAACTGGGACAGCCCACTTTTGATTTGAAAGTTGCGGAAAATGTAGCTGCAGATCCCAGGCTGGACTATGTGATTGGTTCTATGCATCAGGTTCCGGGGATTGATGATTTCTGTTTCCTTACTTATGAAACGGAAGACACGGACAGGCTTCTGGAACAGTATTTTGAAGAAGTGCTGAAAATGTGCAAATGGGGGAAATTTAATATTCTGGCACATTTGACATACCCGCTGAGATATATAAAAGGAATTTATAAAATACCAGTCAATATTTTCCTGTATGAGGATATGATAGAAATGTGTTTTAAAAGCATTATTGAACAGGGAATTGCACTGGAAGTGAACAGTTCAGGGCTGCGCCAGCCCTACGGGGATCTGTTTCCGGGATACCGGCTGATTCGACGGTATCGTGAACTGGGCGGAGCATTTGTATCACTTGGCTCTGATGCGCACAGTGCGGATTTCCTTGGATTTGGGATAAATGCGGCTGCTGAGATGGCAAAAACTGCCGGTATTCGTTATCTGGTATATTTTGAAGAACGTTCTCCGCATATGGTGACGTTATAGCGAAAAATAAGAAAAGATTGGAAAATGACTGTCAGTTCATTCTGATGGTCTTTTTTCGTAATGGATAGAAAAAGAAACATATTTGACAATTTTTTTGAATATGGAAAAGAAAACACTTGCAATCCCCCACGTTCTATGATACTATCTTCGCTATGAGAACAAATGTATTTTCTGGACGAACACAAAAGGGCGGACAAATGAACAAGAAAACAAAGTATTACGTTGTAAAGGAAAAAGCGGTCCCCGAAGTCCTGATCAAAGTGGTGGAGGCCAAGAAAATTCTGGAACGAAACCAGGGCTTGACCGTGCAGGATGCCATTGATCAGGTGGGAATCAGCAGGAGTTCTTTCTATAAATATAAAGAAGATATTTTTCCTTTTCACGATGATGCGAAAGGGAAAACCATTACCTTTATTATTCAGATGGAAGATCAGCCGGGTCTCTTGTCAGGGCTTTTAAAAATAATAGCCCAGTATCACGGAAATATATTGACCATTCATCAGAGTGTGCCGATCAACGGCATTGCAACATTGACCCTGAGTGTGGACATTTTACCGGATACGGGAGATGCAGAAGCCATGGTTCATACCATTGAGGAGCAGGACGGCGTACATTATATCAAAATATTAGGCAGGGAGTGACAAAAGATATGATTAACATTGCAGTATTAGGCTACGGTACCGTAGGTTCAGGTGTGGTTGAGGTAATTAATACAAACCACGCAAGCATCAACAAAAAAGCAGGTGACGAGATTAACATTAAATATGTTCTCGATCTTCGCGATTTCCCGGGTGATCCGGTAGAAAAAATTCTGGTTCATGATTATGAAGTGATCGTAAACGACCCGGAAGTGGATATTGTGGTAGAAGTTATGGGCGGCGTAAATCCGGCATATACCTTTACAAAACGTGCACTGGAGGCAGGAAAAAGTGTATGTACCTCCAATAAAGAGCTGGTGGCACAGCACGGAACCGAGCTGATGGCTATCGCAAAAGAGAAAAATATCAATTATCTCTTTGAGGCAAGCTGTGGCGGCGGTATTCCGATCATCCGTCCGCTGAACTCTTCTCTGACAGCAGATGAGATCGACGAAGTAACCGGTATCTTAAACGGAACCACAAACTACATTTTAACAAAAATGACTACCGAAGGTTCCGATTTTGCAGACGTATTAAAGGATGCACAGGAGAAAGGCTATGCAGAACGCAATCCGGAAGCGGACGTAGAAGGATACGATGCATGCCGTAAAATTGCGATTCTGTCCTCTCTGGCATACGGAAGCCACATTGATTACAAAGATGTTTATACCGAAGGTATCACAAAGATTACAGCAACCGATATCAAATATGCAAAACATATGGGAACTTCCATTAAACTTCTGGGAACCAGCAAAAAAGTAGAAGATGGTTTCTATGCAATGGTAAGCCCGGTTATGATCAATGACCAGAACCCGCTCTACAGCGTAAACGGCGTATTTAACGCAATCTTTGTACACGGTAACGTACTTGGTGATGCCATGTTCTACGGAAGCGGCGCAGGAAAACTGCCGACTGCAAGTGCAGTAGTAGCAGATGTTGTGGACTGTGCAAAACATCGCGGCCGTAACATTATGATGAGCTGGAGCAGCCAGTCACTGGAACTGATGCCGGTAGATGCTGTGGAAAACCGTTTCTTCGTTCGTGTAAAAGGTTCTCTGACCGGAGATATCGGTGAAGTAGAGGCAGTATTTGGTAAAGTAGAGACCGTATCTCTTCCGGATGCTCCGGACGAATTCGCATTTGTAACGCAGAAAATGAGTGAGGCCAGCTTTAAAGAAAAAGCAGAAAAACTTGGTACAGTGATCAGCCGCATCCGCGCCTGGATCTGATTTTGAAATGGGGATGAGATTATTATGAAATATATTTTGGTACTTGGGGATGGAATGGCAGATGAGCCAATCGAAGAGCTGAACGGACTGACACCCCTTGCTTATGCAAAAACACCGGTGATGGACGAATTGTCAGCGCAGGCAGAAATCGGTATGGTACACACCATTCCGGAAGGCATGAGCCCGGGAAGCGACACGGCCAACCTGTCTGTTCTTGGATATGATCCGAAAGAATATTACACCGGTCGTTCTCCGTTAGAAGCGCTCAGCATCGGAGTTCCTATGAAAAGTACGGACGTAGCATTCCGCTGCAATATTGTGACCCTGTCTGATGGAGATGAACCTTTTGAGGAGAAGGTCATCATCGACCACAGTTCCAGTGAGATCAGTACGGAAGATGCGGAAATCCTGCTGAAAGCGGTGACACAGGAACTGGAAAATGAGGAGTTCCAGTTCTATGTGGGAACCAGTTATCGGCACTGCCTGATCTGGGCAAACGGTCAGGTTCTTCCAATGAGCCAGCCCCACGATATTCTGGGGCAGGTGATCGGTCAGTATCTGCCGCCATATGAGCAGTTCCTTTCCATGATGAAGCGCAGTTATGAGATTTTAAAAGATCACCCATTGAACATAGAGCGCAAAAAGCAGGGTCTGAACCCGGCCAACTGTTTCTGGTTCTGGGGTGCCGGCACAAAACCGGCCCTTTCTTCCTTTGAAGAAAAATACGGAAAAAAAGGTGTCATGATATCGGCAGTAGACCTGTTAAAAGGTATCGGTGTCGGAGCGGAGATGGACAATATTATTGTAGAAGGCGCAAACGGCGGTCTTCATACAAATTATGAAGGAAAAGCAAACGCGGCAGTTGACGCGGTGCTGAAAAAAGGGTATGATTTTGCCTATATTCACGTTGAAGCACCGGATGAGATGGGGCATCAGGGCAGCGTGGAACGAAAAGTTCAGGCCATTGAGAATCTGGATCAGCGCGTGATCAAAGTGGTAAAAGAAGCCATGGATGCTTCCGGAGAAGATTATCGTCTTCTGGTTTTGCCGGATCACCCGACTCCGATCCGTGTGCGTACCCATACATCAAACCCGGTTCCGTATCTGTTGTACGACAGCACGGACAAACAGAGCCATAGCTGGAAATATAATGAGAAAGAAGCCCTTACAAGCGGCAACGATGTTTCCAGAGGCTGTGAATTGTTAAAACATCTTTTTGAACGGTAAAAAATTCACCGGATGGTGAAGCACCCAATGACCGTTTCACTTAGATATACATGAGGAGGACATTATGTTAATAGTTAAGAAGTTTGGCGGAACCTCAGTAGCCAATGCTGAGCGCATTTTTAATGTGGCCAGAAGATGTATCGAAGATTATAACAAAGGCAATGATGTGGTAGTTGTTTTATCTGCTATGGGTAAATATACCGATGAACTCATTGACAAGGCGAAAGAGATCAATGAAAAGCCGCCGAAACGTGAGATGGATATGCTGTTTACCATCGGTGAGCAGATGTCAGTTTCCCTGATGGCTATGGCTATGGATAAACTTGGTGTTCGTGCCGTTTCCCTGAATGCATTTCAGGTGGCTATGCACACAACCAGCCAGTACGGCAACGCCCGTCTGAAAAGAATCGACACAGAGCGTATCCGTCATGAACTGGATGACAGAAAAATTGTTATCGTAACCGGTTTCCAGGGTGTTAATAAATACGATGATTACACAACCCTTGGCCGCGGCGGTTCCGATACTACCGCAGTTGCTCTGGCAGCAGCGCTCCATGCAGATGCATGTGAGATTTACACAGACGTAGATGGTGTATATACTGCAGACCCGCGTCTTGTAAAAAATGCAAAAAAACTGGATGAAATTACATATGATGAAATGCTGGATCTTGCAACTCTTGGAGCAGGGGTACTTCACAACCGTTCTGTAGAGATGGCGAAAAAATACGGAGTACAGCTGGTAGTACGTTCAAGTTTGAATAACAATGAAGGAACAGTGGTTAAGGAGGAGACAAAAGTGGAGAGAATGTTAATTAGCGGTGTAGCGCTGGATCGTGATGCAGATAGAATTTCATTAATCGGATTAAAAGATGAGCCGGGTATGGCTTTCAAAGTATTTGATGTACTTGCCAGAAAAAATATCAACGTAGACGTAATTCTTCAGTCTATCGGACGCGACGGCACAAAGGATATTTCCTTTACCGTAGGTGATACACAGGCAGACGATGCGCTGAAAGTACTGGAAGAAAATAAGACCCGCCTGAAATACAAAGATATGAAACTGAAAAAAGACGTTGCAAAACTGTCTATCGTAGGTGCCGGTATGATGTCCAACCCGGGTGTGGCAGCAAAAATGTTCGAAAGCCTTTACAATGCAGGCGTAAACATCAACATGATTTCTACATCTGAAATCCGTGTAACTGTTCTGATCAACGAATGCGATTCTGAAAAAGCGATCAATGCAGTACATGATGCATTCATGGCAGAAGAATAAGAAGAATAGATAAGACGAAATAAATGCCGTCCGGTTCCCTGAGGGGTGCTCGGGCGGCATGTTTCATGTAAAGGGGAAAATAAAAAACGGGAGCCGGTACCGGCTCCCAATTTTTATCTTGATAGATTCAATCAACCTTCGTGAATTGCTTCTGTCGGGCATGCTTCTGCACATGTTCCGCAGTCTACACATTCATCAGCATTGATTTCGTATTTGCCGTCTCCTTCAGAGATAGCGCCTACCGGGCACTCGCCTTCGCAAGTTCCACATGCTACACATTCATCAGAAATAACGTATGCCATAATACTTGTCCTCCTTAATTCTAGAAATTTCTTTCTTTTTATATGATAATATATTGCACGTCATAATACAAGTAAAAAATTCAGAAAGAATTTTGGTAAAAGATGCTTGTATCTAAGTAAATGCAAGCTAACCCTTTAAAATAAATTTTCCGCCTTGATTCCTGTCTGCGTCCGTATTATAATAGGAACATCGAAATAACAGGAGGAAAATGAAATGCAGATTTCTAAAAAAATGACAATTGGCCAGCTTCTTGCGGTTAATCCGAATATTGCACCGATTCTTATGAAAATGGGTATGCATTGTCTGGGATGCCCGTCCGCACAGGGAGAATCTCTGGAAGAGGCAGCTATGGTTCATGGCATGGACGCAGATGTAATTGAAAAACAGATCAATGATTTCCTGGCAGGTCAGGAATAAGAAAAAACGGGAGCCGGTATCGGCTCCCATTTTTGTTGAAATACAGCCCGGGGGCATGATATTTATTTCAGTTCAGATAATTGCTGTACCGCATTTTTGGCGATTACAATGTCCCTGTGTTCCTGAAGATATGCCTCACTGGCGGCGGAGTAGGTCTGACCGCCGGCATATTCGGAGAGAACATTGCAGACTTTGTTAAATTCTTCCGGCGTATGGCTGGACTGATGCAGAACCAGAAGGTAGGAGCCGTGTTGTTCATCTTTGTACAGGGTATTGACTCCGGTATAAAAATGATTCAGGCTGAAAGCTGCTTCGATGACGGCATCCAGATGAGGAAACTCATATAAACGGACCAGATCCACAGGAATCGGTTCCTGCTCCGGAACATGGCCGGCTTTATCATCTGCAGAACTTTTATCGCCTGACAATGGGGACTCTTTTTTCTTTTCCAAGGCCTTTGTTTTTGCTTCGTAAATCTTTTTAAATATATCAATGATATCGTCGGCACCTTCAAAATGAAGTTCATCGAACAACTCATGAGAAGAATCCGGTGATGGGGCAAATTTGGAAAATCTGGTATCCAGCTCTTCCGGGTCTTCTACTTTGGTAATGATGAGGACGATGCTGTCCGGGGAAACCGGAATTGCCTCGATCATAAGCGGAATATTGTCGGCGTCAAAACCAAACTGGTGATGCGCCTGCTGCATCATATCGCGGAAAAGGTTTTTGGCCTTTTCGGTACCATAAGCCAGTTCGCTGATGCGAATCTGACGTTTTGCCAAATCATCACTGGTTAATGTACAACGTATCTGATTGTCATTGATTTTTTCTATTTTCATATGATCACATCCTTTTGTTGTCAAGATTATTCTTAATCCTACTCCCAGTAAATATTCTTTTACAAGTTAATTATATAACACATGGAAAGACAATGTAAAGGAGTTAAGAATTTTTTCATATTTTTACTACTTGAAAAAATCAGTTTCTTCTATATAATATGAGTTAAGAAGGGGTGATGAGCCGGATTCCATGCAGAAAGGAAGTGAGATCATCATTCTGTAAGCTTATGATATAATCTTTTTTATTTATCTATTCATGCGGCAGATCGCCGAATTATTCCATTTTTATTATAAAAACAGCACCTGAACGCTTGTGTTATGGGATGCCGGAGGGTGTAAGGTTTAAAAACAGCTTTTTACAGGTCTTTTTGCCCCTTCTTGCATTTTGCAGTGATCAGGAAGCCATTTTTGACTGCTTCCTGAGGATGAATTACGTATCGGGTCTATACCTGTGCAGAAAGGAGCTTTATGACTTTTTACCCATGAAAAAGAAAAACAAAAAGGAAACAGAAGCCCTGCGAAGTGAACTGGAAATATACAAAAAGCAGGGGGTGGCGCTGTGGCTTGATGGTCAGCCGGGCACACCAAAATCCATCAGCAAAGCATGTGTGATTGCTGAAGAAGGTACTTATATGCGGGATTATATACGCAATGAAGAAGGTGAGCTGGAACGCATTCAGTTTGACTTTGTGACAGAACGATAGCCAGGTCAGATTCACAGATATCCTGTGAATTATCCGGCAGGATGCTTTATTGTGGGGAGACACCTGCAGCTGTGTGAAAAAAAGGTCCCTGTGCATTGCAATTTCCGGCGCAGGTGTTTCTCTAAAAAAAACATAAAATGTCGAATTATCTGATGACGAACCTGTTTTTCCTTGTTATAATGAAAAACAGTGGAGGGATGTTATGAAGGATAAAAAGGGTTTACCGGCTGTGGTCGTACTGATCCTGATTTTTGTGGTTGCCGTAATTGGCGCCATCTCATTTGTGGTTCAGCGATACACGCCGACGAAAGAACAAATGGATAAAAATGAATATTACGGTATTGCCGCCGATGATGAGGTTGCGCTGGTGGTCAACGGACAGGTCAGCGAGACAAAGGGAAAAGTCATCGACGGTTCTGTATATATAGATTATGATTCTGTAACCAATTTTATTAATTCCAGATTCTACTGGGATCAGGAAACAAATACGATGATCTATGCACTGCCCACAGAGATTGTGGAGACAGATCTGAATCAGGAAAGCACGGATTACCGGGTGATAGATGGTCAGTTATATCTTTCTGTGGCGATCGTACAGGAATATACGGATATGGACTGTACAATTCTGGAAAATCCATATCGTCTGGTGATTCGGAACCAGTGGGACGGACTGCGTCAGACAACGGTTGTGAAAGACACGGCAGTTCGCTATCGCGGTGGTATCAAGAGCCTGATTCTGACAGAAGTATCGGCAGGAACCAGTCTTGTGGTGACCGATGAATCGCTGGGTGACTGGATCGGTGTTACTACAGAGGATGGATATACGGGATATATTGATGCGGAAGATGCCGGCGAGGTGATCGATATTACCTTGGAGCATACCCCTCAGGGGCCGGTGTATACGAATATCAGCTGTGATGAAAAGATTAATATGGTCTTTCATCAGACAACCAGCCAGGCTGCCAACGAGGCTGTTGATCAGATGCTTGAGACGGTAAGCGGAGTGAATGTGATCGCTCCGACCTGGTATTTTATTGATGATACAGCTGGAAATCTGTATGATCTGTCCAGTTATGCTTACGTGGAAAACATGCATAACAGGGGTATAGAAGTGTGGGCCGTATTGAACGATTTTGACGGGGGCATTGCATCCAGAGATGAGACGCTGACCGTTTTGAAAAATACGGCAAGCCGCCGCAACATTATTCAGACACTGATGAATTCTGTACTTGCAAATGGAATTGACGGTGTGAATGTGGATATTGAAAAAGTATCCGGGGAATGCGCGCCCCATTATCTGCAGTTTATTCGGGAGTTGTCTGTATCCTGCAGAAATAATGGCATTATATTATCTATTGATAATTACGTTCCGCAGGATTATTCTATATATTATAATAGGAAAGAACAGGGGATTGTCGCAGACTATCTGGTCATTATGGGATATGATGAACATTTTGGCGGTTCTGAGACTGCCGGATCGGTGGCATCACTTCCGTTTGTGGAAGACGGTATCATCCGGACCCTGGAAGAAGTACCGGCAGAGAAAGTGATCAATGCGATTCCTTTTTACACCAGAATTTGGAAAACCGACAACAGCGGTGTTGTGAGCAGTACAGCCTGTGGTATGGATGAGGCGGAAGCTTTCGTGGCCGAAAATGGGCTGGAAAAATACTGGGATACCGATACCAGCCAGAATTATACAGAACTGCAGACAGAAGACGGTTATTATCAGGTGTGGCTGGAAGACGGGGAATCCATCGAAGAAAAGATGAAACTGATCCGGAATTACGGACTGGCAGGTGTTGCGCAGTGGAAACTGGGATTTGAACAGCCGTACATCTGGGAGATTATTTCAAGTTACCTGTAAAAAATACAGAAAAGGGGTAGGAACATGGCAGATTATCAGATGTTTAAAACAACGTTAATGAAGGGCTTTGACAAGGACGAAGTTATTGCATATATCCAGAAAATGGAGGGAGATACCTATGCAATGGAGTCCGAATACAAGCAGGAGCTGAAGCTTAGAGATGCAAAGATTGAAGAATTGAAAAAACGCATCGCATTGAAAGATGAACAGAAAGATCGTCTGGAGATGGAAATTGAACAGAAATACAAAAAATATATTGATAATTATGACCGCATCGGAGGGCTTGTTTACGAGGCTCAGATCAGGGCAGACGAACTTGACGCAGAAGCACAGGCAAAAGCGGAGAAACTGGTAGCGGAAGCCCAGGAGCGGGCAGACCAGATTCTGGCTGAGGCAGAGCGTGTGGCTGCGGAGCGCGGCGAAGAAGTTCAGCGGGAAGTAAATGAAAAACTGGCGGAAGGAAAGAAAAAATATATCGCTGTACAGGAAGAGCTGAATGAAATTGTGGAACTGATCAATCAGGCTCAGCGCCGATTTATGACTTCTTACAAAGAGGTACATAATATTATCAAGACTATGCCAAGCTCCCTGAGTGAATTCGAAGATGAAGTAGGATTCGACGAAGAAGCAGATTTTGATGAAAAAGCAGGATTTGACAAAGAGTCAGGATTTGAAAAAGAGGCAGGATTTGACGAAGGTGCAGATTTTGATGAAGAACAGGTTTTGAATGAGGAAGCTGCCCTTGATGGAGCAGCAATTTCCGACGAAGATCTCATTTCATATGAAAGCGGGCTTTCTGAAGCGGATGAGCAGATAGAAGAGGATGATGCTCTGGATGAAGAAGAAGCCATTGATGAGATGGAATTCTTTGGTGTGGTAGAAGATCTCGAAGAAGATACCGATGAGACTGCAGAATAGAAAATAAGCATAAAAGTTCTATTAAAAGTTTCCTTTACATATGCTGTATAAAAATTCTGTGCGGTACGGGTATGGGAAAGCGAAAAATAGAACTGGCCATGATGTTGCTGGTACTGATTGCGGCTTTTTTTGCATCGAAAAAGGCGGTCAGTCTGGTGAGCAGCAGTATGGGAGAGGCTAAAACAGTAGTCATCGATGTTGGACACGGCGGCGAGGATCCGGGAAAAGTTGGTATTGATGGGGTTCTGGAAAAGGAACTGAACCTTCAGATTGCTGAGAAAGTCCGGAATAAACTGGAAAGCAGCGGTTATCGGGTGGTCATGACCCGGGAGACGGATGTGGGACTCTATGAAGAAGGAACCTCCAATAAGAAGGCGCAGGATCTTCAGAATCGGTGTAAGATCATAGAGGAGACGGATCCGGTGTGCACGGTCAGTATTCACCAGAACAGCTATACGGATTCGGCTGTCTGTGGTCCGCAGGTTTTTTATTATACCCATTCCACGGAAGGGGAGCGGCTGGCGGCCACCCTGCAGAACCGTATTAATGAAAACCTGGCCATTGACCGGCCAAGGGTACAAAAAGAAAACAGTACTTACTATATATTAAAAAGAAGCGAATCGGTGACAGTTATTGTGGAGTGCGGTTTTATCACAAATCCGACGGAGGCGAAGCTGCTGGCAGATGACGATTATCAGGAAAAAATGGCGGAAGCGATCTGTCAGGGAATCGATGAGTATGTAAATGGAGAGAGCACAGTTACGGATAGTCAGACCGCTTTCCTGGATATTGGCAATGCAGAATTTTAAAAATCAGAGTTATTGTGAGGGCAGACCGGTGTGCTGTACCTGCAATAGCTCTATTTTATTTGAAAAAGGGTTTCACAATATCTGCCAATGATGTTATAATCAAACTTATGATGACGAAACTATATCAAATCGACAAAAACAAAATAGATAAAGAGAAGATGCGTGAAGCAGGACAACTGCTTCTGGCCGGAGAACTGGTGGCATTTCCGACTGAGACGGTCTATGGCCTCGGGGGAAATGCGCTGGACGCCTCTGCTTCCAGAAAAATCTATGCGGCAAAGGGCCGACCGTCGGACAACCCGCTCATTGTGCATATTGCAGATTGGGACAGTCTGGACCGGATTACTTCGAACATTCCGGAAGGGGCAAAAAAACTGGCGGATGTTTACTGGCCGGGACCGCTTACCATGATTTTTCCAAAAAGTGATGCGGTTCCCGTGGAGACAACAGGAGGCCTGGACAGCGTAGCTGTCCGTATGCCGAATCATCCCATTGCCCTTGAACTGATTCGTCAGGGCGGCGGATATGTGGCAGCGCCCAGTGCGAATACATCCGGACGGCCAAGTCCTACAGAGGCGAAACATGTGGCGGAGGATCTGAATGGCAGGATTGCCATGATTCTGGATGGCGGCAATGTGGGAATCGGACTGGAATCTACGATTGTGGATTTTACAGAAGAGGTACCTACGGTTTTGCGCCCCGGCGCGATCAATCTGGATATGCTTACGAAAGTGCTCGGAGAGGTACGTATGGATCCGGGACTGGAACAGGAAAATGAGCATGTCCGGCCAAAGGCTCCGGGTATGCGTTACCGACATTATGCCCCCAAGGCGCAGCTGGCCATTGTGGAAGGCGATACAGATGCCGTAATAGAAAAGATAAATGCACTGACAGAGTCAAAGTTGGCGGAAGGCAAAAAAGTGGGAATTATTTCTACGGATGAAACATATTACCGGTACAAAAACGGCATTATAAAAAGTATCGGAAGCCGTCAGGAAGAAGAATCCATTGCCCGGCATCTATATGGAATACTGCGTGACTTTGATGAGGAAGAGGCAGACTGTATTTATTCAGAATCTTTTGAGACACCAAAGCTTGGAATGGCCATTATGAATCGTCTGCTGAAGGCGGCAGGCCATAAAATAATAGATGCATCAGAAAAACCAGAATAAAAAACAGGGACTGTTCAGCAGATATTGTTTTGCAGAATATTTGAGACGGGGAAATGCTGCATAGTTAAGAAATCCGAAGGAGGATATGAGGATGAGTCATAAAAGAACGGATTACATCAGCTGGGACGAATATTTTATGGGAGTAGCGATACTGTCCGGTATGCGTTCCAAGGACCCGAGTACACAGGTTGGAGCCTGCATTGTCAGTCAGGATAACAAGATATTATCGATGGGGTATAATGGTTTCCCCATGGGCTGCGATGATGATGTTTTTCCGTGGAACAGGGATGGAGATGATCCGCTCAACAATAAATATTTTTATTCCACCCACAGTGAACTGAATGCCATTTTGAATTACCGCGGCGGCAGTCTGGAAGGTGCAAAGCTGTATGTTTCACTTTTTCCGTGCAATGAATGTGCCAAAGCAATTATTCAGTGCGGAATCAAGACGATTGTCTATGACTCAGACAAGTATGCGGATACGCCGGCTGTGATCGCATCCAAACGTATGCTGGATGCCGCAGGTGTTCGTTACTACAAATATACACGGACAAACCGTGAGATAAAATTTACCGTTTAGTGTCATATTCCCGAAGGCGTTCCCAGCAGTGCCTTTGGAATACTATATAAAATGGCCGGTCATAGAAAGACCAGGGAGGCCGTTTCTTATGAATAAAATTTGGAGGAGATAGATATTATGGCAAAAGACAAGAAACTCGTTGAGGCAATTACTTCCATGGAGGAAGATTTTGCCCAGTGGTACACAGACGTGGTAAAAAAAGCGGAACTGTGTGATTATACCAGTGTAAAAGGATGTATGGTAATCAAACCTTATGGTTATGCTATCTGGGAAAATATCCAGAAAGAACTGGACAGCAGATTCAAAGAGACCGGCGTGGAAAATGTATACCTGCCGATGTTCATTCCGGAAAGCCTGCTCCAGAAAGAAAAAGATCACGTAGAAGGTTTTGCGCCGGAAGTTGCATGGGTAACACACGGCGGTCTGGAACCGCTTCAGGAAATAATGTGTGTAAGACCCACATCTGAAACACTGTTCTGTGATTTTTACGCAAGAGATGTACACTCTCACAGAGACCTTCCGAAGGTATATAACCAGTGGTGTTCGGTTGTTCGTTGGGAAAAAACGACCAGACCGTTCCTGCGCTCCAGAGAATTTTTATGGCAGGAAGGTCACACCGCTCATGCTACAGCAGAAGAAGCGGAAGCAAGAACCGTACAGATGCTGAATGTGTACGCAGATTTCTGTGAACAGGTTCTGGCAATCCCGGTTGTAAAAGGAAGAAAGACGGACAAAGAAAAATTTGCAGGAGCAGAGGCTACCTATACCATCGAGTCTCTGATGCACGATGGAAAAGCACTTCAGTCCGGTACCAGCCACAACTTCGGTGATGGTTTTGCGAGAGCATTCGGTATTCAGTTTGCGGATAAAGACAATACATTAAAATATGTACACCAGACATCCTGGGGTATGACCACCCGTATGATCGGTGCCATCATCATGGTACACGGCGACGACAGCGGTCTGAAACTGCCGCCGAGAATCGCTCCGACTCAGGTTATGGTAATTCCGGTTCAGCAGAGAAAAGAAGGGGTACTGGAAAAATCAGAAGAGATTCTGGCCGCTCTGAAAGCAGCCGGTATTCGTGCAAAACTGGATGACAGCGATAAGAGTCCGGGATGGAAATTCTCTGAACAGGAAATGCGCGGTATTCCGATGCGTGTGGAAATCGGACCGAAAGATATTGAAAACAACCAGGCAGTTCTGGTTCGCCGCGACACCCGTGAAAAAGTGGTTGTTTCTCTGGATGAACTGGCGGTTAAGGCAGCAGAACTTCTGGATGCAATTCAGAACGATATGTTCCAGAGAGCTCTGACGCACAGAGAAGAACATACCTATGAAGCATATGATTATGAAACATTCAAACAGACCATCGAAGAAAAACCGGGATTCGTAAAGGCTCCGTGGTGCGGCTGCCGTGAATGTGAAGATAAGATCAAAGAAGATACAACGGCAACTTCACGCTGTGTACCGTTGGCAGGCGGCGAAGCAAAAGAAGGTGCAACCTGTGTCTGCTGCGGAAAACCGGCAACCAAGATGGTATACTGGGGCAAAGCATACTAAGAGGCAGATTAAGGAAACATGAAGTTAAAGTTACCTGAAAAAGTAATATATATTATAGAAACATTGGAGAACAACGGATTTGAGGCATACGCAGTGGGCGGATGCGTCCGGGACTCCATACTGGCACGGACGCCGGGGGACTGGGATATCACCACCTCGGCAACCCCGATGCAGGTGAAGCAGCTTTTCAAAAGAACCATTGACACCGGCATTCAGCACGGGACGGTCACGGTACTTTTGGACAAGGATATGTACGAAGTGACCACCTACCGGATTGATGGGAAATATGAAGACAGCCGTCATCCGAAAGAAGTTACATTTACCGCCAGTCTGGAAGAAGATCTGAAGCGCCGCGATTTTACCATCAATGCCATGGCGTACAATGACCGGACCGGCCTTGTTGACCTGTATGGCGGGATGAACGATCTGCAGAGAAAAGTGATCCGCTGTGTGGGTGATCCGAAAGAACGGCTTACAGAAGATGCGCTGCGGATGCTGCGTGCGGTCCGTTTCGCGGCACAGCTGGGCTTTTCCATAGATCCGAATACCGCTCAGGCGGTCAAAGAACTGGCGGATTCGCTGGAACGGATCAGTGCGGAGCGGATTCAGGTGGAAATTGTGAAACTGCTGGTTTCCAATTATCCGGGATTGTGGGAAGTGTGCTACAACCTGGGAATTACCAGAATTATCATGCCCGAGTTCGATGTGTGCATGATTACGCCGCAGATGACTCCTCATCACTGTTATTGTGTGGGTGAGCATATTCTCTGTTCCATGGAAAATGTTCCGGCAGATAAGGTGCTGCGCCTGACCATGCTTTTGCATGATATGGGCAAACCGGTAAGTAAAGTGACCGATGAAAAAGGAAGAGATCATTTTTACGGACATGCAAAAGTCAGTGAAGATATGGCAAGGGATATTTTACACCGGCTTCGATTTGACAACGATACGATTGCAAAAGTGACAAAGCTGATTCGCTATCACGATACGCGGCCGGAGCCGACGGCAAAACAGGTGCGCCAGCTGCTGAATGAGATTGGAGAAGAACTGTTTCCCATGTATCTGGCGGTTCGCCGGGCAGACACCATGGCCCAGAGCAGCTATATGAGAGAGGAAAAACTGGAACGGATCGATCAGATTGAAGCAGAATATCTGGAAATTATTCGGAAACAGGAGTGTTTTTCCTTAAAAACACTGGCGATTACGGGAAAAGATCTGATTCGTCTGGGTATGAAGCCGGGAAAAGAGATTGGAGAGATTCTGAATCTGGCTCTGGATCTGGTAATTGAAAATCCGTCTCTGAACAATAAAGCTTATCTGATGAATTTTGCAGCGGCAGAAGATGCGAAACGCCGGAGAGCACAGTAAATATTGAATACTTTTTGTCCCCCTCACATACACTAGAAAGAAGTGTGTGATATGAGGGGGACTGCTTTTATGTATGATAAAGGATTGAGTGTGTTGGAGCGGTACGGGCTGTCAAGTCAGGCTACATATCGGGGAAGAGGCGCCCTTATCTGTGAGACACAGGAAGGGCTGAAACAAATAAAACCGTTTGAAGGCTCGGTGAAGCGGCTGGAGCGGCAGAATCAACTGCTGGAACACTTAAGAGATGCGGGACATGAACGTCTGGATCTGGTGCTGCGAAATGAGGAGGGAAGTCTGGTCACCACCGATCGGGAAGGATATACCTATCTGGTAAAAGACTGGTGGGACGGGCGCGAATGCGATGCCAAATCGGCGGATGATGTCCGGAAGGGAATGCGTCAGCTGGCGCTTTTGCATCGGGACATGTATCTGGACCGGGAAACAGAAAATGAAAAAGAAGATCAGGCGGAAAGTCTGCTGGAGGTATATCAGAAACACAATCAGGGAATGAAGAAAATCCGTTCTTATGTGCGGGGGCGGTGTCAGAAAAGCGATTTCGAATATCTGCTGCTGGAACATATGGGACGATATCTGGAATATGGGGAACAGGCATTTGAACATCTGGAGACATCCGGATATGAACAGATGCGGCAGCAGTTTCTGGAGAAGGGTACTGTATGCCACGGCGAGTATAATCAGCATAACATTCTGATTCGAGGGGATGCTACGACGGTGGTCAATTTTGATCATTTCCGGTTTGAGGATCAGACGGCGGATATTGCCCAGTTTATGCGGAAAATAATGGAGAAACACGGATGGAACCGTGGGTTGGCCGAGGATATGATCGAGAGCTACAGCCGTGTTCATCCATTGTCCGACGAGGAATGGCACTGTCTGGCGGTTCGTCTGTCTTATCCGGAAAAGTTCTGGAAAATAGTCTGTTTTTACTATAACAATAATAAGGCCTTTTTATCTGCACGCCATCAGGAAAAACTGGTGAATTTGTTAAAACAGGAAAATGCGTGGCAGGATTTTATGAAGTCACTTTTTCATAATTTCCTTTTTCTGTGACATGATATATAATACAGACAGAAGCGGTAACCGTTCAGAAGGTGCGAACACATATGCCAATAAGCGTATCCTGGCATTTGGTCAACGGCACATCCTGGATCGTTACGAAAAAACAACTATAAAATGGTGAGAAAATATGGAGAACAGCTATACGTTTGAAGATCTGGTAAATATTATAGCGCAGCTGCGAAGCGACCATGGCTGCCCCTGGGACAGGGAGCAGACACATGGTTCGCTGAAGAAATGTATGCGGGATGAAGTGGAAGAAGTGTGTGAAGGAATCGATCTTTATGAGCGCACCGGTGACGGGGACAACCTGTGTGAAGAACTGGGGGATGTGCTGATGAATGTTCTGCTTCAGTGTCAGATTGCCAAAGAAGAGGGCATATTTACGCTGGAAGATGTGATTCAGGGAATTTCGAAAAAGATGATCCGGCGTCATCCTCATGTCTTTGGCAATGGTACGGCCAGCACTTCCGGGGAAGTACTTCTGACCTGGGAAGAAATCAAGAAACTGGAAAAAGAAGGGAAAATATAGATTTGATACAGGAATGTTAAAAAATCGTCAAAAGCCGCATAAAGTAAGGAAAAACCTTGACAATTATACCCAAACGTTATATAACTATTACAGAGTTTTCGCAAAAGCGGAGACAGATTCAGGTAGAGAACATTTTAGGAGGAGTATCATGAACAAAACAGAATTAGTAGCAGCTATTGCTAAAGAGACTGAATTATCTAAAAAAGACGCTGAAGCTGCAGTTAAAGCATTTGTAGATGTAGTAGCAAACGAATTAAAAAAGGGTGAAAAAGTTCAGTTAGTTGGTTTCGGTACATTCGAAGTATCCGAAAGAGCAGCAAGAGAAGGAAGAAATCCGCAGACTGGCGAAACAATGACAATCGAAGCATCCAAAGCTCCGAAATTCAAAGCTGGTAAAGCGTTAAAAGATATCGTAAACGAGAAATAATACATGGTGATTGTGTGAGGGACTCTTTGGGGTTCCTCTTTTTTTGGCTATATAGGAAAGAACGCCTGCGGCATTCTCTTGAATTGAAAATAGCCCGCGCAGAGGCGGGCATAAAGGCCGCTATATCGGAGCATTTTGAAATTACATACATTCCTGATGATTGGGTATCTGCATTCATGACTTAATCAGCAGGTACTAATTAAAAAACGTCTGTTAACAAAAAGAGATTCAAAATAAAAAACAGCATTCCAATTAGCAACCTGACTGCTATGGATGATGAAAAAAAGAAGAAAGAGTTAGAGTCATAGATTATTCCTTTTGGTTTTTATATTCTAGTATCATTGCTTCAAGTTCTGATAAAAAGCTATCATCCAGGTTTTCTGATTGCAGTAATGTGGAAAGGAAAGATAAAGTTGCCTGTGTCATAGATGTACCATCGGAGACGGCTTTTATTAATGCATTTTTTTCTTCATATTCTTTTTTTGTAATAGCTGCTATATAGGCGCGTCCGGTTCTTGTAACAGTTTTACGTATAGAATTAACTTTAATGTATCCTTTCTTTTCGAGAGATACTAACACTTTTGCAACTGTATTTCTGCTAAGATCAGGATTTGCCTTTAAGATATCGGAAATAATGCAGGGGCAATCTAATTTCCAGAAAATATTCATGATTTCTTCTTCTTTAGGTATAAGTGTTTGCATGTTTCCACCTCTGTTTTAGAATCTTTACATATGATAAGGTAATATGCATGAAAAGTCAATGGATTAGTAAAGATACTTGTTGTATGTGCATATATGTATTGACTAAAACAGTATAATTATGTATAATATATTACACAAATAGAGGCGAATTATATAGTGAACATATTTATGGAGGGAGTGGGACCAATGTATACTAGAGTACGGTGATGAAAAATATATTATTTTAGGAATTAAGGCGAATATTCGGATACCTCTACATATGTTGTGTGCTGTTAAAGTACATTGAAACGGTATTTCGGCGTAAATGTAGTGATTAATGAGAATCTTGGAGAGCGAATAACGAATGTTTATAGGAAAAAAGACAAGTTGGAGTTTGATACAAAATGATAAACTTCTGTAGGAACAGTCAGTTGGAAGAGGAGGAAATGTCATGAAGAAAAGTAAAAAGTATTTTGCGTTTTTCTTAGTTGTTGCAGTGTCTTTGAATATTATGTGCACACGATATGTGGATGCAGCTATTCATACAAACGAACTTTATACGTTGTATGAACAAGAGACAAGAGAAATTATTAACATAGATGGAGTTAATTACACATATAATTATTGTTATGAGAATGGAAACAGAACAATAATTATAACAAATGATGAGAATGATACTATTAATAAGTTATATTATGACGAATCTACTTCTGTTATATATTTAGATGATAACTTGTTTGCGATTCCTGTTAATGATATACAGCAGAGAAATATGAGCTTATCAACTTATGGTTGGCAGACCATATCGAGTAGTTCTCATCGCATTACATGGGCGCAAGGAACTACGGTAGCAATTGTTGCTGGGGCTATCGCCGTATATTTAGGAACACTCGGTGCTGCTGGTGTAATAGCCGCAATGGGCTCAGCTGCGTTGGGCGTTTTAGCAGCCAGTTCAGTAGGAGGAACTTTATATGTTTCCTTGCAGGAGTATTATGTGCCTCTAACTATGCCACAGTATCGTTATAAATGGTCATTTATAGCCAGTACAGGCGATTCTTATGGTCCTTATTATTATCACTATTATGCATAAAGCAGTTAGAAGGTGATACTGTGAATAAATCAACACGCAAAAAATTACAACGTATTCTTTTGGTTTGCTGGACTTTGATTGCTATTTTTCTTGTTATCGCTATAGGTTTTATATCAAATTTTGATTACTCTGGTTTACAGAGAATAATCACAAAAATTGCAATTATATATGTGTTTAGTTCTGCCATTCTCGCTGGAATCATAAAAAAATTGGGAGAATAAACGTATAATTTAAAATTTATAGGATTGAAAGATGTGTAAGGAGAAAAATGAATATATTTAAGTGATGATATTATGAAGTATGCTTATGGGCCGGAGTATCGGAAAACGGTCCATAAGCTTTTTCGTTGTATTTTTAGAGGAAAAGTCAGCCCTGTATTATGAATGGCATAGTGATTTGTATGGAGAAAAACAAGAAGTAATGATAAAATAGATGCAGAAGATATATAGCAGGAGGTACGGAGCATGATAGAACGGGAAGAAATCAGAGAATCCAATTATGCCAGATTATGCGAAGACTGGCGTTTGAAGTTCCTTTCCATGGATCAGGATCTGCTTATGAAAAAGCTGCCGGAACTTCAGGTTGAAGGTGAGTACCTGACGGTTTATCATTTTGCACGAAAATACGGTGTAAACCGGAAAACAGGCCATATTGCGGCAATGGAGGATGAACGTCCGGTTTCCAATGACGTGAAGCTGAATATCTATAACCTGTTCTGGTACTCGAAGGAAGGTTCCTTTTTACAGAATCGCTGGGTTCCGTTTCGTGATGTAAAATCTGCGGGACAGTTTGACTCTGCTTATAAGAAACATGTGCTGATTCCCTTTGCGCTGACATTTACCGGAAAGGTAAAGGAACTGTGTGAGGCAGCAGAAAAGATGGGCGGTGTTCGTGTACCTCAGGGAGATGCGGGTTATATCCTGAAATGTTTTGACTGCATACCCATGCAGTATCTGTTTTGGGATAAAGATGATGAATTTGAGGCTCAGGGAAATATCCTTTTTGACTATAGTGTGACGGATTACATTCATGTTGAATCCACGGTGTCGCTGGCTATTGAAGGAATCATGCGGCTGGCAGAGGTGGCAGGAATCGAGATAAAAGGTAATATTTTCGGTATGGGATAATTCGTTGAATAATATGGAAATATGTATATAGACAGACCATAAAAATTATACAAAATACTGCTTGAATGTCAGATTCTTGACAAATGATGCAAAAACAGATAATGTACTCGTAAGATACCTGGTGCCATTGTAAAAGAAAAACAGGAAAATAAAATGTTTTGGAGGATTCTATGCGATTAGACAAGTTCTTAAAAATATCCAGACTGATCAAACGCCGTACCGTGGCAAATGAAGCCTGTGATGCAGGCCGTGTCATGGTAAACGGAAAACCGGCGAAGGCTTCGGTTAAGATTAAGGTCGGTGATATCATCGAGATTCAGTTTGGTGAAAAAACGGTGAAGGTGGAAGTGCTTAATGTACAGGAAACCGTAAAAAAGGAAGAAGCAGCCGAGCTGTACCGCTACATCTGATCAACAGGTGAGAGGTATCGCCTTTCCTGTTTTGGCGGGAATAATCCAAAGGGGAAAATAATATACTTTCTTAAGACCAAAAACAGAGGTTTTTATGGAAGAAAATAAAATGATCGCCCCCCATAAACTGCAGTTGGACAACCGGAAAAAGGGAACCATGACCGGAGTGACGGATGTGAAATCTTTTGACGAGAAAGAGATTTTACTGGACACGAAGGCGGGCACCATGACGATCCGCGGATCGGAGATGACCATTACCCGGCTCAATCTGGAGAAGGGTGAGGTGGATATCGGGGGAAAGGTGGACAGCATTGTATACACAAAAGACGGAACCACACAGTCCCAGAAGGGAAAAAACATGCTGGCGCGGCTGTTTAAGTAGAGGCTATGGATGCGGAATTACAGCTTTTTTTATGGTCCATCCTGTATGGTGTGGGGATAATGTTTTTCTATGATCTGATTCGAAGTGTACGGAATGTATTCAAACACGGCAAGATACTGATTACAGTCGGGGATTTTTTGTTCTGGATTGGAATCGGTATTTTTTTGTTTACCCGTCTGTATATTGCAAACGGCGGGATTCTGCGCGGCTATTTTTTTCTCGGGGTGCTTTCGGGGATGCTGGCATATTATGGAACAATCAGTCCGTGGGTTGTCAAATTTGTATCTTTTTTGATAAAAAGGTTGAAAATGCTATTTTCATGGGTTAAAATCATGATATGTAGGGTATTACATGTGAAGTTATTTACG
Organism: Lachnospiraceae bacterium; assembly: GCA_036310185.1. Classification (GTDB taxonomy): domain Bacteria; phylum Bacillota; class Clostridia; order Lachnospirales; family Lachnospiraceae; genus JALENY01. The sequence goes on along the minus strand of JAXJSH010000137.1, from coordinate 17,889 downwards.
GGGATTTTTAAAAATGGGGAAATCTTTAAAAAAAAGAAGAAGAAAAAAGGCAAGAGCAGGCGTACACACAAGGCAGAATAAGTATACCATGATAGGTATTTCGCTGATTGTGTGTATGCTTTTTGGTGTGCTGCTTTATCAGGGCAACAGTCTTCAGGAACGCATTGATTCCAATGAGGAAAAGATGGATCAGATCGCAGAACAGATCGAAGAACAGCAGCAGCGTACAAAAGAGATCGACGAGCTGGAAGAGTATATGCAGACCGATGAATATATCGAAAAAGCAGCGCAGGAAAAGCTGGGTCTGCTGAAAGAGAATGAGATCATTTTCAAAGCGGAAGAATAGCGGATATGTCGAAAAGTTTTTGAAAATTCCGCTGTTGATTTGACAAACATTTCATATGGTGTCGTCTATAATACTCTCTTAACAGAATTTCTGGTAAGGGGGAGAATGGATGCGAGAGTGGATACTTGCCATGCTCGGAATTAGCGCATTACTGCTTATTCGGGACATGGCAAAAATTATTTCATCAGGAAGAAAAACCACCCAGGTGGAGACCATTTACGACAATCACCCGCAGAAGATGAAAATGGAAAAATATGCAGAATCTTTTGAACGTCTGGCAGAGAGTTTTTACCGGATGACCAACAGTTCCAATCTGAATCAGATTGCAGTGGCAGAACAGCTGGATGAAATGAGCCATATTTTAAAAAAGATGGCGGAGGAATTCTATCATATTACGATGCTGCCGGTGGATCTGTATGATCAGCTGATGCGTACTTTAAAGAAAGAGCGGATTTTGTTAAAGCAGGCGTGGCGGATCGCATATCAGGACGGAAGCGAACAGATCATTCTGAATGTCTGCACAAAGGGCGGTCAGTGTATACCGGTCACGGAGGTTGCGCAGATTTTAAGCAGTGTTGCGGGAAAACGTATGATGCCGGTGGCGGAGAGCAGGAGAATTGTCAATGAGCGTGAGAATATCATTCGTTTTGCAGAAGAGGTGAATTTCCGGGTTATGTACGGGGTGGCGCGGGCTGCAAAGGACAGTTCCAATGTGTCCGGAGATAATTTTGCCTGCATGACCCAGCGGGAAGGAGAAACCATACTCTGCCTTGCGGATGGAATGGGAAGCGGTCTTCTGGCCTGTCAGGAGAGTGAGCAGGTGGTGGATCTTCTGGAACAGTTTCTGGATTCCGGCTTTTCAAAAGAAACAGCGGCAAAGATGATCAATTCGGCATTGGTGCTCGGTCAGGACGGGGACATGTATTCCACGGTAGACATCTGTACGCTGAATCTGTATACGGGCGTCTGTGAGTTTTTGAAAGCCGGTGCGGCAACCACTTTTATCAAACGGAGCGAGTGGGTGGAGACCATAACATCCACCAGTCTGGCAGTGGGGCTTCTGCAGCAGGCTGATTATGAAGTGTTGTCAAAAAAACTGTACCCGGGGGATTATCTGATCATGGTAACGGATGGGGTGCTGGATGCGCTTCCTTTTGAAAAGGAAGAAGAGACTATGAAGGAAATCATCATGACCACAAAAAACCGCAGTCCAAAGGAGATGGGACGTGTGATTCTGGAGCGGGTCATGAGTTTTAATAATTACAGGGCCATGGACGATATGACGGTTCTTGTGGCCGGTATGTGGAATAATTCTTAAGAGGATACAAAGAGATGAAAAAAGCGCTGGAATATATCAGGCAGCAGAAGCTAATTGAAAAAGGTGACCATGTGGTTGCAGGAGTTTCAGGAGGAGCGGATTCGGTGTACCTCCTTTTTCTGCTGCTTAAGTATAAGGAAGAGACAGATTTTAAAATCAGTGTGGTTCATGTGCATCATAATCTGCGGGGTGCGGAGGCAGACCGGGATGCCCGGTATGTGGGGGAACTGTGCAGTCAGTATGAACTGCCCTTTGAGCTGGTTTCTGTGGATGTGAAAAAACTGGCAGCAGACCGGAAAATCAGTACGGAGGAGGCCGGCCGTCTGGCACGTTATGAAGTATTTGAAAATTGCTGCCGGACTTGGGGAGCAACGAAAATTGCACTGGCCCATCATCAGAATGATCTTGCTGAGACCATGATCTATCATCTGGTGCGGGGGACCGGCATGAAAGGGCTGGTCGGTATCCGCTCCAGGCGCGGAAAAATAATTCGTCCTCTTTTGGGTATGAAACGGCAGGAAATTGAGCATTATTTAAATGAAAATAACATAAAGTATGTTACAGACAGCACAAATCAGGAAGATGATTATACCAGAAATAAGATCCGGCATCATGTAGTGGAATATCTGGAAAAAGAAGTTAATGCGCAGACGGTTGCCCATATGGCAGAGACTTCAGCAGAACTGGATGAAGTGCAGACTTACCTGGAAAAGCAGGCAGAGCAGTTGTACAGGCAGCATGTACAGGATCAGGATACGCAACAGATCATTTCAGAAAAACTGTTTGATGCGGATATTCCTGCTTTTTTACAGAATCTTGTCATTCGCCGTTGTATTTATAAGATTACCGGCAGTTTAAAGGATTTTACCAGGATTCATCTGAATGCGGTCCGGGAACTGAGTGAAAAACAGGTCGGAAAACAGGTCCGTCTTCCGAGCGGGCTGACAGCAAAACGGGGGTATGAACAGCTTTGCATCCGCCGTGACAGGGAACTGGAGAAAAAGCAGGAACATGAGGAAGTATGTCCGGATGGCACAAATCAACAGGAACAGGACGGCCGGGGAAAACGTGACTGGCAAAAACGGAAAGAAGAAGGTGGGGATATCTGCGCAGAACTGACTGTTCCAGGGGTACAGAAAATCGGTAATATGCAGATTTCCTGTATTCTGGAGGAAAATAAGCACCAGATAATTCCGGAAAAATCATATACGAAATGGCTGAATTATGATAAAATAAATGACAAACTTGTGCTCAGAACAAGAAAACCGGGGGATTTTCTGGTGGTGAATCGAAACGGCGGCCGGAAAAAACTGAAAGATTACCTGATCGACTGCAAGATTCCGAGGGAAGAGCGGGATCAGATTTTGCTTTTGTGTGCGGGAAGTGAGGTACTCTGGGTGATCGGTTATCGGATCAGTGAGGCGTACAAAGTTTTGAATGATACAGAATCTGTTTTAAAAATACAAATACAAGGAGGAACCGTTCATGAGTGAAAAAATAAGAGTATTAATCTCAGAGCAGGATGTAAACGAAAGAATTCTGGAAATCAGCAAAAAAATCAATGAGGATTATCAGGGAAAAGAAATTCATATGATCTGCGTTTTAAAAGGCGGCGTATTTTTTATGTGCGAACTGGCAAAACGCATTACCGTTCCGGTAAGTTTTGACTTCATGTCCGTATCCAGCTATGGCGATGATACCAAAAGCAGCGGAGTGGTTCGGATCGTGAAGGATCTGGATCAGCCGCTGGAAGGCAAAGATGTTATTGTTGTGGAAGATATCATTGATTCCGGACGTACGCTGAGTTATCTGCTGGAGATCTTAAAACAGCGTAAACCGGCAAGTCTCAGATTATGTACCCTTCTGGACAAACCAGATCGTCGTGAAAGAGATGTAAAAGTGGATTATACCTGCTTTGAGATTCCAGATGAATTTGTAGTTGGCTACGGACTGGACTATGCCCAGAAATACCGGAATCTGCCCTACATAGGAGTAGTAGAATTATAAAAGGAGACTATTGTGAAAAAACAGTTTAGTGGTATTGCAGTTTATATTGTTATTGTGCTGATCGTATTTATGGGCTATCGCTATTTCTTTAACCAGATAGGCCTGGAAGACCAGTTTTCGTACGAGCAGCTGGTTTCGGCTCTGGATCAGGAAAAAGTTGAGAGTGTTGAGATTCAGCCCAATGGAAATAACGATACCGGACAGGTATCTGTGGAATTTACAGGCGGTGATGAAAAGCAGTTTTATGTGCTGGATGTGAAAGAAATTCAGGATGTCTGCCAGGAGTATGGTGTGGATCCCCTGGTTCGGGATATTCCGGCGGATAATACGTTTTTGACAACCGTTCTGCCCATGATTCTGGTTGTGCTGCTGGTCGTATTTATGTTTTCCATGATGACCCGCCAGATGAGCGGAGGTTCCAATTCCAAGATGATGAATTTCGGAAAGAGCCGTGCAAGACTCAGCACCGATGCGGATAAAAAGGTTACATTCAAAGACGTTGCCGGACTGGAAGAAGAAAAAGAAGACCTGGTGGAAGTGGTCGACTTTCTGAAAAATCCACAGAAATATACAAAAGTTGGCGCCAGAATCCCGAAAGGCGTGCTTTTGGTGGGACCTCCGGGTACCGGTAAAACACTGATCGCAAAGGCGGTTGCCGGTGAGGCAGGCGTTCCCTTTTTCAGTATTTCCGGTTCTGATTTTGTGGAAATGTTTGTTGGTGTGGGTGCTTCCCGTGTCCGTGATCTTTTTGAGGAGGCAAAGAGAAATCATCCATGTATCGTGTTTATCGATGAGATCGATGCGGTTGCAAGAAGACGAGGAACCGGAATGGGCGGCGGTCACGATGAGCGTGAGCAGACGCTGAACCAGCTGCTGGTTGAGATGGATGGCTTTGGTGTGAATGAAGGTATCATCGTGATGGCAGCCACCAACCGTGTGGATATTCTGGATCCGGCCATTCTGCGTCCGGGTCGTTTTGACCGGAAGATCGGGGTTGGAAAACCGGATATAAAAGGAAGAGAAGAAATCTTAAGAGTCCATGCCAAGGACAAACCGCTGGCAGAAGATGTGGATCTGAAACAGGTTGCTCAGACAACAGCCGGATTTACCGGAGCAGATCTGGAGAATCTTTTGAACGAAGCGGCGATCGGTGCGGCAAAAGAAGGTCGTAATTATGTCATGCAGAGCGATATCCGTCAGGCATTTATCAAAGTAGGTATCGGTGCAGAGAAAAAGAGCCGCGTTATTTCTGAAAAAGAAAAGAGAATTACCGCATATCACGAAGCAGGACATGCGATACTGTTTCATGTGCTTCCGGATGTTGGACCGGTGTATACCGTATCCATTATTCCGACCGGAACAGGGGCTGCAGGTTATACCATGCCATTGCCGGAGAAAGATGAAATGTTTAATACCAGAGGAAAAATGCTGCAGGACATCATCGTTGATTTCGGTGGCCGTGTGGCAGAAGAACTGGTATTTGACGATATTACGACGGGAGCATCCCAGGATATCAAAGTGGCAACACAGACTGCCCGCGCCATGGTCACCAAATATGGTATGTCCAGCAAAGTCGGCATGATCTGCTACGATGATGAAAATGAAGTATTTATCGGCCGCGACTGGGGCCATACAAGAGACTACAGCGAAGCTGTGGCCAGCACCATTGATGAAGAAGTCAAACAGATTATCGATGGCTGCTATGCAAAAGCAAAAGAAATTATCACATCTCACCGGGATGTCCTTGACCGCTGTGCAGAACTTCTTTTAGAAAAGGAAAAGATTGGTCGGGAAGAATTCGAAGCGCTGTTTGAGCAGAGATGATGAAAATGAGGAGAGGAAGACAGCCATAATGCCACAAAATTACATTAACGTTTTGAAAAGACAGGAGTATGTATCACATATGCGCCCGGTTTTTAACAAACGCGGAGTTTTCAGCGATGAGACGGAACAGTACCGCACTCCATTTCAGCCAAAGGCCGGTGATGACGTCAAAATACGTATTCGTACTTTGAAAAACAATGTAGATAAAGTTTATCTGATCAGCGGCGCACTGAGACAGGAGATGGAACTGGAAGAGCGCAGAGGCAGTTTTGATTATTATGCTACCACTATTCATGTGGAAAAAGAGGTAGTCCGCTACTATTTTGAGTTACAGATCGAAGAACTGAGATGTTACTATAACCAGCTGGGTGTTACCAGAGATCTGAAAGAATACTATTCCTTTATGATTTCTCCGGATTTTTCCGTACCGGAGTGGTCAAGAGGAGCCGTTATGTATCAGGTTTTTGTGGACCGTTTTTACAACGGAGACAAAACCAACGATGTGGAGACGCGGGAATACAGCTATATCGGCGATTACAGCGTAAAAGTGGAAGATTGGGACAAGCCGCCGGCAGCCATGGGCGTGCGTGAGTTCTACGGCGGAGACCTGCAGGGTATCATCGACAAACTGGATTATCTGCAGGATCTGGGAATCGAGGTTCTGTATCTGAATCCCATTTTCGTGTCACCGTCCAACCATAAATATGATATTCAGGATTATGATTATGTGGATCCACATTACGGAAAAATCGTGGAGGATGAGGGAAATCTGCTCTGGCACGGAGATTACGATAACCAGCATGCCAGCCGTTACATCAAGCGTGTAACCGGCATTGACAATCTGGAAGCCAGCAATCAGGTGCTGATCAAACTGGTGGAAGAACTCCACAAACGGGGCATGAAACTGATTCTTGACGGTGTGTTCAATCACTGCGGTTCTTTCAACAAGTGGCTGGACCGTGAGAGAATCTATGAAAATGAACTTGGTTATGAAAAAGGGGCTTACATTACACAGGAAAGTCCTTATCGTACCTTTTTCAAGTTCAACAATGAACATGCATGGCCGTACAATGAGTTTTACGATGGCTGGTGGGGACATGATACACTGCCGAAACTGAATTATGAGTCATCGGACAAATTGTTTAAATACATTATGCGAATTGCAAAAAAATGGGTTTCCCCGCCTTATAATGTGGACGGATGGCGTCTTGACGTGGCGGCAGATCTGGGATTCAGTCAGGAATATAATCACTATTTCTGGCAGCAATTCCGCAAAAGCGTAAAAGAGGCGAACCCGAACGCAATCATTATTGCAGAACATTATGGAGATCCGACTCCGTGGCTTCAGGGCAATGAATGGGATACGGTCATGAACTACGATGCGTTCATGGAACCGGTCACCTGGTTCCTGACCGGCATGGAGAAACACAGCGATGAATACCGCTGGGATCTGGACGGAAATGGAGTATCCTTCCGGGAAGCGATGCGTTATCACCTGTGCAGTTTTACCGGACCGTCTATCCAGTGTGCCATGAATGAGCTGTCCAACCACGATCATTCCAGATTTCTGACCAGAACAAACCGCAAGGTGGGCCGCGTGGGACACCTTGGATCACAGGCGGCAAGTGAGAACGTGGACAAATCAATCATGCGTCTTGCTGTATTGATTCAGATGACATTTCCGGGAGCACCGACCATTTATTACGGTGATGAAGTCGGGGTATGCGGATTTACAGATCCGGACAACCGCAGAACCTATCCATGGGGGAAAGAGGATATGGAACTGCTGCAGTTTCATAAAGACATTATCCGCATCCACAAAGAGCATCCGTTATTAAAAACCGGATCACTGGTTGACGTTGAATCCGGTCAGGATTATATCAGTTTTGCCCGATTTAATCATGACGAGCAGATGGTTACGATCGTCAACAAAGGAAATGAAACGCTCACACTGGAACTGCCGGTCTGGACAGCCGGTATCTCCAGAACAGAGACGACCGAACTGGAGCAGATATTCGGTACGACAGCAGACGGCTATTCTATGGAGAAAAAACGTGTGCAGGCAGTTGCGGGAATCTTGAAAATCGAGATGGCGCCAAAGAGCGGAGTGTTATTAAAAAGTGTAGAATAAGTTTCACATTCGGGGCAATGCAGATATCTGTATTGCCCCGAATGTCTGATGAGAAAACGTTGCCTGTATCGGCTTTCATATAAAAAAAGTAACGATTCAGAAAAATGAAGATGATATGCCGGAATCAGGCAAGTAGAGGCAGTTTGCGAGGAGAGAAAGATGAATAAGAAAGAAATTTTGGAAATACGGAAACAGTTTAAGCCGGATAACAGTGCAATTACCCGTATCTGCGGCTGTTATGTGGATGGAGATAAGGAAATTAAGCTGACTTTTAAGGAAGCGTTTGGATCGCTGACGGAGGAAGAGGCCTTTAAATATTATGAGATTTTCAGAAAGACTCTGTCGGGAACGCTGGGAAAAAATCTGATGAACATGGAATTTCCCCTTGAACAGGAATATGAAGGCGGAACTCAGGAATTTCTGCTTAAATTAAAAAACAGCAGGCTGGAAGAGGAAGAAATTCTAAATGCATTTTATCAGCGGGTGATTGACCATTATATTTATGGTGAGAACTATTACATAATTCTGATTCATGGGGCCTATGATATTCCGGGCAAAGCGTCAGATGGTTCCGAGATGTTTGATGCATCGGATAATGTATACGATTTTGTGCTCTGCAGCATCTGTCCGGTGAACCTGTCAAAGGCCGGCCTGTGTTACAATGTGGAGAAAAACAGCATTGAGGACCGCATCCGTGACTGGGTGGTTGATATGCCGTCCAAAGGCTTTTTGTTCCCTGCATTCAACGACCGGAATATGGATATTCACGGTGTGCTGTACTATTCAAAGAATCCGGAAGAACTGCAGCAGGATTTTGTGGATCAGGTTCTGGGCTGTGTGGTTCCGTTGTCGGCAACAGGACAGAAAGAGACCTTTCAGTCTCTGCTGGAAGAAAATCTGGGGGATGAATGCGATTATGAAACTGTGCGCTCCATTCATGAAAATCTGAATGAGATCATTGAATGCAACAAGGAAAACCCGGATCCGGTTCCGTTGGCAAAATGGGATGTACGGCATATTCTTGAGGAGAGCGGCGTTGCGGATGAAAAGATTGAAGAAATCACGAAACAGTACGATGAGGTGATCGAGCAGGAGACTCCGCTTCTGGCGGCGAATGTTGCCGATACCAGAAGTTTTAGCATCAAGACACCGGATGTAGTAATTAAAGTAAATCCGGAGCGGACGGATCTGATCGAAACCAGAGTGATCGACGGAAAACAGTGTCTGGTTATTGTGGTGGATGACCATATTGAAGTAAATGGTATGAATGTGCGGACCATCCGAAGAGAAGGCGGACTATTGTCTGATGCGGAAGATACGGAATGTTAACCGATTAGATAATAAGTAATTGTGAATAATGGAGGAAATACCCATTTTGTATAGTTGATTTTGCCAGCTGTGCGAATGGGTATTTTTGTTTAAATGCGTTTACCGTTGATGGAGTAATATACAGTAAGTGATTTGAAAGAGTGTGAGTTCCGGAAGTTAAGAAACTCTTAAGATTTTTCCCACTTTCATTTTAAAAACCCCCTGTTATATTAAAGTCACAAGGTAGCAAACGGGGGTTATACGTGTTATGATATGGGGAGGTGAGGTGTAAAAAATTATGATAAACATACTGGTATGTGATGACGATAAAGAAATCGTAGATGCAATTGAAATCTATCTGACCCAGGAGGGGTATCGTGTGTGGAAGGCCTTTGACGGGCAGCAGGCGGTGGAACTTCTGGAAAAAGAAGATATTCAGCTTTTGATTATGGATGTGATGATGCCGCGGCTGGATGGAATCCGGGCAACTTTGAAGATTCGGGAAAAGAGCAGTATTCCCATTATTATACTTTCAGCAAAGTCGGAGGACGCGGATAAGATCCTTGGGCTGAATATCGGAGCGGATGATTACGTGACAAAACCGTTCAATCCGCTGGAACTGGTGGCCAGGGTGAAATCTCAGGTAAGACGTTATACAAAACTGGGAAATATGGTCACAGACAATCAGAATATATTCCAGATCGGCGGTCTGGAAGTAAACGATGAACAGAAGCAGGTGACTGTGGATGGAGATGAAGTAAAGTTAACCCCGATTGAGTATAATATATTACTTTTGTTGATCAGGAACCCGGGACGGGTCTTCTCAATCAAGCAGATTTACGAAAATATCTGGAATGAGGAAGCGCTGGCAGCAGAGAACACGGTTGCGGTACATATCCGTCATATCCGGGAAAAGATTGAGATCAATCCGAAAGAACCGAGATACCTGAAAGTGGTGTGGGGAATCGGATATAAGATTGATAAAAGTGTCTGAGTCCGGGAATGAAAAATCCGTGGCGTTTTCTACCTGAGTAGGTTGAAAGGAATGTTCTATAAAATATGAAAGAAAAATTATATACAAAAACAGCGAAAGGGATTGGTATAGGCATCCACATTGTCAGTTTGTCCATACTGCTGATCGGCGTGGTTCTGGGTGCGGTGCTCATGAACGTCTCAGGAGGCGATCTAAGTGCAATCTGGAACAGTCAGAGTTATGAGGAATCCGATGCTCTCCAGCAAAAACTGCAGGAAGAGGCCATATATACAGTAAACGACTATTTGTGGCAGCGGCAATATTTGGAAACAGATGGAGAATTTGATTCCGCAAAATTTATCGATGTCATGTCCTTCAGTGGAAATACTTACCAGGTATTCAGAGACAAAAAAGCATTAGAATATAGCGTGGAAGAATTACGGAATTGGTATAATTCCAGTGAGTTTCAGTATATATACGGTTATTACGGTGATGATTTCTATAATTTTTATTATAATGATTACTATTATGATGAAAATGTGAGTTTAGATTATGAAGAAATAGCAACCGAAACCGCAAGTCCGAGTCAGGAGACACGCCGATATACCAGTGAGGGCTCCCTGATTTTGCCGGGCGGTCAGGTTTTCCGGGAGCAGTACACGCCAAAAGGGTACGAGTCTCTGAAAGAATACAGCGAGAAAAATAATGTGCCGCTTGATGTATGTTATGAAGCCCTTTATAATACATTGACTCGAATAGAAGATGCTATTTACTGGTATCAGGACAGTCTGGAACTGCTGGATCCGGAGAATACCAATCTGCGTTACATTGCAAAAGAAGACGGAGCTATTATTTCAACCAATATTCCGGAGGGTGAAAAATCCAGGAACACCATCAGTGCAGTCACAGATATTAATGGATATGAGATTGAAACATATGTTAATATGGACTATCCGGTGCAGGATGAATATTGGCAATATGCGAACTCTTATAACCGTTTTGCCGGAAAAATCGGCTGGATTGCTGCCTGCATGATTGTAGGCGCAGTCGGAACTCTTGTTTCTGTAGTTTATCTCACGATTGTGGCTGGTCATGTGAAAGAAAAAGGAGGCATCACACTTTGCCGGATAGATAAACCAAGATTGGAACTGGCGCTGCTGATATGGGGCGTTATAGCCGCACTTACCGTTCTTGGCATGATAGGTGCAGGGGCATGGTGTTCGAAAATGTTACTTCGTGAGTATTACCTTGGCACAATAGAAGGAAATATTTCTCTGATCGTGATGATTCTTGTCATGCTGGCTGGCGGAGCTCTTTCAATTACCGGATACCTGAGTCTGGTACGCCGGATTAAAGCAAAAACATTGGGTAAGAACAGTTATTGTTACCTTCTGGTTAATATGGGCAAAACAGTCATTCACGGTATAAAAGTATCTGCAAAACTGATGGCTCTGTTTGGCATTTATGTATTGTTTATGCTGGCATTTGTTCTGATCGGCGGCGGATTCGGTCTTTTCCTTGCGCTGATCCTGAATGTTCTGGTTGGCTGGCTGATTGCAAAAGATGCAGTTGCCCGCCAGAAAATCATGGAAGGTCTGGAGCGAATCTCCGGCGGTGAACTGAATCATAAGATTGATCCGGAAGATATGAACGAGCTGCATCTGGATATGGCCCAGCAGATTAACAGCGTGGGCGGCGGTCTGGAAGCTGCTGTGGAACAGAGTTTGAAAAATGAGCGTATGAAGACTGATCTGATTACAAATGTGTCCCATGATATCAAGACACCGCTCACTTCCATTATCAATTATGTGGATCTGCTGAAACGTGAAGACATTCACAATGAAAAGGCAAAAGGTTATATTGATATTCTGGATCAGAAATCCCAGAGACTGAAACATCTGACAGAGGATCTGGTGGAAGCTTCCAAAATCAGTTCCGGAAACGTGGTATTGGAGCTGGTCCGCATGGATTTTAACGAAATTTTGCAGCAGGCACTGGGCGAGTTTGAAGAACGTTTTGAAAAACGGGGCCTGAAACTTGTGGTGAAGCGTCCGGAGAAACCTATGGTCATAGAAGCAGACGGCAGACGAATCTGGAGAATTCTGGAGAACCTGTTTCAGAATGTGGTTAAATATGCGATGCCGGATACCAGAGTCTATGTGGAACTGGAGCAGAATGGAAAAAATATGATTTTTACCTTAAAAAATATTTCAGAGCATGCATTGAATATCAATGCGGATGAACTGACCGAGCGTTTTATCCGCGGCGATGTGTCCAGAAGCACGGAAGGCAGCGGACTTGGTCTTTCCATCGCGAAAAATCTGACAACAATTCAGAAAGGACAGTTTGACATATATCTGGATGGTGATTTATTTAAGGTTACAATAACCTTTGGACTAATAGATTAGGAAACAGTGAGAAGGGGTACATCTGCAGGGGTGTAGCCCTTTTCCTGACCGGACAGGAAAAATGTGCTGCGTCAGGATATGAATGGAATCAGGCTATTTTCATAAAATTTTCACACACTTATTGCAAAAACTGTGATATGATAAATGAGAATTTTGAAATAAAAACAGAAAAGGGAGTCTGCTATGAAAAAAAGAATATTAATGCTGATGCTGGTTGGTTGTATGGCTTTTGCAGCATGCGGCGAAAAAGAAGAAGAAACAACATCAGAAGATACGGTATCAGAAGAATCTCCGGGGTCTGAAGAAGAGGAAGAAGAGGATACAACCCCTGTTTCTGAAAAAACAGCGGAAGAGAAAGGTATCGATTATTTCATGTCACTGGGCGAATACAAAGGCCTGGAACTGACCAAAAATGTTTATGATGTAACGGATGCGGATGTAGATTCATTTGTAGCCAATGCACTGGGAAGCTATCCGGTTGATGGAACTGCAGTTGAAATGGAAGATACCGTAAATATTACTTATGAAGGAAAAATTGACGGTGAAACTTTTGATGGCGGAAGCTCAGACAGTTATGATCTGACCATCGGAAGCGGTACTTTTATCGACGATTTTGAGGATCAGCTGGTAGGTATGACAGTTGGAGAAACCGGTGAAGTAGAGGTTACATTCCCGGATGATTACAGCTCCGAAGATCTTCAGGGAAAAGATGCGGTATTTACCGTTACCATCAATTCCATTTCTCACTATCTGGACGAGCCGACCGATGAATGGGTAGCTGAAAATACAGATTATGAAACAGTAGATGAATATCGTACATGGGTTCTGAGCTATCTGGAAGACTATTACGCAGATCTTGCTGAGAGTGAACTTTTTGAATCCGCATGGAATCTGGTATATGAGACAGCAACATTTAAGGAATATGCAAAAGATATCATGGAAGATTGTCAGGCAGATCAGAAAGAAAGCTATGAATACTATGCTGAAATGAATGGCATGGAATACGATGAGTTCATGGAAAGCATGGGTATTTCAGAAGATGATCTTCTCCAGGAAGCAAAAAGCAATGTTCAGATTGTCATGATCGTGGAATATATTGCTGATAAAGAAGAAATTGATGCAGACAGTGATGTATATCAGGACAAATTGTCCGAGCTGCTCACAGAATCCGGATATGCAGATGAAGAAGCTGCTCTTGAAGATGGCATCAGCGAATGGAATATGGACTTTGTGACAAAATACAACTGTGTGATGGATCTGATCATTGATAATGCAGAAATTACAGAAGAAGTTGTAACAACCGGAGTAGAAGACACAGCAGAATAATAAAATTATGGATGCAGCAGAGAATTGTTTTGGAGAAATGGTTCTCTGCTGCATTTTTTCTAAAGGCATACTGCTTCTGAAAAAACGATCGTCCAGAAAAAAGTCCAGAAAAAATTGAAATTTTTTTGATTTTCACTTGACAAAAACGGATACAGAGGGTATTATATTATTTGTTCGCGGGTGTAGTTCAATGGTAGAACACCAGCCTTCCAAGCTGGATACGTGGGTTCGATTCCCATCACCCGCTTTTTTGCTGCCCGGAAATATTCCGGGCAGTATTTTTCTTGCTTTTTTTACGGTACTGCGCTAAACTTAGTTTATCGTATTAAAGTGAAGAAAGGGCAAGTGTAATTATGAGAGACGAAACAAAGTGTTTACATTCTGGCTACACGCCGGAAAATGGCGGTCCGGGTGTAATGCCGATCGTACAGAGTACTACATATCGATTTGATTCTACAGAACATATTGGAGATTTATTTAATAAACCGACGGAATGCATGTATTCCCGTTTTGCAAATCCCACCGTAGACGCAGTTGAGAAAAAGATTGCAGATCTGGAAGGCGGTGTAGCAGCTATGTGTACTTCTTCCGGACAGGCGGCCAGCCTTCTTTCTATTTTAAACCTGTGCAGCGCAGGGGACAGTTTTGTAAGTACCGGAACCATTTACGGCGGTACAGTGAATCTGTTTGCAGTTACCTTGAAAAAGCTGGGCATTGAGTGCATTTTTGTAGATGCGACAGATACACCGGAAAATATAGCAAAGGCATTCAAAGGGAATACAAAGGCATTTTTCTGCGAGACAGTAGCCAATCCGGCACTGGATGTCTGTGATATTTCAAAAATGGCTGAGATCGCTCATGCGCACAAGGTTCCGCTTATCGTGGACAATACTTTTGCAACACCGATTCTCTGCAAACCTTTTGAATTCGGTGCGGATATTGTAGTTCATTCCACATCCAAATATATGGACGGCCATGCGCTTCAGTGCGGCGGTGTTATTGTAGACGGTGGAAAATTTGACTGGTGCAACGGCAACTATCCGGAATTTACCGAGCCGGATGAGTCTTACCACGGTATTGTGTATACCGAAGAATTTGGCAATCAGGCTTATATTATAAAAGCCAGAATGCAGCTTATGAGAGACTTCGGCTGCTATCCGTCAGCTCATTCCGCATTCCTTTTAAATCTTGGTCTTGAAACTCTGGCTGTTCGTATGGAGCGCTACTGCCAGAATGCACAGAAGGTGGCAGAGTACTTTGAGGCAAGCGATAAAATTGAGTCCGTACATTATGCAGGTCTGAAGAGCGACAAGTTCTACGATCTGTGCCAGAAATACCTGGGCGGCAAAGCAAGCGGAGTTGTATCTATCGTGATCAAAGGCGGAAAAAATGCAGCCATAAAATTTATGGATGGTCTGAAACTGGCTTCCAAGGAAGTACACGTTGCAGATATCCGTACCTGTGTGCTTCATCCGGCAAGTGCAACACACCGTCAGCTGACCGACGAGCAGCTGGTTGCAGCAGGTGTTAACCCGGGTATGATCCGTTTTTCTGTAGGTCTGGAAAACGTAGAAGATATTATTGAAGATATTGAACAGAGCTTAAGCCAGATCTGAAAGGAAAAGTTTACGTTCTGAAAAATGAGAGTTTAGACCCGATGCGGATTTGATGCGTGTATGTGTTTAAACTTTTATCGAGAAAACATTGAGGAGTAAGATTATGAGAAAAGAAATCCCATATAAAATTTATTTGACAGAAGAAGAACTTCCAAGATACTGGTACAATGTCCGTGCGGATATGGAGACAGATCATTGCCCGATCTTAAATCCGAAGACCTTGAAACCGGCTACCGTGGAAGATCTGGAACCGGTATTCTGTACAGAACTGGCAAAACAGGAACTAAATACCACGGACCGTTATATCGAGATTCCGGAGGAAGTGCGTAATTTCTATAAAATGTACCGTCCGGGTCCGCTGGTACGTGCCCGTTTTCTGGAAAAGGCGCTGGATACACCGGCTAAAATTTTCTACAAATTTGAAGGAAATAACACCAGTGGAAGCCACAAACTGAATTCTGCGATTGCGCAGGCATACTATGCAAAACAGCAGGGACTGAAATCTCTGACCACAGAAACAGGTGCCGGCCAGTGGGGAACTGCTCTGTCTATGGCATGTGGTTTCTTTGGGATTGATCTGAAAGTATATATGGTAAAATGCTCTGCTATGCAGAAACCGTACCGAAAAGCTGTTATTGAAACATACGGTGCACAGGTAATTCCGTCTCCGTCTGACACAACAGAGGTTGGACGTAAGATCCTGGAAATGTATCCGGGCAATACAGGAAGCCTTGGTACGGCTATTTCAGAGGCTGTTGAAGTGGCAACAAGCACACCGGGAACCCGTTACGTGCTGGGAAGTGTACTGAATCAGGTGCTCCTGCATCAAACTATCATTGGTCAGGAAGCAAAACTGGCTCTGGAAAAATATGACTGCTATCCGGACATTGTAATCGGATGTGCAGGCGGCGGTTCCAACCTGGGCGGCCTGATGGCTCCGTTTATGGCTGACCGTCTGGCAGGAAAACAGTCTCCGTACTTTATCGCAGTAGAACCGGCATCCTGTCCGTCTCTCACAAGAGGTAAGTTTGCTTATGATTACTGTGATACCGGAAAAGTAACACCGCTGGCTAAAATGTATACATTGGGCAGTGGATTTATCCCATCCCCGAACCACTCCGGCGGACTTCGTTACCATGGTATGAGCCCGATTCTGTCCCAGCTGTACCATGACGGATATCTGGATGAGGCAAGAGCAGTAGAACAGACCTCCGTATTCGCTGCGGCAAAACTGTTTGCAAAAGTAGAAGGAACCCTTCCGGCACCGGAATCATCTCATGCAATCCGTGCAGCGATCGATGAAGCGTTAAAATGTAAAGAAACAGGTGAGGAAAAGACCATTCTCTTCGGTCTGACCGGAACCGGATATTTTGATATGGCTGCATATATGGCATATAATGATGGAACCATGTCTGATTATATTCCGACGGATGAAGATCTTAAGCGAGGATTTGAAGGAATCCCGAAACTTGAGGGAATCCAGTAAAAAGAACAGGTGAAATAAGATAAGAGCGGCATCGTCGAGATGCCGCTTTTTTCGTGTGTTTTTGTGGAAAAATTGTTGATTTTTCGGCATTTTTCCTGTTTTTTTGTTGACTTAGTGTGTATCGCACGTTATAATGCATAATGTATTAAAGAAAAAATAAAAATATACATATTATAAAAATACTATACATTTTAAAATGATTTACTAATTCATATAATATAAGTAGAATTATAGTAGATAAACGAATATAATGTATAAATAATTATATTTGTGGATTTAAAATAGTGTGCGGTACACAGTATAAAGATATACCGTGGCCGGAGGGAGTGCACATGAGTCAGAAAGAGGAGATTGTTTCGGGGCTGACCATGGAACTTCGTCGAGGGACGATTGTTCTGTGTGTGTTGAGTCAGCTGAAAGAACCGACCTATGGATATAGTCTGGTGAATGTTCTGTCGGAAAACGGGATTCCTATGGAGACAAATACCTTATATCCATTGCTGCGCAGGCTGGAAAAGCAGGGTTTGCTGCAGAGCTCCTGGGAAACCAGCGGAGCCAAACCAAGAAAATATTATGTGATAACCGATTTTGGCCGGGAAGTATATGACGAACTGAAAGAGCAGTGGCAGAAGTCAATGATGCATATGACAAGAATGTTAGGGGATTGAGAGAAAATGCGGAAAAAGATGATTGACAGATATATTAATGGGGTACTGGAGTACCTGCCGCTCCGTGACAGATGGATGGCTGGAAAGATCATTTCCAGAATGATCTACGAGAATCTGGAGTATTATACAAATGGAATGAAGCCGACAACGAGCGATGTGAGAGCGGTATTGCAGGAAATGGGTGATCCGGATGAACTGGCATATGCATATTATGCGGAATTTCACAAACCGTTGTTTAAGATTCCGAATTTGAAAAAGATGCTTAAGTGGATCACAAAGATTTTTACCGCGCTGGCACTGATTCTTGTGACAGTTGGAATTGTTGGATTGATTTTTGGGACAGCTAATATGCAGTGCCTTGTATTGGGAACTGTACTGGGGATACTGGTTGTTTTATATCAGATGGCTGCCCCATCAGACGAAGGAAAATATATTGTATCAGATGCACATCGATGAATAATAAAAAAACCGCAGCTTT
>JAXJSH010000136.1:0-1631 GCA_036310185.1 Lachnospiraceae bacterium | reverse complement strand
CATAAAAAATCCTTCTTTCGTTTTTCTATTAATCATACACAAAAACCGGTAAAATGTAAACCGGAATCCCCGAATTTCAACATATTACCGGTGAATGGATTATTTTACATGAACCGATTCTTTCCGGGTCGGCAATCGCTTTTTCAAATACCATATAACCATCTGCGTACAATATAAAAGTGCCAGAAACCAGGCCATCGGATTGGCAAAACAGATTCCGGCAAATTCAAAAAAATCAACCGCAAGATATGCGCCAATACTTCGCCCAATCAATTCTCCTGCACCGGACAAAACTGCATGGGCGCTGTATCCCATGCCCTGCAGCGTATTTCTCATGATCATAAGGGCTCCATGGACGGCAAAAAGTGTACTTATAATCGTCAGATACTGAATGCATAATTCAGCAGTCTCACCTGTTCTTGTGCCTAATACAAGCGAAGTAAAAAATCCCTTTCCCACGAAAATAACTGCCCATACCACTGCGCAGTAAATCCATTGAATCAAAAGGCCCGCCCTGATTCCATCCCGAATGCGGTCCGGGCGATCTGCTCCGTCGTTTTGCCCCACATACGTTGCCATTCCCATACCCACACTCTCCATAGGCAGTGTAAACATCTGACGGATCTTTTCCCCCGCTGTCTGTCCGGCTACCGCCGTGCTTCCAAGCCTATTGATGGCTCCCTGCATCACAACCGCCCCGAGAGCTGATATGGAATATTCAAAGCCCATTGGAAACCCGACAATGGACAATCGTTTAATATGAAAGACCGACACTTTTCTTGTCTTACCGCAGTCCTTTAACAAATCTGTCTTTTGTATCAGCCAGTACAAATTCAAAAGACCGCTGAGCAGCTGGCTTAAAACCGTAGCAAAGGCCGCTCCTGCCACTCCCATATGTAATGGAACAATAAAAAGATAATCCAGAATCATATTCAACAGACTGGTAAACAAAAGGAAATAAAAGGGATGTGAAGAATCTCCGGCTGCACGCAGGGCTCCGGCACAGAAATTGTATAAAATTGATGCCGGAATACCCAGAAATATTATTTTCACATAAACAGAAGCGCCCGCCAAAATATCCGACGGTGTATTCATAAGATTCAAAAGCCCGTCGGTCAGTACAGTCATGCTAACGGTCAGTATTACTGCCATTACAGCACAGATAAAACTTCCGTTCCAAAAAAATCTCTGATATTCTTCCCTTTCCTTGGCTCCAAAAGCCTGCGCCAGCGGAATTCCAAAGCCAACACATGTCCCCTGAACAAAACCAAGGATGAGAAAATGCAGGGAATAGGTTGCACCTACAGAAGCCAATGCATCCGTACCGATCAACCGCCCTACCATCACCGTGTCAACAAAACTATATAACTGCTGAAATAACGTTCCAAGAATCAACGGAAGTGAAAACAGTAAAATCTGTTTCACCGGGCTGCCTGTTGTCAGATCCATGGTTCCCTGTCTGCTGTTCATATTATTTCATATGCTCCCTTCCCATAAATTCAGTATAAAATAAAAAAAGCCTTGATCTCTCAAGACTTTCTACAGGGGATGAGGGATTCGAACCCCCATCGACGGTTTTGGAGACCGGTGCTCTACCATTGAACTAATCCCCTTTATTACCGCTTCTTTTT
>JAXJSH010000135.1:0-6739 GCA_036310185.1 Lachnospiraceae bacterium | reverse complement strand
TTTCTGGTATCGAAATAGATTCTCTTTGTACCGTCAGCTGGAGTATCTGTCGTACCGCCGCCACTCTCAGTATAAGTGCTCCATGCACCGGTATTTGACCAGCTACTTGCATTCCAGCTACTAATTTTGTAACAATTCATTCCATCTTGCAATGCGACCTTAGTAGTTCCGCTATTCCAGTCAGCATTTGTGCTAGAACTTCTTCTGAACTGAAGATGTGTAACGTTGTCGCGGTCAGCATCTGCATAATATAATGTATCAGAGCCATCCACTTTTGTCATCAGTACCCATGTGCCATTTGTGCTGTTTTCACCATCTTTAAAAAGAACACTGGGCACAGCACTGTCTTTGGTGAATTCGCTATCACCATTTG
This sequence comes from Lachnospiraceae bacterium, assembly GCA_036310185.1. Lineage (GTDB taxonomy): Bacteria > Bacillota > Clostridia > Lachnospirales > Lachnospiraceae > JALENY01. The sequence continues at coordinate 6,366 of JAXJSH010000135.1, read as the reverse complement.
TGTCAAAATAAATTCTTTGACCTTTTGATATCGTCGCTGCTTTCGTCGGAACTGCACTCAACGGTATCATTCCGACTACCATTACCAGTGCCAGCATCACACTGAGTAATCGTTTAAACACCTTATTCATTTCCTTTTTTCTCCTTTCTTTTTTCCCATTTAAATGTTTTTCATAAGGTTGCATTTCCCGTTTTCTCCTTTCTGTTTCGGGGCATTTTTTTGCTGCCTTCATGAAACTATTGTAAAAAACGGTTAATTTTTACCCTATCATGAATAATAGTATAAAATTACCCATTTCAACAATGTCAGATTTTCCATATCCATATAGATTTTTTTATATTTACTGCTTTTCCGCAATCAGATTCGCCTCATCCGTCAGCACGCTTCCGCCGCCTGCATACCACTGCTCCACGAATGTATCAAAATAATCAATCGGATATTCCCCAATAATAATCTTGATAAAAGCTTCCTCTTCCAGCTGTTTCAGTTCTTCCGTTTTTAACTGATCATACTGCTGGGTGTAGCCTTCGTTGACATATGTAACATCCGCCTCCATCAATGCGGAGACTGCTGTGATTCGCGAAGTGTAGGCTGCCCACTGCCATGCCTCCGGGATCTCTGTTTCATTCAGGTACCCAACACAGCTGTTGTAGTAACCCTGTTCCAGTACGGTCATGTCGGAATATTCTTTTGTTCCATCCATCACACTTAGGATACTGTCCGTGGCCCGGAATATGGCATCGCTGTAATCCATGTTGATCACAAACGGCGTAGCGGTCGGATCCACGTTTGTTCCCAGATATTCGCCTACGCCTTCGGCCTCTTCTTTTCCGTCATACCGTGCATAGTCGAACAACGCCGACAGCACTTTCGGAATGATTTCCGGATGTTCGAACCCTTTTCTGGCTACGACGCAGTAGTGGCGGCCGTAAGAAATGGATGTCTCCACTACACCGTTTTCATCGGTAAAAAGATATGGTTTCCACTCAGCATCCTCATCATAGATGGAGGACAGTGGGTTATTTGGTGCCCACCACCATCCGAAGAACGCTCCGCTTCTGCCGTTTTCCAGAAGTTCCGGCAGATTCTGTACGTTTCGGATCATAAAATCCTGATCCAGTATTCCTTCCTGATACCACTCGCCCAGCTGCGCCAGAGCAGCTTTTGTCTCCTGGGTAACAGATCCGTATACCATGGATCCATTCTCATCTTTAATCCATTTTCCAGGATATGCATGACAGGCATCAAAAACGGAATCTACGGAGAAGCACTGGTCTGACTGGCCCACCAGAGAGGGATCAAATACCAGTCCCACGTTGCCATCCGGATGTCCGCCCGGATTTTGCTCGACAAAGGCTTTCACAATGTCCATGGCCTCATCCAGCGTGGTCGGCTCTTCCAGCCCCAGATCATCGATCCAGTCTTTTCTCAGCCACAACAGGTTCGGTCCCGTATAGACTTCGGTCTCCGGAAACGCCATTAGTTTTCCATTATACGTCACAGCGCCCAGTTTGTCATCCCCAAAACTTTCGTATATTTCCTTTATGCGGTCGCTGGTACAATTTACATAAACGTCGGTCAGATCTTCGATCAGATCGTTTTCCACCAGCATGTCCAGAATCTCTGTATCGGTGACGACCATAATATCCGGCAGTTCTCCGTCAAGTATGGCCATCTTCTCCACCTGCTCGTACTGATTGTGATCCTGGCCTTCCAGTACAACCACGCTTTCCACGTTCAGCAGTTCTTCGATATACCGCGTATAGTTGTTATCATCGTAGGTATCGCCCTCCGGCATATTGGAATTATTTTCCGCTGTTACTTTACCAAGGGTATAGGTGATTTTTTCGGGATATTTTCCAAGAGGTGTGGTTTTTGCTTCTTCCCAGGCAGCTTCCAGTTCCTCCTGTGTCATGTTGCCGGCCGTACTGTTCTCTGCTTCTGTGGAAGCTGCGCGCTGTCCGTTTTTCGAGCAGGCCGCCGCCAGCAGAGCAATTGCCGCTGTTCCGGCAACGCAGGACATCCCTATGATTTTTCTGTATATTCTCATTTTTTGATGTCCTTTCCTTCCATTGCAGTTTTCTTCGGAATATGTATCTTCACCCGCGTTCCGGTTCCCGGATAGCTCTCAATATGCAGGGTATAATTTTCTCCGTACATAAGGGCCAGTCTGTCATTGACATTGCGGACACCATATCCCTTGGATTTTGTTTTCAACAGTTTCTCTACGGTCTCCTCGTCCATACCCACACCGGTATCATATACTGTGATGATTATGTCATCATAATTCTGCTGACAGGAGATTGTCAACCTTTTTTCTCCATCTTCCTTCACATCAAGGCCATGTTCCAGTGCATTTTCCACCAGAGGCTGCAGTGTCAGCTTCGGCATCAGATACGGGAACAGAGTCTGATCCACCTGAAATTCCACATCAAACTCGTAGTCGTGCATCATACGCTGAATTTCCAGATAGGATTTAATATTGGTGATCTCTCCCCCTACCGTGATCAGGATCTCACCTTTATTTAATGTTGTCCGGTAATAATCGGACAGCGCCAGTGTTACTCTGCTGATATCTTCCTCGCCTGCGCTTATGGCTTTCCAGTTGATCAGCGACAGGGTATTATACAGGAAGTGAGGATTGATCTGCGCCTGCAGGGCCTGCATTTCCAGATCCTGCTGTTTGATCTTGCCCTGGTACACTTCATTGATCAGTCGGTTGAGCTGACCCAGCATCTTTTTGAAGCTTCGGATCAGTATGCCGACCTCGTCGGCATTGTCATCCTGTATGTTGATCTCCATGTTTCCGGCTTCTACCTGATTGACACAGCCGGTCAGAAGTTCGATACGTTTTACCAGCAGTCCGCTCATGAATTTACTTATTATAATAACAAAGAAAAGACAGCCCGCGACAACCAGCATTACCGTTCCCATCAGCTCATAGAAACCGGAGGAAAATTCTGATTCTTCAACAAATATGTAAACATTCAGCGGCAATCCCTGTATCTTCTGTCTGATATAGTGGTAATTGTTCTCCACATCTTCTATGCTGCCGATTTTATCGTTTCCTTCAAGTTCTGAATAAGACAAAATAATATGATTCTGAGCGTCTGCCAGAAGCATACCGCCGCCATCCCTCTGATAATACTTCAGGGACTCAGTCAGTTTTTCTACGTTACAGTACAGCCCAAGGTAGGCTTCTGTTTCCCGATAGCCCGGGAATCTCCGGATAACCAGCAGTTCACTGTTTTCCGCCGCATCATTTGGCCATACCCACAGACAGCCGTCTGTTTCTTTCAGCTGTCCGTACCAGCTCCTGTTCTCAATTTCCGCCAGAGGAGCTAATGTGGTATCATGGGCAATTTCAATGTTATCTGCATATATAGTCATCCGGCTGACACCGTCATGGTAGAATTTGGGCCGGTTTAAAATCGGATCCACCACGTTTACATACCGGTTGTAGGATTCATAATTTCTGGATTGCTCCTGATCCAGAACCTCCTGAAGGTCTTCATCAAAGACGGAATAATTCAGCAGGTTTTCATAAATCTCTGCCTGATTCTCTATGGTATTGCAGGTCTGCGTCAGCGATACCTGTATTGACTCCAGCTCCTTGCCGGTCATCATATTGTAAAAACCGCTGATCATATATATACACACGATCGCCAACGGAAGCAGTGATACCAGTATCAAAACCAGTCTCAGTTTTTTCCGGTACTTCATTCCGTTGAACCAGCGTGCCAGTTTTTTAATCCAGTTCCTCATCGCCGCTCTCACCTTTCCGGTATCGCTCCGGACTCACACCGCAGTACTCCCGGAAACTCTGGCAGAAATAGGAAACATTGGAAAATCCGACCTTCTCACAGATCTGTACGATCTTCATGTTGGTACCTTTGAGCATTTCCTTTGCCTTTTCCATTCGGCACTGCTTGATGTAACGACTTAGATTCATACCTGTTTCTTTTTTGAATATGTAACTTAAGTATCCCTGGGACAGGTATACCTTTGCTGCCAGCTTATCTATGCTCAGATCTTCATCCACATGGTATGCAATATACTGTTTTACCTGATCGATGTCACTGCGGACACCGTTTTCTGTCTGCATGCATTTCTGTTCGAATTCCTGGATACATTCTTCTGTGATCTTACAGATGGTATCCACGTTGCCTGCGCGATAGATGGATTCTACGATTTCTTTCATTTTTACGGAACCAGTGGCCTGCATCTCATCATACAGGTCTTTGACCAGTTCGGAAAATATGAATTTTACATACATCTGGGAATCCATGGATTCTTCGCGAATCTGTTTTTTCAGTTTTTCAAAATTATCCCAGAGACTGGCAATGTCTTTCAGCTTGATGTTTTCCTGTATCTTTTTCTGATAATCCACTCTCTGATTGGACTGTGCGTTCTGTTCGTCCTCTGCCTCGCATGAGAATATCATCTGATTCAGATGGTAGAACTTGTTTTCAATCTGTGTCTCCAGCTCCTGATAGGCTTTCGGATATTCTTCCGGGCTGTGGAGCTTTCTGCTGACTGAGATGTAGCATTTGACACCATATTTATTTAAAATCAACTCGTTGATAACTTTTGCTATTCTAAGGTAATTGTCGGTGGCACTGCGGTAAAAAATCAGAAGCATCTGCTGGGGATTGATGTCCATATAGTCAATTCTGCGTCCCATCATGCTTACCAGTTCTTCCACCAACTGGGATCCATGTTCTTCAAAAAAGTGGTTTTCTGTATCCAGAAGCATCATATTCTGAATGTTTTCGAATCCCTCTTTTTTGTTTACCGGAAAATTCCCCCCCTTCATAATTTCATTTATATATGAAGTTTTTCCGGTAAATAAATATTTCTGAAGAAAATATTTGTACTGAAAATCGTTATTTTTCAGTTTTTCTTCTTCCTGTTCTTTTCTCTTCTGGCAATCGACCAGCATATTTTGTATTGTTTCTTTGAATTCGTCCGGCTTAACCGGTTTCAGTATATAATTTTTCACACCATACCTGATTGCCTCCTGCGCATATGTGAATTCTCCAAATCCACTGAAAATGGCAATCGGCATATCAGGTTTCATTTCTTTTGCTGCTTTTACCAGATCCATACCGGACATAAATGGCATTTTTATATCTGTAAGCATCAGATCCACTTCCCGCTCACACAGGATCTGGTATGCTTTTTTTCCATTGTTTGCTTCCAGAATATCCAGGTCAAGGTTCATCTGCTTCAGGAGCATCTTGATCCCTTCGCGTTCGATTTTCTCATCATCTACAATTAGTAACTTTTTCATATCTCCATCCCTTGTGTTTCAAAATAAAACTGACATTTGTTCAATATATCGATGTTTTGCGTTGTCTTCACGACATCTTTATTTCATCTTTATATTGTACCAAATGTCAGTAATTATTTCAATGTGACACTGTTACTAATCTACGAAGGAAATTTGTGCAAGATACAGCCCCGCCATCTCATAATACTCTCCCGTGTCGCCTTCCATCATGGAGAAATCAGCCGTATAATAGCCGGCTTCGGTATTGATATATATACCACGGTGCAGCATGCTGTAGCCATTGTCATCCTCATAAGCGGTATAGTAATATGTTTCGCAGCCAAGAGCTGCTGTAATATCCTCGCTGTAGGTATTTTCACTCAGCGTCCATCCTTTTGCAGCCATGTACATATCCAGACCAGCCTGTGCATCTGTCTTTTCTGCCTGTGTATAATCCCAGCTGTAATCCAGTCTTTCATTTGCCTGATAAGATTCACCGAAAGATCCGTCTTCTCTGTTTTCAGAACTGGTGCGGATCCAGTTATCACTTTCTGCAAGATACAGTCTGCTCTGTGCGAAAGCGGTCTGTTCTACGCTCTCGGTTGCGAGCTCATCCTGATGCATAGCATCAATTTCGTCGGCCTGAGTCTGTGCTTCGCCCATTGCCTGTTCCGCGGCCACTTCTTCACTCACTTCGGATTCTTCCATATCTGTGGATTCATCACTTTCTTCTGTTACATTTGTTTCTTTATTGCTGCATCCAGCAGCCGTTACTAACACTGCTCCCATTATAAGAGCGGCTGCAATCCTTTTTTTCATCATTTTTCCTCCTAAATTTTGGAATGCCACCGGTAATCCTACCGGTGGCCTCCCTCTTTAAGAAATATCAAATTTTAAATTTCTTATTTCCATGTATATGTCATACTCTTGGTAACAACATTGCCAGTTTCATCTTTTACATCCACATAAATGGTGTAAGTACCAGCTGTTCCCGGATTACAATATGCACTGCTGCTTGTACTATAATCACGGAATACAGTTGTTGTTCCATTAATCACACGATAGAAACGGTACTGCAGTGTTCCTTCTCCACC
>JAXJSH010000134.1:0-12663 GCA_036310185.1 Lachnospiraceae bacterium | reverse complement strand
TGCCAGTAAAAAGGAGAGTATTGCGGAATATGAAAAAATTAGAAATGAATTTGTGGAAAATCAGGATGGTTCAAATTCACAAAATATGCAGCAGGCGGTGCAGAGTCCAGAGGACAGAGCAACTGCAGCAGATACGGTGAAAGCACTGGATACGGTGGTACAGCTGAAAAAGACAAGCATATTGAATCTGGTAATACAGGAGCCGGAAAATCTGTCTGACTGGAGCTGCTCTTCTGAAAATCTGTTATCAGAACGTGAGCTTCAACAGGGAATGGGCCTTTTGGAAACGGGTGAAGATGCGGAAGGGATGATAGCTGATCTGCTGTATCAGGAGTACATATTAAAAAATATGAGTCACTATCGTGCAGTCCGTCAGGAAACGGGACCAGCTTATGCAGTGGAATATATCCTGCAGGGAAAAGAATCTGATGTGAAAAATCTGGAAGGGATTGCAAATAAACTGCTGCTTTTGCGCTGGGGCGCCAATATCCTTTATTTGTATTCTGACAGCACAAAACGGGCGGAAGCGGAGACTCTGGCTTTAACATTAAGTTCTTTTCTTTTGCTGCCGGAAGTTTCACCTGCCATAGAAGGTGCCATCATTATGGGATGGGCATTTGCAGAAAGTCTGGTGGATGTGCGCGGGCTTTTTGCTGGGGACTGTGTGCCCATTGTGAAGACATCGGAGGCCTGGCAGGTCGGATTTTCTGATATTCCAAAGGTGATTGGAGGAATTGATTCATTTCGGAAAAGTACCGGGGATACCTCATATGAAGATTATCTGAGACTGTTTTTATTTATGCGGTCGGGAGAAAAAGAACTGAATCGTTCTATGGATGTCATTGAGCTTAGTATGCGTGAACTGCCGGGAAAGGAAAATTATTCTTTGAACTGTCTTATTGACACATTAGAGGTGGAAATATCGGCAGTTGCGGAAAACAGGAAAACATTTACGATAGTGGAACGGGAAAGCTACCGTAAGCTATAAATAATAGAACATGGAGGTACACAGGAATGTCCTTTCACAGAATCACCCAAAAACAAGAAAAAAGAAAAAGGAGGAACTCTTCAGATATCGGAATTCTCCGGTTATTCATTTCCCGAAAACAAGTACGTTTACCCAATGTCCGCTGTGGGAGGACAGCCCTGTGTATCTTCAAGAAAGCCAGTCTGACGGTAGAGGCATCTGTAGTATTGCCCCTGTTCTTGCTGGGGATGGTTACTCTGATCGGAATCATGAATCTGTGCTGTGTTCAGACAGAGCAGAGTGCGAAACTGAGTCAGCGGGCAAAAATACTTAGTATGTATGCTTATACGGCACAGGAATATTTTTCAAACGATATTGTAGATTTGTATCAGATTTATGAGTATGAACTTCCGGTTACACTGTTTCCCATGCCATCAATCCCGCTTGCGCTGCGGGCCCGTGTACACACGTGGACGGGAAGAAGTGAGTCGAATGGATCGGGGAGCGCAGGAAAAACGGGAGCCGGAAATGAACTGGTCTATATGACGGAAAATGGAGAGGTATATCATACATCATCAACCTGCACCTATCTGGATTTATCAATTTATTCTGTGCAGGAATCAGAACTTGCCAAACTAAGAAACGAATATGGCTCCCGCTATCATTCCTGTGAAAAATGCGGAAGTGGGAATTCCACGAACGATATATATTATGTGACAGAAAAAGGCGAAAAATATCACTGTTCCATGTCATGCAGCGGACTGACAAGAAATGTGAAACTGGTTCCCCTGTCGGATGTGGAAGACGTACATATATGCAGCAGGTGTGAGGCTCACTGAGGAAGAAGAATAAACGTTTGCCGGATTTATATTATACCGTTTTGAAAAAGCAGTTAGGAAAGTCTGTAGGTGAAACCAGGAAACAAATGTATAAGAAGAATGAACCTGAAGATGAAAAGGAATCCGTGAGAAGGCGGGAAAGTAAAAATGAAGAACGAGCCGGCAGAAAATTAGAGAATGGTGAAAATGAAGAACGGGCCGGCAGAGGAAAATGAAAATAAAAAATGAGTTGATAAAGGAAATGCAAAGGTGAATAAGAAATGCAGATCAGTAAAGAAAATGTGAAAACAAAAATGAATGAGCAAAGGAAATATTAAAGTGAAGATAAAAATAAATTAATGAAAGAAGTAGGAAGACAAAAACAGAAAAAATCAAAAGATAGCGGGGATACGATAAGAATATGACATTTAGACAGGGATTTATACTTGCATTTTTAATCATAAATACGATAACAGATATACGAAAAAAAGAAATCAGTCTGGGGTCCGTATTTTGCTTTTTTGTGGCGGGAGCTGTATGGATCTTCCGGGACGAGGATCTTGGCTGGCTGGAGGGTTGTCTGGGACTTATACCAGGATTGATTTTATCCGCAGTCAGCTTTCCGACGGACGGGGCAATTGGTTTTGGGGATGGATTGCTGGTGGCGGTTATCGGATTTTATCTTGGCATACAGGCAGCGGCCGGGATTCTTTTATGGGGGCTTCTGACTTGTGCATTGTGTGGGGTTTGTTTGCTGATTTTACGTCGGGGAAATAAGAAAACAGCATTGCCATTTGCACCCTTTTTACTGATTGGTTTTTTGATTCATATGGGAGGCGGCGGATGAAGAAAAGAAAAAAATGGGTGCAGGGCAGCTATACGGTTGAGGCTGCAGTCATTATGGGCGTTTTGCTTTTAGCCATTGGATTGATCTTATTTTTATGTGCATTTGTTCATGGAAGAGCCTGCATGACAGCAGTCGCTTATGAACAGGCTTATACGGAGCGGCATCGGATGCCGGAACGGCTCTTTGGAATTGAAGACGTACAATGCGAGACTGACTTTGGAGAAAAAGAAAATAAGGTGATAATAAGCGGAATATGTACGGCGGGCTGGAACAATTTTCGTGAAGATATCCGTATTGAAGCCAAAATAGAAAAGCAAAAACCGGTTACATTTATCCGTAAGATGCAGGCTGTATCACAAAACAAGTAATGATCAATGATGGGAGATATGAAAATGAGTAGTCCGTAGGTATCAAGAGGTCAAAATACCTTTTGACCCCAATATCACAGTATTGCAAATTATATCAGATAGAAGAATAGGCCGGAAAAACTTCAATGGCAGAACAAAATACGGGAGAAGGAGGATTTAGAAGAAGATAGAGATGGGGCTGAATATTACATATAAAAGAGATATGAATCACACATACACACTGTTTTCCGGAGGAAAAATTCAATCGGAGAATTATGAAGTCCAGGTGGCACTGCACAGATTGCTCAAAGGTCTGCTTCCATGCAGTCTCCATGCTCTGGATGGGAGTCAGATCTGGTATTGTGAAAATACATCGCTGCAAAAACTGTCATCCTATTGTCAGATGCATCCACTGGGAAAAGAAGAATTGGTCTGGATATTCGGCGGCCTTTTGGAGAATTTCCTTGAGATGCAGGAATATCTTATGAGACCTGATTTTTTATATCTGACACCGGAAGAGTTGTATCTGGATATCTATGCTTGCCGGGTACGGTGTTGTTTCGTTCCATTTTACCAGAGGGACATCTGGAGCAGTTTGCTGGAAATATCCCAGTATTTACTGGGGTATCTGAATCAGCAGGATGGGGAGGCTGTGACGCTGGCTTATGGGATATTTCGTTATTTATCCCAGGGTGGAACTAATCTGGAAGATTTATGGAATCTGCTGTATGGGAATAAAAAAGAAAAAAATCTTAAAAAACAGAAAAATAGCGATGCTAATAAGTATGCAAAACAAATTCGGAGTGAAAAAGAACCGACGGAATCAGGAAAAGCGGAGAGCAGAGAATCAGAGGACAGAAAACCGGAAGGCAGAAAATTAGAGGTAAAAAAAGCGGAAGACGGAAAAGCAGAAGAGAGAAAAACGGGAAAAAATTATGAATCAATACAGCCAAATAAAATCCGCAAAATCAGTGAAGCGATGGAAGAACAGAGAAAACGGGATCTGGATGCATTTTTCAAAGAGGAAGAAGAATGGCCGAAACAGGAAAAACACTGGTTATCCCGTCTGCATTGGCCGCCACGCTGGAATTGGAAAAAACGTGCAAAGAGGAAAGAAAAGACAGAAAAAACTTTTTTAAATGAATTAGAGTTGGATTTAATTTCAGAACAGCTGAATATGGACATATATCATAAAGAAGAAAACAATGAACAATATTGTGCAGCGGACCAGAAAAAAACGGTTATGGAAATGGGGACAGAGGAACGGGAAACGGCAACCACATTATTGTCAGCAATCTGTCCTCAGTCCCAGGCGATGTTGATTCATGAAGAAAGTCACACAAAATTCCCGCTTGTGCAGCCAATGACGATTATAGGTAAAATGCCGGGTACAGCCCAGATTATTTTAAAGGAGGCGACGGTCAGCCGGATCCACGCCAGGATCGTGTGCAGAGAAGATGAGTATTATCTGGAGGATTTAAATTCCAGGAATGGAACTTATGTGAATGAATGTCTTTTGGAAAACAGAGAATCATTCAAATTAAAATCTGGCGACAGGATAAAATTTGCAGATGTGGAGTGTACATATGTGAGAATGTGAATTGGATGTAAATAGTAATCTGGTTCGTTTATGGAAAAGCATAGATTCTATATTTAAGATATGATATGATTATCATATGATTCAAAAGGTATTTTGAACCCTTGGTACCTGCGGATTACTCCGCATTTTATGCTCCCGTAATCCGAAAAACAAATAGAAGAAAACAGAATAAAAGAAGCAAAGGATTCGCTGGCTTCTTTAAGAGAAAGGTATGAATTATCTTGTAATATTCAAAGTAGTTAATAAGGATGTTTATATAATGGGAATATTTCACGAGTTGGAGTATTATACAGAAAAATTGTGACCTGTAATAAAAACTTAAAAATATAGAAAAAGAATACAGTGGAAAAATTCCATTGAAAAGCTTATAATCGATACATTGAGGGGAAATAAAGAAAAAGGCGGCTTTGATTTTGATGTTTGAAAAAGAAAATACCCATTACGTGTGTTATGTGACAAGAGGACTGGTTGCTGTAAATATGCTCGTATTTCTCCTGTTTGAGGTGCTCGGTTCGAATCTGGATACCATGTTTATGCTGGAGCATGGGGCTATGTTTACGCCATATCTGCTGGTGCAGACGGAATGGTATCGTCTGTTTACTTCTATGTTTCTGCATTTTGGAATCCGGCATCTGCTTAATAATATGCTGCTTCTGTATGTACTTGGCGATTATCTGGAGAAGTATCTTGGAAGAGTGAAATTCCTGCTGCTATATGTGATTGCAGGGGTCGGTGCAAATATTGTGTCTGGCATTGTTTGTCTCTGGCAGAATGATGTGGTCGTGTCGGCAGGCGCATCTGGCGCTGTATTTGGCATATTAGGCGGTCTGCTTTGGGTCATTCTCCGGAATAAAGGAAGAGTGGAAAATCTGACCATTAAAAAAATGACGGTTATGGCTGTTTTATCTCTTTACTACGGGTTTGTAAGTGAAGGCGTTGACAATGTGGCCCATGTGACCGGACTGATACTGGGATTTGTACTGGCCATGCTTTTTTACCGGAAAAAGAGTGCGTATCAGCAGATTTAAATAAAAAAACTGCCACAAATCGTGGCAGCCTTGAAGGAAATCCCTTATTGTCATTACAATCAAATTATATTATAATCGAACCGTGCAGTTAAATAGGCAAAGATACGGTAAAAACAGTGCCGTTGCCGGCTTCGGATTCGACAGAAATGGTACCGTAATGGGAAGTTATTATGTTTTTTGCGATAGCAAGTCCCAGACCGGTGCCTTCTTTTTTATGAGTGACAAATGGTTCGAAAATCGTGGGCAGATATTCTTCTGGAATGCCTGGTCCATCGTCGGCAAAAGTGATTACGACGGAATCGTTTTCATATCCAATGCCGATTGTAATGTTTCCGTTTTCTCCGATCGCTTCGGAGCTGTTTCGAATCAGATTAAGGAAAACTTCTCTCAGCTTTACAGAATCCGCATCAATGGGTGGAAGTGCGGAATGTTTCTGCAGCTGAATCCCAATGTTTTTGCCGGACAGGGTGGTTTTCGCATCCATGACGATGCGTTCCAGCAGGTAATACACATTGATGGTCTGTCTGCGAACCTCGGAAGACCGGTTAAAAGTGGAAATCTCGTTCAGCAGACTTTTCAGAAATTCCATGTTATCCAGAATCTGATCCCAGCATTCAAAGTCATTGACCTCCGGATGCTGGTCTGTAATGAGCTGCAGAAGACTGTTAATAACTGTTACAGGATTGCGAATCTCATGAGAGATTTTGTGCAGGGCGAAACGATGCTGCTCCTGCAGTTCCAGGAGCTGTTCTTCATAAGTAGCTTTATTCATCATTTTCACCTCGCATATAAGTGTAGCACTGCATATTAAAGAAAACAATGTTTTTTGTTCGACAAAAGATAACAAAATATAGTTTCAGGAGGAAGAAAAAATGTCAGATTGTATTTTTTGTAAAATCGCCAATGGTGAGATTCCGTCAGCAACTCTTTATGAGGATGCGGATTTTCGTGTGATTCTGGATTTGGGTCCGGCCAGCAAAGGCCATGCGCTCATTCTGCCGAAACAGCATTATGCGGATATTTATGAGATTCCGGAAGATGTGGCAGGGAAAGCCTTTGCACTGGCTGCGAAAATGGCAAAGAAAATGACAGCTGCTCTGGACTGTGATGGTTTTAACATCGTACAGAATAACAAAGCTGTGGCCGGACAGACCGTATTTCATTTTCATATGCACCTGATTCCGCGTTATGAAGGTGACAAGGTGGGGCTCGGCTGGAAAGTCGGAACGCTGACGGATAAAGACAAAGAAGAAATTTTGGAGAAAATGCAGGAAAACTAAGGTATTCCTGAGTAGAGCAATGGTAAATAAGAGATTAAAAGAAATCTATGACCAGTATTATCTGATGGTTATGGACGTAGCTTTTAAAGTACTGCGTGATTATCATCTTGCACAGGATGTTTGTCAGGATGTATTTATGCGTCTCTCTGCAAACAGAATCAGTAAGGAACGTTCTCCGGAGGAGATAAGAAAATATCTTATGGTAGTTGCTTATAATCGTGCGATTGATTATTACCGGTCAAAAATGCGCAGAAACGAAACGGTACTGCCGCCGGAAAATAAAAGTGTGGGAAGCAATCGGTTTTTCGAGATTATGGAACAGACAGAAGATCGCAGGATGTTTACGTCCCATCTTCTTGAAGATCTGAAGAAACACAGGCGCGATTGGTATGAAATCGTACTGAGAATAGAGGTATATGACTATACAGCAGAAGAAGTTGCCCGGGAGTTAGGCATCTCATCCTCGTTGGTAAGAAGCAAACTCTGCCGGGCAAAGAAATGGCTGGTGAAAAACTATCGCTGTGAATATGAAAAACTGTGATAATTTTTCACCGCAGGATTCTGTTTTTGGAATATTCTATTTTAATCGATATTCTTCGATTAAGGATACGATGTGATCGATGGAATCCGTATGAGTGCTGTTTCCCATGGCATCCACGTATTTCTGGCGGTTTTCGTACAGACTGCGAACCGCGTCAACCAATGTGGCTGTGGTCACATCTTCTTCTTCCAGAACACAGGAAAATCCCTGACGCTCAAAAGATCTTGCGTTCAGAATCTGGTCACCGCGGCTGGCTTTCGCAGAAAGCGGAATCAGCAGGTTCGGCTTTTTCAGAGCACTGATCTCGCAGATGGCGTTGGCACCTGCTCTGGAAATGATGATGTCGGATAATGCAAACAGATCCGCCAGTTCTTTCTTAATATATTCATACTGGCGATATCCTTCTGTGTTATCAAGAGAAGGGTCAAGTTTGTCTTTTCCGCACAGATGGATGACATCAAAATCCGGAAGAAGTTCCGGAAGGGCTGCACGAACTGCATTGTTGACAGCGACAGAACCAAGGCTTCCGCCTATGATCAGCATAACCGGTTTTTTGCCGGAAAGTCCGGTAAAGGCGAGTGCTTCTTTGCGGCTGCCGGTTAAAAGTTCCTGACGAATTGGAGTACCGGTAACAACGGCTTTGTTTGCCGGAAGGTTTTCCACGGTCTCCGGAAAATTACAGCAGATTTTGGTTGCAGAAGAAAGACAGAGTTTGTTGGCCAGACCCGGAGTCATGTCAGACTCATGAATCAGTACCGGAATCTTGCTGCGCCCAGCAGCAATAACCACCGGAACAGTAACAAAACCGCCTTTGGAAAAAACGATATCCGGTTTTAACTGTTTTAACAGTTTTTTTGCCTCACCGAATCCTTTCAGGACGCGGAATGGATCGGTAAAGTTTTTCCAGTCGAAGTAACGGCGCAGTTTCCCGGAGGAAATACCGTAATAGGGAATACCCAGTTCTTCGATCAGTTTGCGCTCCATACCGTCGTAGGAGCCGATATAAGATATTTTGTAACCCATCTCCTGCAGTTTCGGGAGCATGGCGATATTTGGTGTAACATGGCCGGCTGTTCCGCCGCCGGTTAGTACAATGTGTTTCATATGAAAAGAAACCTCCTGAACTAGATAAAATTTATACATCTATAAATATGAGACAGAATTTTGAAAAAGTCAAGTCACAATCAAAGAAGAGGAATCAGATGCAAGGAAAAAAGAAAGATCAGGATTTAGCAGACAGGATCATTCATGAGGAGATTATGCGGGAAGGAGAACGCCTGGAAAAAGAGCTGGGGCCGGTTACTTTTGAGGAATCTCCGGATTTTGATATAGAAAAAAGTTTTGAGGAACTGCAGCGGAAAATGGAGGAGCGGGATCGCACTGGCGGAGAAGGGACAGTGAAAATGCCTGCAAAAGAAAAAAGACAATTTTCCGGTGTGGCAAAGGCGCTGGTGGCATGTGCAGCAATCTTCGTTTGCCTTTTCACGTTTACCATGTCCAGCGAGGCAACCCGTATGTGGTGGATGGAGAGTGTGGAACGCTTGATTGGGCAGGAGAGCAGTACGGTAGTTAACAATGATGAAAATCGAGTGAAAACTGAATTGCCGGAAAATGAAGCAGCAGCGGAGATTGAAGAAAAAACGGGGATACAGGTGCCGGAATTTTTAGAACGACCTGCAGAGATGCAATTTGATTCGTATGAATATAATGAATTATTACAAGTCGCGTTTGTATATTATGCGGTAAATGATCAAGTTATGGTATTGAGTATGCAAGGGGCAGATATAGATACAACCTCTGACTTGAATTATGATGGAGAAATATTAGAAAAAATAGAGATGAAAACCCAATATGGTAAAGTTTTGATTAAAAAAATAGAAACCATGAATGATGAGGTTCCGGCGGTAGTTGCAGAATGGAATTATAATAATACGGAATATAATATTTCAGGAAAAGTAGATATAGATGTAATGAAAAGGTTGATAGAAAGTATGTACTATTAATAAAATGTTAAATAAAAGTTAAATGTATTATAAAACTGTTAAATGTGTAACACTTTGACAGTTTCAGACGTTCTTTTATATGTAATGACATTACAAATGAAAAGAAAGGAGGACACAACCGATGGACAGAAAAAGAAGAGTGGGTGCTCTTTTTTTGATGCTGACCATGATGTGCACCATGTTGTTTTCAACGGTACAAGTGTCTGCTGGTGTAGAACAGGCGGGATTGACATTTGATGGTTCTTTATTAACCACCGATTCTGTCGTAGAGGATACTACATCGATTTTAACACGTGGCAATATTTTAAATAAAGGAACCGCACAGCTATCCAACCTAGGGGATCGTAAATTGGGAATTTTGGGTTCCACTGCATGTCATGTGTACTGTGATACCGTGATTTGTAACATGTATCTGGAACAACTGAATGAGGAGACTGGTGTATGGAATTCTTATGAAAGTTGGAACTCCAGTGATACGGATGTATATGCGCATACGGTATACTATGAGCAAAAAGTTGAAGGCGGTTATTGGTATCGTCTCCGCGGTGGTCATATTGCCATTAAAGGTGACACCATCGAAAGCATTACAACAGCAACTGACGGCATCTGGGTGGAATAGCCGTTAGTCAAACCGGACAAAGCCGTTTTGCAAGCCGGTGGCCACGGTAAACAGTCGGTGGAAGTTCGAAAACAATTTTTTTGGCACACACTTTGACAAAAACAAGCAAGATATTTAAAAAAAAGTCTTTCCCGCAAACTTCTCCGTACCGGGAAAGCAACTCTGTGGTATTAAATTGTGCAGGATATGGTCCTTTTTACAGGAGGGGACCTGTTCGAAACAAACGGTATGGGCATTGGTGATCGAATGTCCGAAAACTTACAACTGAATATGGAACGATGCAGTCCCTCCGGCTGCATCAGAATTACATTAATGTAAAAAATGCGCAGAATTACAACTGAATAAAGAAAAAAAGTTCGAACTATCTATGATTAAAGTTTGAAACAAAAACACGTAACTATTAACAAAGCAAAAGAGAAATAATCAATTTGTTATAAGCATTTTATTTTGCAGCTGCCATAAGCACCACTTCTGGCAGCTGGTTATTAACAAAGTACCAAACCCCGCCTGTTGATAAAGAGCAGGCGGGGTTTTTCTCTGTAAATATAAAATATCTGTAAACTTGTGTTAAATTCAGACGACTGTGCTATAATGTAGCTAATAGAGTAATTTGGTAACGGAATCAGAAACAAAATGTTTGACTTTAACAAATAAATATATTCTGGCATTCTGTGAAGGATGGTTTTTGAATAATTATGTGATTTGAAATCCATTTTATGGAACAGTGAAAAATCGATTTCAAAAGATTCGGAATACATTATAGTAAAAGGAAACGGAAAGGGGCGGATATGCATGAAGATTACCTTTATCGGTGCGGATCATGAAGTGACCGGCAGCTGTCATTATCTGGAGGCTGCAGGCAAAAAGTTTCTGGTGGACTGCGGTATGGAGCAGGGCGCGGATCAATATGAGAATCAGGAAATACCGGGTTTGCCGGGCGAGGTTGATTTTGTACTTTTGACCCATGCGCACATCGACCATTCGGGCAATCTGCCGCTTTTATATGCAAAGGGCTTCCGCGGTCAGGTATTTGCAACTGCGGCAACCTGTGATCTCTGTGACATTATGCTGCGGGACAGCGCGCATATTCAGGAGTTTGAGGCGGAGTGGCGCAACCGTAAGGGACAGCGCCAGGGAAAACCGGCGTTTGTGCCGGCATATACGATGGCGGATGCACAGGGGGTGCTTCAGCATTTTGTGGAGTGTCCGTATGAAAAAATTATGGAGATAGCGCCCGGGATTAAAGTTCGTTTTACAGATGTGGGGCATTTGCTTGGGTCTTCCAGCATTGAAGTATGGGTGGAAGAGGAAGGCAAAGAGACAAAAATCGTATTCTCCGGCGACATTGGAAATATAAATCAGCCTTTGATCAACGACCCGAAAACCATTGACGAGGCGGATTATGTTTTGATTGAATCCACTTACGGTGACCGCAATCACGGGGAACGGATTGATTTTGTGACGGAACTGGCAAAAATCATTCAGAAAACCTTTGACCGGGGCGGAAATGTGGTGGTGCCGTCCTTTGCAGTTGGCCGAACCCAGGAGATGCTGTATTTCCTGCGCCAGATTAAGGCAGAGCATATGATACAGGGGCATGATGGATTTTCCGTGTATGTGGACAGTCCGCTGGCAGTGGAAGCAACAGGAATTTTTAACGAGCACACCAATGACTGCTTTGACGAAGAGGCCATGGAATTGGTGAATCAGGGAATTAACCCCATTGCATTCCCGGGCCTTAAGCTTTCCATTACATCGGACGAATCAAAGCTGATCAACTTTAACGAACAGCCTAAGGTGATCTTGTCCGCCAGCGGCATGTGTGAAGCCGGCCGAATCAAACATCACCTGAAGCACAATCTGTGGCGGCCGGAATGTACGGTACTGTTTGTGGGGTATCAGGCGAATCATACACTGGGCCGTTCCCTGCTGGAAGGTGCAAAAGAGGTGAAACTGTTCGGTGAGCCCATTTCCGTTCAGGCGGAGATTGTTCAGCTTCCGGGCATCAGCGGTCATGCAGATCAGAGGGGGCTGCTGAACTGGGCGTCTGCTTTTAAAGAAAAACCGAAAAAAGTTTTCGTGGTGCACGGAGATGATACCGTATGCGATCATTTTGCAGAACTTTTGAAGACAGAGCTGGGATATGATACGATGGCACCGTTCAGCGGCACGGAATATGATCTTACGAACAACGTTTGCATAAAAGAGACCCAGGGCATTGCCTTCAAAAAAGATGCTGCAGAATCGGCGGGACGCAAGAGAGCCAGTACAGTATATGAACGTCTCTGGCAGGCAGGCCAGCGGCTTCTCAGCGTTATTATCCGCAATAAAGACGGGGCAAATAAAGATCTGGCAAAATTCACCGGACAGATCAATTCCCTTTGTGATAAGTGGGATCGGTGATGATAACCGGGAAAATAGAAAAGCATGCGGAAGAACAGTAAAAATTTTTTCAGATAAAGTGAAAAGATGGTAAAGTAAAATCATAAAAAATAAAAACAGGAATCGGATGAAAGTCGTGGATAACTTTCGTCTGATTCCTGTTTTTGGTTGAAAACTTATATAAGGCACGGATGCACATTGACGGACGTTTTTTTATGGCGTGCCCATTAT
>JAXJSH010000133.1:0-9196 GCA_036310185.1 Lachnospiraceae bacterium | reverse complement strand
TCTCCGGAAAAGAGTAGGTAATCCATATCGAATTCTTAACTTACGTCTTTTTTGAGAAATAAGCCGTAGGTCTATTAAAGTTACCCTTTTTTCTGAAAATCATTTCAAAATACTTCTTGACTATTTACCAAATTGCTTTCTAATATTAACCACTTTTTATGGTCTTGCTGTATTTTAAAAAATATATCCCCTGTTGAGAGGATATATCTATGATACTATATAAAATTATTCTTGTCAACCACTTTTTGTGAGCTGATAATAATTACTTCATTTCATCTAATTGAGATAGTATATCATTGCATTGATTATAGAAGTCAGTAGGGGCATTTCCAGAAGCAATCCATTCATCAAATCTATTTATCAAATCGGTATCATATAGTTTGGTACATCTTGCAAGCTCTTTACGACCGCCCTCAGCTTTCAATACAAGTCGCTTATAATCAACTGGAAATATCATTGGTATTTTACAATGAATACAAGCCATTTCAAGACTACCTTTTTTCTCGAACCAGTGTATCAGCTTGTCAAAGTTATCTGGTACAGGTCGGTTTCTTTTAATTAAGGTAGATATATTGTATTCCTTATCGAATATCTCTAATTCTTTCTTATAATTCTGTGTTTGCTCATAATTATCGGCTTTCATGTGAAATCCGTTCTTGCTATATCCCGACATTGCAACCGCTGTTTTCTCTGGTATTTTGAAAAGTTCATAGAGCCAAAAGGCAACACGAAAAGCCATACTATAATCTTTTCCAATGCGACCTCTGCTATCTGGTAAATCTCCATCCTCCAATCTGTCTACAAGATTAAATGCTCTGTCGTATTCTGATTTAGTACGAGGCTCAAAATTAAAGTTAAATGTGCTGTATTCGGAAAGGCTACTTTCTCTTGTATAGTCGGGAAAGAGTACACCTATCTTTTTATCTCTAAATAACTTGTAATATTTCTTTATGCTTGCCACATTTCCAAAGGCACTAAGAGAATTGATAATTAGTACAGTATTAAATGGTCGGAACCTCTGTTCCTCGGATTGTTTGATAATACTATCTAATTTATAGAACATTCCATCTCTGGAACTTGTAATCACATCTACTTGCAATGATGTATCGGGATTGAATGTCATGTTATTTTCTATCAATGCATAGGTCGGTGTAACAGCGTCATCCGACACATATACAAACATATTTTTCATAGTCTTTACTAAATCTAAGTAATCGGCATACAGCTTTGTATTTTTAAAGTTTTCTTTTAATTCGCCTTTAGTATGTCCAGTTCTAAGACTAGCATATCCGTAAATTTTCATATTAGTTATATCCATGCGTAAACTCCTTTCCTGCAAGTCTACCTATATTATATATTCTCATTCTTGATAAGTCAACTCATAAATAGTGGTTGACAAAAAAGAAGCTTGATGATACGATAGTTACACCACAAAAAGTGGTTACCAATTAAAAGGAGGTTGAAATATCAAGGAAAGGAGTTGATGTCCAATGGTAAATACAATTACCGAATGTGACAAGCTCCGAAAGAATACTATTGTAGTAAATGGTATTAGGGAGCTTGCCATGAATGAAGCAACAGCCTATCAAAAAAAAGAGATTAAGCATGAGAGAATGAAAGTATATGTGGAATTTCCAGAACCGACCGAAAATGATAATCAAATTAAAAAAGAGGTTAAAGATATTCTTACCAATGCTTTACAGGAACACATGAAAAAAATCTCATAACATAAAAGCAGGGATATTCTTCCCTGCTTCACAGAAAGGAGCGTGAGTAACAATGCAAAGAAAAAGAGTTCGTATTCTACTTCGAGTAAGCTCTAATCAACAGTTGGAAGCAGATGGCGACTTAAGCGTACAAAGACAATTAGTAACAGAATATGTTGCAAGCCATAGTGAATGGGTACTTGATAACAAGGAATACTTTGAGGGAAGTAACAGCGGTTATAAAAATGCTGTATCGGATAGAGATATTCTTGGGGAGGTATACAAGGACGCAGAAGCTAAAGAATTTGATATATTAGTGGTATATAAAGATGACCGACTAGGCAGACGTATGTGGGAAATAGGCGGATATGTAATGTCATTAAAAAGCTTAGGAGTTGATATATATACGGTCAAAGATGGGTGTATTTCTCCCGAATCCGATGATATTATGGGGCAGATGGTTCTTGCATTACGGTATGGTAACGCACAGAAATCAAGCTCTGACACAGGACAGCGTGTAAAAGACACCGCACAAAAGCTAGTACAAAAAGGAAAATTTATGGGTGGTTCTGCTCCGTTTGGATATACTCTTGAATACTCTGGCGAAATCAGTAAGCATGGACGAGCTTTAAAACATCTGGTTGTTGTTCCAGAGCAAGCCGATGTTGTAAAGCATATTTATCATTTATCTCATGATAAAGAATATGGTTCAGCTAAAATTGCAAAAGAATTAAATACAGACGAAAAATACAAAGCACTTGCTCCGAATGATGTATGGAAAAGTGGTACTGTTACATCTATTCTTACTAATCCAATTTACGCTGGACATACAGCATACAAAAGAAGGGAACGCAAAAACGGAAAGTACCGCAGACTTGACAGCGACGAGTGGGTGTTGTCGGTTGAAGCAAATGACAATATTACAATTATTGATGGAAATACATGGAATAAGGTGCAGGAAAAACGAAAAAAGCGTGGCAATAAGTATACAAAGAAATTAGAGAACAAGGATGTTACAGTTATTAGGAGGAACGATGGTATGTTAGCCTTAGTTGATGTTTTACATTGTGGGTACTGTGGGTGTAAAATGGTAAATGGAAGCAAATATAATTATTGGACGATTAAAGCAACGGGAGAACGAAGAACAAAACAAATTCCTATATACAAATGTCAGAATGCATGGCAAGGAGTACCGCACGATAAAACAAAGCAACACCGAGCCGATAAAATAGAACCAATTGTTTTTGAAGCTCTGGCAAAATACATTGGAAAACTACAAAAGAATGAAAATGTATTTGAACAAATTCAAACCAACCAGAATACCGAGAAAAAGTCACTTGAAAAGATGGTTGCTAAAGAAAAGCAGGAACTTGCAAAGATACAACAAAAAATTGATGTAATGGAAAGTAATGTACCTAATGCAATGTTGGGAGAATATCCCCTATCTCTTGAAGAACTGGTTGCTATCATCAATAAGCATAAGGAACAGTTGAAAGCACAACAAGAAGTAATCAGACAAAAAGAAGCTGATTTGAATAGCGTTTCTGTCAATGTAGATGAATGGCAGGAACTAAGACAACAAATACCAACATGGCAGGAAGTATTTATGAATGCTGATACAGCAACCAAGCGAGTATTAGTTGACAAATTGATTGAGCGAATTGATATTACAAAAGATGATATTGTAATCCGCTTCAAAATCAACATCAATGAATTTTTTCAGCAACCCCGAATGAGTGATGGTTTCGGGGTATCGCAATAAAGGATATGATTTTACCATTACGTCATCTACTGCATATGATCATAAATGGATGCGAGGCAGAAATATTTTTGACAGTATAGATGAAGCGGTGGATGAGATTTTTGATAATTATCTGTCCCGTCCGAATGTGCGTCAGCCGATTCTTACGCAGTACTGCGATGGGAAACGTGTGACTTGTCCAAACTGGTTGAGTCAGTGGGGCAGCAAGTATCTTGGTGATCAGAATTATGCGCCGATCGATATTATCCGGTATTATTATGGAGATGATATGTACATCAATACGGCGGAGGAAATATCCGGCGTACCGGCTTCCTGGCCCGGATACAGTCTGGATATCGGCAGCAGTGGACTGAAAGTAAGACAGATACAGGAACAGCTGAATACCATTCGCGGTGCCTATCCGGCTATCCCGGATATTCCCGTGGCAGGCGGAGAGTACGGTGAGGATACCCAGGAGGCAGTTCGGGTGTTCCAGTCCGTATTCGGACTTCCGGTTTCCGGAATTGTGGATTATCGTACCTGGTATAAAATTCAGGAAATTTACGTGGCTGTATCCCGAATTGCCGAGTTGGAATAAGATGCGAGATATGAGGAAGAAAACAGAAAATCATTGAATCAGAAGAAGAGTGTGAAACCGGCCAGAGAAGAAATGGGATAAAAATACCCCGGCATATCAATTTTAAGTGGATATGTCGGGGCGTTTTTATTGGGTGTCAATAAAACAATAAATTATACTGCCTGTTTGTTAATGAAACAGATGATTAATAATAGCAAACCACGGTACAGCCTGTTTCAATCATACTGTATAATTCGCCTGCCTTGCTGAGCGGCATGTTGATACATCCGTGGGAACCACTATATTTGTAGATGGTTCCGCCGAATGAGCCGCGCCAGGATGCATCGTGCATACCGATGCCGCCGTTGAATGGCATCCAGTAATTAACCGGAGTTTCATATTCCGGTTTCTGTTCCACTTTCGTTTCAGTTTTGTACTGGATGGTAGTGGTTGGAGGTGTACCGTCCTGAATTACATTGCCGTATTCATCCAGAACCGGGTCGGTCCCCGGAACCGTAACTTCTACCGGTACCTGAACTTCTGTGACCGTTTCGACCATCTCACCTCGCAGTACACGGTCTTCCTGTTTATAGTCTACGCTATAGATACCTTCCGGTGTGCGACGGTTGGAATTGGTGTAAGTACCGCTTACAATGTCACATTCCAGCATGAGCTGATTACCTTCAAAGTACCACAGATGCTGAGCGGACATGTCGATTTCTACATAGGTGCTTCCAAGAGCTCCGTTTCCCTGGAATTTGCGGGAGCTGTATATCGGTTCGCGTGTAGCAGAGGCATTTGTGAAAATTTCATTTGTCAGCTGAGTGGTTTCCTGTTCCACATCCAGTGTCCATTTACCGCCGGTGTAATTTTTGATGCTGATTTGTCGGGGGTTGCTCGGATTACAGCTGGTAAAGGTAACTGTACTTCCGTTGTTAGCTTCAATCGCCGCGTTTAATTCCTGAACATAAGCAGCAATTTTTTCATTAAACACGGTATCATCACGGTAGTAACGTCCGTTTTCATCGGTAGACATCCAGGAACGCAGAGTCTCCGGGTTAAGTACTTTTGTAGTACCGTCCGGCATATTATGGACGATAGTACAGTTTATCTGCTCGTTCAGTGTTTTTGCATTATCATTCAGTACTTCGTCGTCACTGGTCACGGCCGGCAGAACGTATGCTCCGGCTTCTTCTATATTTAATTCTTTTTTTGAATTATTGACAGCGGCAACAAGGGCATCAAACATAAGTGTTTCATCAATAGTATTGCCGTCTGTATGTTCGGTTACAACATACTGATTCTCAACATAAGAGAGAGCAGCATCAACCGGTGCTGTCTGATTTTCTTTGATCATGAAACTCCAGGAGTTCATGATGTTTTTCAGAGCATCTTTGTCATATGCGACACCTGCGGAAGCCTCATGGGAATCCCTCTTGTCTCCGATATAACCTTTGACCCACAGCCACCAGATCTGCTTGTCAAAAATTTTCTGAACAGAACCGTCGGAAACATAATGGTAATCAATATCTTTTGCTGTAATTTCAGCTGTCTGACCATCTTTGGCGGTTACCACCAGATCATAATTGTTTGTTTTTTCTGCAAGCATTGTTTCGACTTCCTCTACGGTCATACCACCTACATCGATCCCGTTGATCGTGGTGCCTTTGAAGAATTCCTCTTTATGCTGATAACCATAATACAGATAAACACCAAGGGCAATTGCCAGAATACATACCAGAGACAGTGAGGCAACCAGGATGGTTGGGTTTACCTTTTTTCTGGTTTTTGCATTTCTGGTTTGACGAGGGTTTTGAGCAACTCGTCTTTCCGGTGCCTGGTTTTGGCTTCTGCCTGGATGATTCCTATTATTTTGATTTCTGTTGTTCTGACTTCTGGCATTTTGAGTCCGGCTGTTTTGGGTGCCGTTGTTCCGGTTTCTCGCGTTTTGGTTCCCGTTATTTTGGTTTCTGCCATTTTGATTTCTGGTATTTTGAGTCCGGTTGTTTTGTCTTCGGTTGTTTTGATTTCTCCTGTTTTGGTTCTCGTTGTTTTTTGCGCTCATAATTTTCCTTTATTTTCTTACGTATTTCTTTTTATTTCATTCATTCATTTATTTAGATACACAGTATATCACAACTAGATGAAAAAAGGGTGAAAAATTATTGATTTTTTTCGTTTTCTTTCTTAAGATTTTATGAAGTATTCTTCCAACACAAAAAAGTAATGCCTTAACGATAACAATATATCACATTTGAAGAAAAGTATCAGTAATTTTTTATATCGTCATTGTTGAAAACGCTATTCTGAAACAAACGAAAACTAGCGAATTAGAGGTTGAACAAAAAATATTAAAAAAAATTAAAAAAAGTGTTGACAAACAGGAATACTTCCCCTATAATAACATTTGTTGACGCGCGGAAGTGTCGGAACTGGCAGACGAGCAAGACTAAGGATCTTGTGACTATTGCAGTCGTGTGGGTTCAAGTCCCATCTTCCGCATGACTATTAGAAAGTAGGAAATCTTAATCAAAAGGTTTCCTATTTTTTGTTTCAAAATTTCTTTATCAAATCATTTACAAAATACCAGAATAGACTGATATGTGTTCACTCCTTTTGAATAGTTGCAAAAAATTGCAGAGTCAATACCACCCGCTTAGCGGGTGGCTTGTTCTGCCCCTATAAGGGGCTATTACCTGCTTGCGCCCGGAAGGCGCACTGAAGGTCTGACAACTGCACCACATTCACAGCTGCCCCTAAAGGGGCTTATTCAGTGCTTCCTTACTTCGGCGCAGCCCCAAAAGGGGCTTGCTGGTTTGCTTTGATTTCCTACTACCACTCCAAGTGGTTTATTTCTTGTTTTTCTTCACCGGCTCACCCGTAAACGGGTCGATATACTCTACTAATGACATTTGATCGTATTCTAAATCTTCTTTCAACTGATTCTGAATATACGCTTTGATTGCAGCTGTATTCTTTCCTACTGTATCTACATAATATCCGCGACACCAGAAATGTCTGTTTCCATACTTGTACTTTAAATTCGCATGCTTTTCAAATATCATTAACGAACTTTTTCCTTTTAAGTATCCCACTATTTCTGATACGGAATATTTGGGTGGAATCCTCACCAGCATATGGATATGATCACTGCAGCATTCTGCTTCGATTATTTCTATCCCTTTTCTTCTACATAAAGTTCCCAGTATTTGTCCTACATCTGCTTTAATATCCTTGTAGATTACCTGTCGACGATATTTTGGTGCAAAAACGATGTGATACTTGCATTCCCATTTCGTATGAGCTAAACTATTTGTGTCCATTCTTAGGACCTCCTGTGCTATTTATTTGTGGTTTTGCAGACCCACTTTTATGATAGCGCAGGAGCTCATACTTATATCTAAAGATCTGCCCTCCCCCTGCATAGCAGGGGGTTTATTTTTACTGTGACACAATTAAAAAAGAACCGTTTTCCCTGATGGGAACCGGTTCCTTTTTTGATGGTAGGATAGCTGCCTGCTGATTATATCATAGAGAGTATACTGCATTTCCGTTACAGATCGTGCAGTGGATTTTTCCGTACAGTTTTCTTCCGATAAAAGGTGAGTTGCAGGATTTTGAAACAAACTTGTCCACGATCCATTCTTCATCCGGATTAAATAGCACCAGATCCGCCGGGGCACCCACCTGAATTTTTCCGGTCGGAAGATGGTAAAGTTTAGCCGGATTCACAGTCATTTTTTCCAGAAGTTCCATCAGTGTCAGATGACCCGGTTTCACCAGAGAGGTGATGCACAGGCCAAGTGCAGTTTCCAGGCCGATTATGCCGCTCGGTGCCTTCGTGAGTTCGCGCGCCTTTTCTTCGGAACTGTGCGGTGCGTGATCGGTTGCAATCAGGTCAATGGTTCCGTCTTTCAGTCCGGCGATAATAGCCTGGCGGTCTGCTTCAGTACGGAATGGCGGATTCAGTTTTGCCAGTGTGCCTTTTTCCAGAACTGCATCTTCTGTAAGCGTACAATGCTGTGGTGTCGCTTCGGCATGTAGATTGGCGCCCAGTTTCTTTGCAGTACGAATCAAAGCTACTGAATTTTTCGAACTGATATGCTGGATAACTACATGTGCTCCGGTATGGAGAGCAAGCATACAGTCGCGGGCGACCAGGACATCCTCAGCGATAGACGGTGCGCCGCCGATTCCCAGTTTTTCAGAAACGGCTCCTTTGTTAATACCGGCATTTTCGATAAATGAGGGATCCTCTTCATGAAAACTGATTGGGAGATTCCGTTCTGCGGCTTTTTTCATAGCGTCAAGAACATATTTCTGATTTACAAGCGGGAAACCGTCATCGGTAAAACCGCGGGCGCCTGCATCTGCAAGGGCGTCCAGATCGTTCATGATCTGTCCTTTCAGTCCCTGTGTTACGGCGGCAGCCTGATAAATATGAATTTTTTCCGCTGCTGCACGGGAAAGAATATCGGCAAGTATTTCCGTATTATCGACTACAGGTAAAGTGTTCGCCATACAGATTACAGAAGTAAAACCGCCTTTTGCGGCAGCCAGAGCCCCTGTATGGAGGTCTTCTTTATAGGTGAGTCCGGGATCACGGAAATGTACGTGGGTGTCGATCAGGCCAGGGGCAATGGTAAGCCCGGATGCATCCAGGATTTCTTCCTGATCCGTGGGCACAAGAGTGCCGATTTCGGTGATGATGCCGTCTGTTACGCGAATATCAGTCTTTTGTTCGGTTTTTGTTGCAGGATCCATAAGATAACCGTTTTTAATAATCATAATTTGTCACATGTACGGCAGAACGCGCTCCGGCATGCCGTACGACTCCTTCCAGATGGTTTGAAATCAGTATAGAAGATTAGGAAAAGAACTGTCAAGAGGAATACGGAAAGCGGCCGGAAAAAGGAACCAGTGCACTTTTTGTTTACGAAAAAGGGTTTTTCTGGTATACTAGACGACATAAGTTGTTTTTTTGAGTTAATACGTTAAAAAGCATTTTATACGAGGGAGAAAAAGAATCTGCCGCAGCAGATTCTGACTGGAGATAAATACTGGTTACATAGGCTGGAACAAAGAAAGGAGTAATGCGAATGTCTAATTACAGTATGAAAGTAACACCGGAAATTGAGGCTTTGACACAGATCTGCAGAAAGAATACAACTA
>JAXJSH010000132.1:0-2542 GCA_036310185.1 Lachnospiraceae bacterium | reverse complement strand
TTGCGGGTCTCAAAGTCACATTTTTTCATGCAGGCATGAAACAAGTGACCTTTCGACCCTGGTATCATATGATTTGAATATGGTATTTTTCCAGCCAGTAATTTACCTGCAACATATATGCAAGCATCTGTGGTCCCGCCATCAGCTGTCCATACCATGGTTTTCCGTAGTTGGACGGACTCTCCAGAAATGCGCGGACTTTTTTCGTGTCCAGCAGAGTCCGGATTGGTGCAGAAGGTGAAGCGAGAACTTCTTTCAGGCGAAGCCCCAGACTTTTTTCATAATCCGGATGATAAGTTTTGGGGTAAGGGCTTTTCCGGCGCCAGAGAATTTCATCCGGAAGCAGTCCTTCGCCCGCATGGCGGAGAAGACCTTTTACAATGCCGTTGGGACATTTCATATGCCATGGGACATTGAAAACGTATTCAACAATCCGGTGATCTGCAAGGGGAACCCGGGCTTCCAGACCGTTGTACATACTGGTGCGGTCCATCCGGTCCAGAAGGGTGACCATAAACCAGCGCAGGTTCAGATATGCGATTTCTCTTCTGCGTTTTTCTTCCGGCGTGTCTTCCGGGAAAACCGGAGTTTCCAAAATGGTCTTCTCATAGGCGGCGCGGGCATATTCTTCCATATGCAGGCTTTGGATAACCGCATCGTCTAAAAGTGTCTGGCGCGGTTCCATACTCATAGACCAGGGAAATGCATCTGTCTGAAATGCCGCCGGGTTGTGAAACCAGGGATATCCGCCGAAAATCTCATCGGCGCATTCACCGGTTAATGTAACTTTGTTGTAATCCTTCACCTTTGAGCAGAAATACAACATGGAAGATTCCACGTCGGCCATACATGGAAGGTCTCTGGCATCCACCGCATCATAGAGATAATCCAGCTGATCCTGATTGCTGCATTCCAGAAAATAATGGTTGGTGCCGCAGTGATCGGCCATTTTTTCAGCAAAGGGGCGATCCTGGCTGGGCTGGAAGGAATTTGACTGGAAGTATTTGTTGTTTTCCTGAAAGTCGAAGGAAAAGGTATTCAGTATTTTCCCCTGCTTTTTCAGCTCTTTTGCACAGATCGCGGTGACAAGGCTGCTGTCTATGCCGCCGGAGAGAAAGGTGCTGATGGGAATGTCGGAAAGCATCTGCATTTTGACTGCATCTTCCAGAAGCCAGGCAGTCTTTTCGATTGTCTGTTCCATGGAATCTTCGTGAGGCCTGCTCTCCAGTTTCCAGTATGCCTCTGTGGTACAGGCGCCTTTGCTGTAAGTGAGACAGTGGCCGGGAAGAACTTCCAAAACATCTTTGAATACTCCTTTTCCATAGGATTTTGCCGGGCCAAGAGCAAAAATTTCGCAAAGTCCGTCCTGATCAAGAACGGGACTGATACCGGGATAGGCGAACAGGCCTTTTATTTCAGAAGCAAAAACAAGTGTATGATCTTTTATCGTATAAAACAGCGGTTTTACGCCCAATCGGTCACGGAACAGATAAATCTGACCGGGAACGGAATCCCACAGAGCCACTGCGAAAATACCGTTCAGCTTTTTGATGTAGTCTTTTCCATGAAGCATATAGCCGGCCAGAATGACTTCCGTATCGCTGGCGGTGGAAAAGGAGACGCCTTCCAGCAGCAATTCTTTTTTCAGTTCGTTCATATTATAGATTTCCCCATTGAAAATGATGGCGCATTCCCGGCTGCCATCTTTTTTTATCATGGGCTGCTGGCCGGTGACCAGATCGATAATTGCCAGTCTCACATGGGCCAGACCGCACAGGGGACTGAGAAATGTCCCCTCACCGTCCGGTCCTCTGCGCTTCTGTACCCGGTTCATATGGTCTAAAATGGACTTCCACTTATTTTCTTCTTCCATGTAATTTGCGTCAGGGTTATAGAAACCTGCAATACCACACATAGTTCAATCTCCTTTATATAAATGTGATGTAACTGTTCAGAAGGTACGAACACATATGTGTAAAGTCTATTCCGGCATTTGTGAATGGCACCGTCTGAATAGTTACAAAGTGATATTTTTAGTATGTCAAAATGAATTGTCAGTATGTGAGCAGACGGATATTTTAGTCAAAACATGTCAGCGGATACTTGCTTGCTCAAAAAGTCAGAGAGCAGGGCTGCAGATATGGGGGTCTGTATATGCCAGTAGATCCTGCTAGCAGATGACAGGTTGATATTGTCTGCCCTCCAGGGCAGCCTCCAGAGATGGAATTAGAAGTTCCGTGTGTGCAATCATGGAATTTGGCTTTGTTTTGTGATTATCCTGACCAAAAGGAATAAAATAGATGTTTTTGGCATTGAGCAGCAAACCGATATTTTTCATATTCATGCCCAAGGCATCGTTCGTAGAAATGGAAATCAGCAGCGGTTTGTTGTTCCGGAGATGGGCTTTTGCAGCCATCAGGACAGGGGTATCGGTGATTCCATTGGCCAGTTTTGCAATTGTATTGCCGGTGCAGGGGAAGAGGACGAGAATGTCCAGCAGACTGCCGGGGCCGATGGGCTCTGCTTCTGATATGGTCAAAAG
>JAXJSH010000131.1:0-37356 GCA_036310185.1 Lachnospiraceae bacterium | reverse complement strand
TCCATGTATAGTGCTGATCTGTGCATGATGCAGCAGTGTGGTCTGTTTTTGCAGATGCTGGTTGTCCGGATCTTTTTCCAGTCTGGCTTCCAGCGCCGCACCGATTCTTTCACGCATCTCACCTGCTGCTGCCTTTGTAAATGTCACGATCAAAAGACGGTCGATGTCTACCGGATTTTTTTCATCCAAAACCATGGATATGATCCGTTCTACTAAAACGGCTGTTTTTCCCGATCCGGCCGCTGCGCTGACCAGAATATTCCGGTCACGTGCGTCAATGACTTTCTGCTGTTCACTGGTCCAGTTCATCCCCATGGACATCTCCCCCTTTCGCTTTCATTCGATTCCAGACCTCATCTTTTTTCAGAGAATCCAGCTGCCGGAACTCATACCCCGGTATTTTGCTGTCAAAACCACAGATATTTTTGTAAGGACAGTAATCACAGCTGCTCCTTCCCCTTCGCTCATAAGGATTTATGGCAACATTTCCGTCCAGAATCTCTCTGCCGATTCCTTTTACCGTATCTGCCACATAGTGCGACAGGGTCTCAAACTGGGCTTCACTGGCCACACTGGAGGCGGCGGAAAGGGAACCGTTCTTATTGTATTTTACCGGAATGACGCTGGACTCCATGGCCCCTGCGCCCGGTGCTGCAAAAGAAGGTCTTCTCTCCTGCGTATTACCATCCGCTTCCTTTAAAGTGGTATCCAGATGTTCAATCACATGCCGTTCCCCATGTACCAGACCGTTCAGTTTCAAATCTTTTAATATGCGCTCCCGAAGGGCTTCTTCCGTTTCTCCTTCTTCCCAGTTTTCCATGGGATCTTTTACATTGTAGTAAAAAATGCCTGCCGGATGGGCTTCTTTTTTCCCTTTTCTGACCAGTTCCAGCGCCGCATTCATATACAGCACCAGCTGCAGCTGCAGCCCGTAATAAATTGCCACCAGATCAAAATTTGTGGAACCGGATTTGTAATCAATCACTTTTATATAAACACGGTCCCCATCTTTATAGGTATCAAGGCGGTCAATTCTTCCCCGTATCTTCATTTTCTCTTCTTCGGTCAAATCCACGTGAACCGAATTCAAATCCTGTTCCATACGGAAAGATACCTCAAATTTTTCCGGCACAAAATCACTGCGGCGAATCTGCTCCTGCAGTGCCCATACAGTCCGGCTCATAATGCGGCGGACACGGGCAATCATATATTCATTTCTGGCTGAACTGTGCAGAATCGTATTTCCGTAATCATGAATCACTTCTTCCACACATTCCTGAATCAGTTTTTCACGAAGTTCATCTTCCATGGTCTGCCAGCTATAGGAGCTTTCCGCCACTTTCTTTGAAAAATTCTCCAGGGCCGCATGAACCAGATTTCCCATATCCATGCCGGTAAATTCGTACTGTTCCCGCTCTCTTAATTTCAGTCCGTACTGCAGAAAATGTGCAAAGGCACACGCCGCAAACCGTTCCAGCCTGGTCGCACTGTTTTCCAGTATATTTCCGTACAATGCTTTTGCCACAGCCCGGCTGATGCGGTCCTCCGGACTTCTTTTAAAAGCCGCATCCACCAGTGTATACAGTCGTCCGGCATACTCTTTGTTGGATGCATACCAGCGGTACAGTTCTTTCCATTCCGACGAAGGCTCCGATTCCCCATTTTTCCGCAGACCGTCGATCAGATATTCCATACCGGATTCCGGTGTTTCCACAAGCTGTTCCAGATGCTCCGATTCTTCCTCGATCATAAGATTTGGAAAAAGCTTACGAATACTTCCGATCAGGTAAGCCGGCCCGATCACTTCTCCCTGGGAATTGGAACCGGAAAAGGATAAAATCAATTTCTGCGACGGTTTCGTCAGGTTCAGATACAGATAAAATTTCTGAATATACATGGTTTCACGGGACGACGGTTTCAGCACAAACGCTTCCGATTCCAGATATTCACGATCCGCCTCGGACAAAATGCCGCCGGTTGACGCGCTTTTTGGAATCAGACCGTCATTGACGCCAAGGAAAAACAATACCTTTACGTCTTTCAAACGGGTTCGTTCCATGTCACCCACCAGTACCTGATCGGCAGATGGCGGTATGATACCGATTTTGGTTTCCATAAAGCCAGCTTCCACTATAGTCTGATAGTCTGAAAAAGATACGGTCTCATCCCCCAGCACATCTGCCAGTTTATCCAGAAAGCTCATGATTTTCCCGTATACCTGGGCATATTCCCGCACCAGATCGGGACGTTTTGCCTCTGCAAAAGCATTTTCTTTTTCCTTTAATTTTTCCTGCACGCTTCTTGCACAGCTTATTTCATAAAGCGCTTTTGTCATTTCCCGCACGGTAGGGCGCACTTTTTTATCCGGACTGCCTTTGACTGCTTCGTGAAAAGGCAATAATTCCGCCATCACTTCCTGGCGGATCTGATCCAGTTCTTCTGTCTCTTCCGGTTTCATATCCTTTGCGTGGCGAATCCATTTTTCATTCCATTTTTTAAATCCGCGGATACCCAGAGCCAGAACATAATTTTCCAGCTGGTTCACTTTTTCCGGTTCAATGTCCGATAAACCGCTGCGCAGATACCGGAATACACTGTCATAACTGTAGTTTTCCGCCTCCAATGCTATGATTCCCCGCAAAAATTCCACATAGGGATTGTTTAAAACATATCGCTTTTCATCGATAAAATAAGGTATATCTGCCGTTCCGAATATCTGCCGCACATAATTGCCATACAATTTCAGATCGCCCGTTATGATTACGATATCCCGATAGCGATAGCCCTCCTCACGAATCAGACGGCGTATGGCAGTGGCTGCCGCCTGCACTTCGCGCAGTGGATTTTTGGCCATACGAATCTGAATTTCCCGCTGTTCTTTTTCATAGGCTTTCAGTCCATAGCGAAACAGATTCTGCTCAAGAAAAGTCAATGCCGGTGCCTGTCCGAACCGGCTGTTTTCATTTTGTTCCAGCCGGATTTCCGGTTCAATTTCCACATGCTCCTCATTTGCCATATTCATCAGAGATAAAATCATCTTTTTACTCATGGCAAAAAGCTCCTGCTCTTTTGGTTTATCAAATACATGCTCTTTCGCATCAATCGTGACCGTCACATAAACCTGCTCACTTATGGTTAAAAGTTCCCGCATAAGTTTGTTCTGAACCGGAGTAAAACCGGTAAATCCATCAAAAGCCAGAATACTGTTCTTTAAAATCTGTGATGTGCCGGAGATGTCACAAAGTACACCCAGCACATCCTCTGCCGTCATATATTTATCTTCCAGATAATCCGAAAAAGCCTGGCAGATGGTGCGCACATCCATCAGTTTGCCTTTCAGCTGCGGACGTTTTTTTGCCTGCGCTATCATATCATCCAGATCTTCCGGTCCGATATCGTATTGCTTTAACTCGGAGATCAGCGATTTCATCTCATAAATATAGCCTGGTTTGGACAGATTCCTTCCCAGAAAAGGAAGATCTTTCTGTTTATCCAGCGCGATTTTCTGAAGCACAAAACTTTTTCCGATTTCCTCCAGCATGGTTCGCGTACTGACCCCCACCTCTTCAAAAACACGATAGGCCAGACGTTCAAAACTGAGCACATCAATATTTAAAATACCGCCATCCGGGTGTCTGGTGACCAGTTCTTTCTGGGTCTGCATGGTGAACTGCTCCGGCACGATCACAAGATAGTTTTTCTCCGGATGTGTTCCTGCTTCCTCTATGATTTTCTGAAATAAATAGTGGGATTTGCCCGTACCGGAGCCCCCCAGAATCAGCTGAAGTGACATATTGCCTCCTGTCATCAAGATATGTTTATCATTACAATGTATATTGTTGCTATTATTTCTTGTTCTTATCATTCTGAACATATTGCAGTTATTCAGAAGTCGCCCTCTGCAAAATGTCAGAATGTACTTATTCACAAAAGCAAAGACAACTATAGACGTATTATACTACAAAACGTATCCTCTTTTCCATCTTTACCTATCCAGCCCCTTAACCAGAGCGCCTTTGCTACAAATATTAAATTTCATATTACGGCAAATCCAAGTATTCACCCAATATTTCTTCAATTCTATCATACCGCTACGGAATAATAACATCACAATATATTTGTCTCTGGCGTCGATCAAATATCTCTCCAGCAAATATTTCTTTATATTCCTCTCTCCCATCATAGAAATAGTTGAATGTGCAAAATCAATCGCCAATTCAAGCAACCCATCTACAATCTTCTTTGAAAAGACAAGAAAACATATATCTTTTTTGCCATGTCTTTCTGTGTCTCTTGCTGACATTCGCCCCAAATAAGTTCCTCCAAAGATACTTTAAACAACTTTTCTATTTGTGATATTTTATATATACATACTTCCTTGATTTGTTAATTCAAGTATAGTAAATCACGCAAAGAAATCTACCAACCAACTCTTGCTCATCATGCAACTATCAGTTGCTTTTTCCACCTATGATATATTAATTTATTTTCATCAAAATAAAAATGGCGAAGTGCTTATCGTAACACTCCGCCGAAAGCCTAACCGGTTTGAGCATAAAAATGCTTGGTTAGGTCTGCTTTACTATTTTATGCAGTTCTGCTGCGTTTATACACTTAGATGTGCTTTCCAATCTGTTGGAAGATTCATTGCTGTAAGACTGATTACACCAATATTATTTTGAATCAGCTTATCCAAGGCATTCACGAATACTGTCCACTCCTCATTAGACGAACGCAGATACTTCATCGCCAATAAGATTTGATACAAACCGTTATGTGCCGGCGGTGGCGTAACCTTATCTGCATCCAAAATTTCCGGTGTCGTATGTATTGTTCTGTTGTAAATTCTGGAATTATGAGCGCACATATTTCGCAACACAGAAACTCCTTGTACCCATGAGGCAAGCATTCTCTGAGATGGATTTACCTGATTACCTTTTTTCGATGTGTACTGGTAATTAGCCGCCAATATTGAATACGAACTTCCCACACCAGTCTTCAAGTTTTTAATGATCTTCGATAATGTGCCAAAGGAAAGAACTTCAACCGCTGCCTACACAGGCACTTCTCCATCATGATTATCAAAATTATGTTTGATGAACACATCATTGGAACGAGCGATTTCCGATGCAATGGCAGACATATTCTGCCAATACATTTTCTTCACTAAGATAAATTTTGACGGAGGTGATCTATCCTCCGATGAACTTATTCATGATCCTGTATTAACAGCCATCCTTGACAAAAAGGCACTTACTTCACGGCCTGCTCTGTCCAGATTTTTCAACCGGATGGATGAAACCACTCTGAATCAGTTTCATGTTCTGATGCGCAGGTTTCGTAAAGTTGTGTATGCCATAAAGAAACCTAAGCTTTTACTGCTGGACCTGGACTCCACCCTTCTTTACACTTATGGGCACCAGAAAGGGAAGGGATTTAACTTCCATTACCGAAGTCATGGCCACCATCCGTTAGTCTGTTATGATGGAATGACCGGCGATTTGCTGAAGATTAAACTCCGCAATGATACAGACTATTCCTCCACAGGGGTTGTGGAATTCCTATATCAGGCAGGAACATGGAAATATCCCCGCTTCATTTCAGCCCTGCCTATATTCAGCCAATCACCATACATTCATACGGTTTTAACATCATTTCTTTTTCAGCCTTCTCACGACCATAATTTCCAATCCATACGGTTCTCTTTTCATCAGAGAACTCTTCCGGCAGTACAAAATCAATTTCTTTCTCTGCAAAGTTACAGATTACCAGAATTTTCTGTCCATCCAGAGCTCTTGTATATACGAACAGATCTTCGCTGTCCGGAAGAAGCAGCTCATATGTACCATATACAATAACCGGATTCTGCTTTCTCAGTGAAATCAGTTTTTTGTAGTAATGAAATACCGAATCCTGCCGATCATACTGCTCTTTTGCGTTGATCTTTGTATAATTCGGGTTTACCGGAATCCACGGTGTTCCTGCTGTAAAACCTGCATTTTCACTGTCATCCCACTGGATCGGAGTTCTTGCGTTATCCCGCCCTTTATAGCTGATATATTTAAACATTTCCTCCGGTTCGACTGCTCCATTTTCGGTCAATTCCCTGTATGCGTTGATACTCTCAATATCCCGGAACTCATCCAGCGAGGTAAACGGATAATTTGTCATACCCAGTTCTTCTCCCTGATATACATAGGGTGTTCCCTGCATCATGTGAAGACAGGTTCCAAGCATTTTCGCGGAGATCTCACGATATTCGTCACTGTCGTTACCCATACGGGACAGCATTCTGGGCTGATCATGATTGCACCAGAAAAGGCTGTTCCAGGCCTTCCCTTCCAGTTCTGTCTGCCACCTGGACATAATCGCTTTTAACTGGGTAAGCCTGATCTGATTGCAGCACCACTTGCCGTTTTCGCCATCATCCAGCCCCATATGTTCAAACTGAAATACCATGTTCAGTTCTTTTCCGTCAGAAGAGGAGTATTTTTTTGCTTCCTCTATGGTAACGCCGGAACATTCTCCTACCGTGATCAGATCATATTTTGACAGTACCTCCCGGTTCATTTCCTGCAGATACTCGTGAACATGAGGCCCATTTGCCACAGCCGGTCCAAAATCTCCATATCCATTTTCGCCTGCCGGGCCATCCGGCAATCCCGGTGTTTTGGAAATCAGACTGATTACGTCCATTCGGAAGCCGTCAATGCCTTTTTCGCACCACCAGTTCATCATATCAAAAACTTCTTCCCGCACCTTCGGGTTATCCCAGTTCAGATCCGGCTGCTTTGGTGAGAACAGATGCATAAAATACTGATCCGTAGCCGCATCATACTTCCATGCACTGCCGCTGAAACAGGAACCCCAGTTATTTGGCTCTTTTCCGTCTTTCCCATCGCGCCAGATATAGTAATCACGATATGGATTATCTTTTGACTTGCGGCTTTCCATAAACCATGGATGCTCATCCGAAGTATGATTTACCACCAGATCCATCATGATTTTAAGGCCAAGCGAGTGGGCCTTTTCCAGCATCCGGTCAAAATCTTCCATTGTTCCGAACTCTTTCATGATACCGCGATAATTGCTGATATCATAACCATTATCATCATTCGGAGATTCATATACAGGAGACAGCCAGATTACGTCTGCTCCCAGTTCCTTTATATGTTCCAGTTTTTCTGTAATACCTTTTATATCGCCAACGCCGTCACCGTCACTGTCACAAAAACTTCTCGGGTAGATCTGATAAACAACGCTTTCTTTCCACCAGTTTTTTTCCATTTTTCCGTACCTCCTGTTTCTTACCAAGATACTATGGATTTCTATTTTTTTCTTGCCTTATTCTGATTTAAAATTACGTTATTTTGACTTTTATTTCACATATGAAAATCTACGATTACAAATTTTTTCTTTTTTTCATCGTCTTCATTTTCGTCTTCATTTTCTTCTTCATTTTCGTCATCTTTTTCATCTTCGACAGCACACGCTTCCTCCAAATCTGCAGCAGGTGCAGCCTGGGTGGTACTCTTTTTTTCATCGATCCTGCCCAAAATATAATCCACCCCTTCGTAAACTTTACAAAAAATAGAACCAATCACCACTACCAGTATTATATAAACACAGATCTGACTGTTCCGGCTCCACTCTGAGTAAGTCCAGCCCGTATAGCTTCGAATCAGATACATTATGATTGCCGCCAGCACAAAAGACAATACCGTGTAAAGAATAACCTCTACACAGCGAAAAACCTCATATTTGCCTTTCATAATATAAAACCTCCCTGTTATACTCCACGTCCAAATAGAGTATTTCCTCTCCCGTTGGCTCTAAGTATAACAGGGAGATTATCCCTTACGCAAGGTCTAACTTACCTTTTTACCATATTTTTCCAGAACGATATTTACATTTGCACTTTATTATAAACAATACCCAATCGCTTCAGCAATTCCTCTTCTCTTTTATGGCAGGTAAATATTAAAACCTGCCGGTTCTGCATTGCCAGCCAGTGAAGTGTCCGTCCCAGACGCTCCTCATCATACATGGCAAATACATCATCCAGAATCACGGGCAATACTTCTTCCTGACAAAGGATTTCGCCTGACGCCATGCGCAGCGCGAAATATACCTGTTCCATTGTTCCCCTGCTCAGCTGCTCAAGAGGAACATATTGGCTGGCGGTATGCACACCCGGCTGAAAATCCTCATCCAGTTCCACCGCCGTATATTTCCCGTCCGTCAGCTCTGACAAAATTTCAGAAGTCCGGTCTTTCAGCCGTTTTCCCATATAAACCTGCATATCCGCTACGGTTTCTTCAATATAGTCCATGGCAAGCTGGATCGCCTCTATATTTCTGCGCTCTTCACGATTATCCTCATCCGTCAGCCTGTTTATTTCTTCCTGAAGATTTTCCGCCTGCAGCTGTTTTTCATGTATCTCTTTTTCCAAACGCCCTGCACTCCAACGGAGAGAATCCGTATCTTCCTTTTTCGGTGCCTGTGGAATTTTTTCTTCCAGAATCTGCTCCTCCCGTCCCTTCATGGAAGTCCAGACTCCATGTATCAGAATTACCGCCGCGTATGCGATGGCCGCTG
Source organism: Lachnospiraceae bacterium (assembly GCA_036310185.1). Lineage (GTDB taxonomy): Bacteria > Bacillota > Clostridia > Lachnospirales > Lachnospiraceae > JALENY01. Next base: position 28,758 of record JAXJSH010000131.1, on the reverse strand, counting down.
CCGCAACGATCAGCATTTTAACAGATGGCTCATTTCCATCCCAGTAAGAAAGCAAAATCAGCAATATTCCGGCTATCACCAGCACAGCAACCGCCCGCATGCGATCTTTCCATTTCAATAATGGTTCTTCTTCACCGATATCTTCATACCGGAAATCATCATTCTTTTCATCTCCGGATTCTGCCTCCGGAAGATTGTTCCCTTCCTGTGCCTCTCCATTTTTATCCTGAGACTCTTTCTCCATTTCCTGACAGACATTTTTATATTCTTCCTTCAGTTTCTGCAGATCCTCCTGAACATACTGCAGCTTTGAAAAAAGTTTTTCTTTTCGCTCTTCCTGCTTTTTCAATTTAGCCTGAATCTGCCGCTCCTGTTCTTTTTTCTGAGATTTTAAGAACTGAACACTCTCCTGTACGTTTACAGAACCGTCTCCATCCTGACAGTTTGCCATATAATTTTTCAACTCTGCTGCCAGTCCATCCTCTGTCCTGCTTTTCATCTGACTGATAAATACCGTATTTTCAAAAACGACTTCGCCAACATCCCCCATCAGCATATCCAAGTCCCCGTATTCCAGAGACAATCTTTCCCCGTCCGTCTCGCAGACCAGCATATCCCTGCCCTGGGGATTTTGGAAATCCCGCTCCAGACGGAAGATCTTTTCTCCGCATTGAAAACGAATATTGCCTGCATAATAGGAAGGATTTTCCCATGGTTCATATCGATGAAAAATATCCTTTCCGGCCCCACGCCCCCGACTCTTGCGGATACCGTAAAAACCGCTTTTTATAAATGTATGGAGCGTGGTCTTTCCGCTCTCATTTTCTCCGTAAATCAGATTGATCCCGGGATTGAAGGAAATTTTCCGGTCAGAAAACTTCCCGAAATTTTTCAGATGAAGTTCCTCTATATTCATACAACAAGTTTCCTTTCCTGTTTATCTTCTCCCGGCTTTCAAATTGCCAGTTCAGTCTTCTCTTGCGCCCAAAAGGGCCTGCACGCCATAATACAGAGCCTTCCGCTGCACTTCCGTCATCAGTCCCGGTACTTCCAGCGGAAATTTTTCAAGATAGCAGCCGATCACTGTGCCTGCATATTTCTTTTTCATCTCTTCAAAATCATATTCCGGCTCTGTCTCATCCCTTACTTCGATCACATTTCCGGCAGAAGAAAAATCCATATGGGAAAAATCCATATCCGGATCCCGAAAACCATTGAGCGTAATCCGGTAAATGTGCTGCTCTCCATGCTCTTTTACATACTTTTTTGCCCTGCTGAGGAGAGAACTTCTTGTACTGTAAGCAGCCACCTGCAGTACCATATCTTTATACTCTCTGCTGGAAGCAGGCACAAAAGTCACTTCCGTACTACGGCTGTCCGCACCCAGTACAAAATCCTGATTTTCCCTGATGATTCCTTTTATATATCCATGCTCGCCTGTTTCATTTTTATCAATTGGTTCCAATGAACCGGCATAAGCCATTTTCCCGGGAACCAGGATTTCCGGCTTATGAATGTGTCCCAGCGCAATATAGTCAAAATCCGCCCCTGCCAGAGCAGTATGACGAATGGGAATATGTTTTTCATCACCCCCATGCGCCACAAGAATATGCACTGCATCCGGATGCTCCGTTTTCAGATTAATCCGACCGCCCGGAAACGTCTGATTATAAACCGGCTCCCTGATCTCTCTTTCCTGATAACTCATACCATATACATATGTATTCAGTTTTTCCAGATAAACACCCTCACAGGTATCGGTCCACAATCCAACCACATTATCCGGCCATGAAAAGGTCAGATAGTTGGAATCCCGACGCAGATAATCATGATTTCCCGCAGCCAGCACAACCGTCGTATCCGGAATCTGCGAAAAACAATACGCCACCTCTTTCAGTTCCCGCACCAGTGGCTGGCCATGAAACAGGTCTCCCGCCACCAGCAGCAAATCTGTTTTCTCCTGTTTTGCAATCTCTATAACTTCGGAAAACGTATTCCAGATTTCCGTTGCTCTTTCCGCTCCCCAGGGAAAATCCCGATCCGGAGCTGCTCCCAGATGTACATCTGCAATATGTATAAACTTCATTGTTACCCCTTTTCATAAAACTTATGGTTTCTATCTCCATGACAGAATAATTTTATCATTATTTCGCCTGATCTTCCTTTTCAGAACAAACCTTCTGTTCGTTCTATCATAACACATATTTCATCTGAAAAAAACTTTATTTAAAACAGATTCCACTGAACCAGGATCAGCAAAAATCCGCCCGTCTGACCTGCAAAAAAACAGACGGGGTCAGGACTTTCGTCCCTTCCCCGTCCCCAATGGGTTAGTATGTTATTTCACCGGTCTCAGCGAAATTCCGTGTCATATCATAAGCAGTCAGACTGCCCTCATTTACTTTGACCAGATAAAAGGTATCGCTAATATAGATTCCCCGCGCAGAATCGGTATAATCACAGCCCAGACTTTCCGTCAGCAAATTGACAAATCCCTGTTCCGGATCATATTGGAAGAGATAATAACCGGATTCATACCTGTAACCCTCTCCGTAATTATAGTCTGAACCCACAAAACCAATCAGATTTTTTTCCGGATCGATCAGCAAAGATTTATAGTTGGAAAGTGCCGCTGAAGCATCCAGTTCAAGTACCAGCTTATGTACTTCCTTCACATTTTCCGGGTCCGAAATATCATACATGGACAGCTTTATGCCCAATCCTTCACCGGTATCCGGATCAGTCTCATATCCAAGCCCGAAAAGAAGGTTTTCCCCATAAAAATGCAGATAGGAAGAAAATCCGGTTATCTTCCGTTCACCGAGGATCTTGGGATTATATGGATCTGACAAATCTGCCGAAAACAGCGGGTCCATCTCCCGATATGTGACAAAATACCCTGTATTTCCAAGGAATCTGGCTGATTTTATTGTTTCATCCGCCGCCAGATTTTCAATCCGGCCGGTAATATTCATATTTTCATCCAATATATACAGATGATTGCCGGATCTCCCGTTTGTCATACCCGTTGTCACTACCCGCAAATAACCATCATACTCACTCATGGAAAAATTATCATTCAAATACCCGGGAACCACACCGGCGGCCACAGGTGTAATCACACCATCTGAAAAATCCATCTTAATGATCGTGGTTTTACTCTGTCCATGACTCCAGTCTTCCTGGGTTAAATAGATATTTTTCGTACTTACATAATACAGATCAGACATGGACATAACCGCTTTTTTATCTTTGATTTTATTGGGATTTTCCAAATCCACCGATGCAAATATCATATAATCCGTACCCCGCAGATTCTGAGGAATATAAATTTCATCTGCCTTCAAAACAGTTCCGCCTGCGGATGGAAAATAAGAATCTGCTTCCTCTTCTTCCATCTCACTGACCGCTTCCCGAACAGAAGATTTGTAACAATTGGAATAAAGATACAGATAGCCGTCCACCAATCTGGAGCCACTGTAAGCCCCCTCCTGTTCCACAACACCGAGACAGTCCGGTTTGCCGCGGTCAGAAATATCATACGTATATGCTTTCACACCACTGAACCCTTTGACACCGGTCACATCCTCTGCCACATCTCTGATCCGGACATCGGAAAAAGCAGAAATCAGAATCAGCCGGTCTCCGGTTACATACATATCTTCCACCGTTTCACCGTTTTTTTTCACATTGGAGATACAGCCCGTAACGCTTATCGTATCGCCGTTTGCTTCCAATATCTGCACAGAAGAATCATTTTTCAGAATGTAAATATATGTTCCATCCGTTTTTACGATATCGCCTTCCTCAACACCCAATTCCTGAATATTTGTTGCAGAATAGCCTGAATATGCGGCCTCCTCTTCTGCCGCACCGCCATCTTCTATGCTTCCTGCTGTTCTTTCGGTTGGCTCACTCTCCAAAAACGCTTCCCCTTCTTCCGCCTCGGCCACATCACAGCTATAGGCATAACACTCGGCCAGACGTGTTAAGATCTGTTCGTAAGATTCTGCCTGAACCAGAACCTTTTCCAGATTCACCGCGCCTTCGGAAATGTCATTCCCTTCCACCGCTTCCCCATCATCGAAAATTGCCGTTTCCATAGTCGTCTCATTTGCAGACGTATCGAAAGCCCTCTCCACAGAAGTATCTCTCTTCATTCCTATTTTAGATAAAACCGCAGCACCCATAACAACCAGACAAACCGCCGCTGCCGCACAGCCAACTCGATGGACGGCTCCCCATCTGTCTGTTTTCCTGTTTTTTTCAAGTCTGTCTTTTATAAAATCCGGTTCCAATTTTGCTGATGGCTCATCATTTCGGGCAGAATTTCTGATTTTTTCTAATAATTTTTCCTCATTCATATCCTTCACCCTCCTATTCTGCCATAAACTGTTCCATTTTTCTGAGAGCCCGGCTTTCCTTCGAGCGCACTGTATTGTGGCTCATATGAAGAATCCGGCCTATCTCTTTGCTGGTATACCCGGCAAAAATGTGCATGGAAATAATAAAACGTTCTTCCTCGGTCAGCCGTGAAAAAGCGGCACGCACATGGGCATCTTCCGACAGATCCCCCACCGGTGCCAGAAGATCATCCGGCAGTTCCTCCGTCTTATTTATGTATTCCTTCAGTTTCCGTTTACAGATGTTGCTGCATATTTTAAAGATCCAGCCACGAAAGGCATCCGCACTGCGCAGCTTTCGTATCTGTTCATACGCCGCCATCACTGTATCAGCCACCACATCTTCCGCATCGTGACGGTTTTTCAACGTATACAATGCAAATCGATATAAGTCCTGATACACATGTCCATACAATTCGGCAAACGCGTCGCGATCCCCCTGACGGGCGCGCTGAATCAAATCTTTTCCTTCCATACTATTTTCACCTCCCAGGAACCGGTTCATAAATACAGTGTCCTTCCTGCATGATTTTGTTGCACCGGACAAAATATTTTTTCACCCGCATTGTCCCGTATTTTGCATTTTTTCTAAAAATACAAATACCCCGGCTCACCTGTACGGTGTCACCTAAAACCGTGCAGGCAATCCGAGGCATAAAATCTTCACTGCATATTAAACTTTATTGCGAAGCAGGCATTCTTACTTCAGATTCTCCGGATTGAGACATTCCAGTTCCGGCACCACAAACCTTCCATCCTTTCGAACCAGAACATCATCAAAATAGATTTCTCCTCCGCCGTACTCAGCCCGCTGAATCCATACCAGATCCCAGTGAAGAGAAGAATGGTTTCCGTTTGGTGCATCATCGTAGCAGTTGCCTGGTGTAAAGTGAATGGATCCGGATATCTTTTCGTCAAACAAAATATCTTTCATGGGAGTCATAATATACGGATTTACACCAATGGCAAATTCACCGATGTATCTTGCTCCTTCATCCATATCAAAAATCTCATTAATACGCTCTGTATCATTTGCTGTAGCTTTCACAATTTTTCCATTTTCAAAGGTCAGACATACATTTTCAAAGGTAAATCCCTGCTGAATGGACGGTGTATTATAGGTAATTGTTCCATTTACCGAATCACGAACCGGAGCAGTATATACTTCACCATCCGGAATATTCATATTACCCGCACATGGCACAGCCGGAATATCTTTAATAGAAAAGGTAAGATCCGTTCCAGGACCTACCATACGGACCTTATCTGTACGGTTCATATATTCGATCAGTGCTTCCATGGCTTTTCCCATTTTGGAATAATCCAGAGTACATACGTCAAAATAAAAATCTTCAAATGCCTCCACGCTGGTTCCGCACAGCTGCGCCATAGCTGCATTCGGATAACGAAGTATAACCCATTTTGTCTTCGGCACACGGATTCCGTGATGAACCGGTGTCTGATAATACTGTTCGTACAATCTCATCCGTTCAGAAGGCACATCCGACAGTTCGGATACATTTTCCGCACCGCGGACACCGATGTAACAGTCCATTTGTGACATTTCCAGACAGTCAACTTCCGCCATCAGTTCCATCTGCTCTTTTGCAGCATGCAAAAGCACTTCTCTTTGTACCTGTGTGTCCGTGTAGTGCACAAACGGAACTCCGCCTGCCGCGTACACTTCTTTGACCAGCTGACGGGCCAGCTGCTTTGTGTCTGCGCCGATGTAATGAATATATACTTTTTCACCCGGCTGCACATTACAGGAATAATTTACAAGGCCTTTGGCCAGTTTTACAATTCTCTCATCCATGTCATTCTCCTCCTGTTGTCGTTTTTTCCACATAACTGATAAAGACGTTTCCACCCTGCTCAAACAGTGCGGTACTGTCGTCCATTGCGTAATAATAGTGTTCCCCTGTCTCAAAGTTATATAACAGCGTATTGTAACGGTCATAACCTACGATCACTGCTGCGCTTCCATCCGGCTTTCTTGCGATCACGGCACAGTCTTCACTCAAACGATACAATACTTCCTCCAGGGTGCATCCGGTCAGATTCAGTATCTCAGCCGAATCGCCTGCACCTTCCTGCAGAACCTGTTCATCCATGGTTCCGGACAAAAATACTTCCGGGATATCTGCATTATTCAGATTTTTTTCCGTATCACTGTTACCACGCTCCCAGATATACTGCTGTCTGCTGTTCAGTACAACGCCTACCTGACTGTCCGCATAAACAATGGCCTCGGCCGGTTTTGAATATACACTGTCCAGTTTTCCTTTTGCATATACATAATATTCCTGAGTATATTCTTTTTCCTGTTTCTCCAGTTCAAGGGTACGTTCCTCTTCCGTAATCCTGATTTTACTGGAAGCATACAAAGGTTTCAGACTGGAAATTCCATTTGGAAATACCAGAGTAATCACCGTTCCCTGACGACTGCTGTTAGAGGCTCTCACCTCCACAGCGGAAAGCTGATCTTTCTGGTTGTTCATAATATTATCTGTGGTCGTTTCCGCATAAGCACCATCGGACCAGACCACCCGTTCCAGTTCGATCAGACCTTCTTTGATATTTACATTGGAAATCCATACGCCTTCCTGCTTATAATCTTTGATCAGATTTCCTTCAAAATCTTCAATCTTCATATGTGATATGGCAAAGGTGGTATTTCCTGCCCCATCCGTTAAAATATCCTGATCAAGGGCGATCCCGTAAATAAAATCTTCGTTGATAAAGCCCAGAACCTTCAGTTTCTGGCCATTTTCTGCCACAATACTGCGCGTCTCTTCTTTATCCAGATCCATCAGCGTGATATTGGAGGAAGCATATTCTTCCATCTCATCCATCCAGGCCACCTGATTCTGATTTTTCGATGCCACCAGACAGTCCGGATTGATCGGATCCAGCATTACCTCATATGTCATTTCATTCAGATCTATTTTGTAAATTGCCTCATTCAGATATAAAAACAAATGCTCACTCTGATTCACATAACACAGTTTCTGAATATCCTGATTCAGGTACTCATAAGACTCATCACAGGGGAGAAATACCATTTCTTCCACCACGTTTCGCTCACTGCTGTAATGATATACACCGACTCCCACTTTACCTTCGTGGATATCCCGGTTCATATAACCATATACAACAAAATCAATATCACCGGATTCCTCTACCCGAATAATTTTAATATCATTCTCCCGATGGTCATTGCGCACATCACCATCCTCTTTGCTGCGCATGGTATATACCTGCACCAGCTTGTCCACACTGCTGTTATAGGCCCAAAGCTCACCGCCCTGCACAAAAGCAGCTATATTGGCACTTGAATTTGTCTTATAGGAAACTGTCTTGCTGGCAATTCCCAATTCAATGCCCTTTGCACTGATTCCAGCCGAATTGCTGCGGTAGATCTGCTGGGTATTGCGGTAAAAGTCAAGCAGCATAACCTCTGACTGAAAATACCGCATACGGAAAAAGTCTGTGACATAATACAATTCCGTATTTCCATCCCCATCCTGGGCGGAAATCATATAATTCAGAACAATACTTCCTGTGCTCTCATTAATTTCCTTTACCGTTGCCACCGGTTTCCGGTAAATCTGCGGTTTCAGATCACCCCAGGTAACCTGGTTAAAGGTAGATTGAATGGTAATACCGGTATAACTGCTGTTTACATATGAATCCGAGGTTTCCAGATACGTATTGATAATGGAAGCCCCATCCCGATTCATACACTTTTCATAAAAACTGTAAGCAAATTCCACATACTTGTCCGTACTTAAGGATGCCCTCTGCACCAGACGTGTATAATAATAAACTTCCTGTTCTCCCATATGAACCGTGAACTTCAGTCCATATTCCTGTCCCATAAGAACCGGTTCCTGCAGAGAAAAAGAAGCGGTTGCGTATTCACCGTCCTCTTTAAAATTGCCCACTTTGGCATTTTCAAGAACCGTTCCATCCATCAGATTCGTAACTTCATATGTGACGCTGTCTATGGTGTTGCCATAAGCATTGACCGACACACTGATCTCACGATTGGTGGTCAGCGGGACAATGCCGTCACGAAGGGTGGACTGATCCATCTCCTGGGTGTATCCAAACATCTGATTGATCTTATATCCATTTTCATCAATACACAAAACCGGTAATGTGGGGTTTTCCATCTCTCTGGTGCTTTCCATCGTCTCCTGACTCATCAGCGCGCTGAAACCGATCACACCGCCCACAAATACCGTAAGCAATACAACTATTTTAAGAACAGCTTTCTTCATGTTCTTTTGCCTCCCGGTGGTACAGTAATCCCTCTAATGTTGGTTTTGCCTGGAAAAATTCCATGCAGGCCGAAATATGCTCCGACGGCTCCGCCTTCTGATCTGCTCCACTCTTCTTCATCCCACGGATCAGAAGATTCTTGGGCGTATGTTCCATGTCAATAAATTCCAGTATATCCACTTTATAGCCCATATCTTTGAGCATCTCTGCACGCAGACCATCGGTCAAAAGTGCAGCCATCCGCTCCTTTAAAATGCCGTATTCCATCACCGGACTGAGCATATCATTGGATATTTGCCGGTTTAATTCATGTTGACAGCACGGCACAGACAAAATCACTTCCGCTCCCCAGTTGACCGCTTTTGCCAGTGCAAAATCCGTTGCTGTATCACATGCATGCAGGGTTACCACCATATCCACATGATTGACGCCCTCATAAGAAGCTATATCCCCCTGATAAAAATGCAGTTTATCGAAGCCGTAACGAACCGCCAGCTCATTACAATGTGCAATCACATCCGTCTTCAGATCCAGACCAATGATATTCACATCATAACCTTTCTGCTCGTAAAGATAATAATACATGGCAAACGTCAGATAAGACTTTCCGCAGCCAAAATCAATAATAGTAATTTCCCGGTTTTTCGGAAGTTTTGGCAAAATATCTTCTATAAATTCCAGATAGCGGTTCATCTGACGGAATTTATCATATTTTGCATGAATAATCTTTCCCGAACTGCTCATTACCCCCAGATCCACAAGAAATGGAATCGGTTTTTCTGTCTCTAAAATATATTTTTTCTTACGGTTATGCTCCAAACGACTGCTGACATGAGAGCTTTCCGAAACCGCCTCTTTTTTCTTACACTTCACCGTCATTTTTCCTTTCTTACTTACTAAAACGGTGGCGTCGGCTTCTTCTGATTCCAGCTGCATCTGCCGGAAATCCTCTTCAAGAGCAGCACAAATATAGGAAATAACCTCTTCTTTTCCATAGTTTTTATGGATTTCCTTAGGCCCGTGAGTTTCCGTGCACTGATACATGACTTCACCCTTTAATAAAACAGGACGAATGCGGACTTTTGAGGCTTTTTCCTTTGAAACCGCGTTACTTAAAATAACGCGGTGAAGATTTTCATCTATATAATTGTTTAATAATTCTTCTATATTCATCATTCTCTTATTGTAAATGTTTTCTTTTAAAACCTCAAGTGTATTTTAAGGTGCGGGGTATTAAAAATACCTCCGCGCCCTCCGTCTGCGGCAGCGCCGTTCAAACATCTCATGACAGAACAGGATCCGCACCAGATCATCAATCGGTGTGGAATGTGCCCGGTAGCTTTCCTGCATCTGCAGCAGCTCCGGCTCAAGACCGCTCTCTTTTTGCACCCTGTCGCTGATTCTTCTGCAGATCTGTGTAACCATCAGATGATCCGGATACTCATCATACATCATACTTCCGTCATACTCCATGCGGTCGCACTCGCGTTCCACCATCTGCTGTATTTTTCTGCTGGCTTCCGGGTAATAAGACTTCATGACTTCCAGGTCTTTCTGTGCAGTCATCTCATCATCATAAAAACTGGTAAACGGATATGCCACATGAAAGGGCATCGGATGCTCAAAATACATAAAAAGGCTCCTTACCTATACCATTCTAAAAACAGTATATGTAAAAAGCCTTAAAAATGTCCCTTATTTATGGTATCCCTTAGACACTTCCTGACGAACCAGTGATTTGCGAAGCGCAATTTCCGCCCGTCTTTGATTGATGTCCGCATCTTTGGATGCCAGTCGGCGCTCTGCACGAATCTGGGCTTCATGGGCACGATTTACGTCGATTTCCTCCGGCCATTCCGCAATTTCAGCCATGACCGTTATGCGATCTTTGAGAATTTCCACAAATCCGCCATGCACCGCAGCCTCTTTTTTCGTGCCGTCCGCATTGGTAATACGCATAATACCCGGTTCCAGCACAACGGTGGTGGGCACATGCCGGGCATACACGCCCATCTGCCCCTCCGTACTGGTAAATTCCAGCATACATGCGTCCTGCTCATAAAACATTCTGGTAGGACTGATAATTTTCAAATGAAAATTCTTATTATCTGCCATATCTAACTCCTATTGCATCAGATCAATGTCACAGGAATGCTTCTCTGACATAAATCACTGTTCTTATTTTACCCTTTCCAGTACGTCATCAATACTTCCCGCATTCAGGAAACAGCTCTCCGGAATATCATCATATTTTCCTTCCAGAATCTCTTTAAATCCACGGATTGTCTCGCTGATCGGTACATAACGTCCGTCCATACCGGTAAACTGTGTTGCCACAAAGAACGGCTGGGACAGGAATCTCTGTACTTTACGTGCACGGGATACAACCTGTTTTTCCTCCTCGGAAAGTTCATCCATACCAAGAATTGCAATGATATCCTGGAGTTCTTTGTATTTCTGAAGAATCTCCTGCACCCCGCGGGCCACCTGATAATGTTCCTCTCCCACGATTCTCGGATCAAGGATTCTGGATGTGGACTCAAGCGGATCTACTGCCGGATAAATACCCAGCTCTACAATCGAACGGGATAATACGGTAGTTGCATCCAGATGGGCAAATGTGGTTGCCGGTGCCGGGTCAGTCAGGTCATCCGCCGGTACGTATACCGCCTGAACGGATGTAATAGAACCCTTTTTCGTTGATGTAATACGCTCCTGCAGAGCACCCATTTCCGTCTGCAGTGTCGGCTGGTATCCTACTGCGGACGGCATACGGCCAAGCAGCGCAGATACCTCAGAACCAGCCTGTGTGAAACGGAAAATATTGTCAATGAACAAAAGCACGTCTTTTCCTGCTTCGTCACGGAAATACTCAGCCATGGTAAGACCGGTAAGACCGACTCTCATACGCGCTCCCGGCGGCTCATTCATCTGGCCAAACACCATGGTTGTTTTATTGATAACACCTGACTCCATCATTTCGTAGTACAGGTCATTTCCTTCTCTGGTTCGCTCGCCTACTCCGGTAAATACAGAATATCCGCCATGCTCCGTAGCAATGTTCCGGATCAGCTCCTGGATCAGAACAGTTTTGCCTACGCCGGCTCCGCCGAACAGACCAATCTTTCCGCCCTTCTGATAAGGACAGAGAAGGTCTACGACTTTGATACCGGTCTCCAGCATTTCCTGAGAAGTTGCCTGTTCCTCAAAACTTGGTGCCGGACGGTGTATGGACAAAGTCGGTGTGTTCTTAGGAGGTTCTTTTTCGTCGATAGCCTCGCCAAGTACGTTAAAAATACGGCCCAGCGTCTTTTCTCCTACCGGAATTGTAATCGGCTTTCCTGTGGCAACTGCATCCATACCGCGCACAAGTCCGTCCGTGGGACCCATGGAGATACAGCGCACCACGTCATCTCCCAGCTGCTGGGAGACTTCCACAGTGAGCACCGTGCCGTCCTTTCTTGTTATGCGAATCGCTTCGTTGATCTCCGGCAGCCTGCCGTTTCCGAACTTGATATCCAGAACCGCACCGACGATCTGCGTCACGATACCTTTATTTCCCTCTGCCATCTATTTACTCCTTTCCCAAATTGCGCCATGTTTTCTGGCATCATGGTACACCCGGAGGGTGCTTCCCAAATTCCGCCATGTTCTCTGGCATCATGGTACACCCGGAGGGTGCTTCCCAAATTCCGCCATGTTCTCTGGCATCATGGTACACCCGGAGGGTGTTTCCCGATTTTTGCCATGTTCTCTGGCATCATGGTACACCCAAAGGTGCTTTCTAAATTCTGTCACGCTCTTTGGCATAATACTGCACCAAAGGGTGTCTTTTATCAAGTCAGCGCATCAGCACCCGCAATAATCTCCGTCAGCTCCTGGGTAATGGAACCCTGACGTGCACGGTTATACTGAAGTGACAGTTTATCGATCATTTCCTGAGCATTGCTGGTCGCCGCGTCCATCGCCTGCATTCTGGCTCCGTTTTCACTGGCCGCCGCCTGCATCAAAGCCCCGAAAAAAATACTGGTAATGTATTTGGGAATGATCATATTCAGTGCTTCTTCCTCAGAAGGCTCATAATTCATCGGTGTCAGTTTTGCATACGGATCTTCCTCTTCCATATCCTCTTCTTCCAGCTTATCCACCGCATCTTCGTCACTGATCGGAAGCAGTTTTAACAATGTGGGCTCGTGGGATACCGTATTTTTGAAGAATGTATATGCCACGTAGATTTCTCCAATCTCACCCTTCTGGAACTTTTCCATCAGTTCATTGCATACGGAAATCGCATCGGAATACAGCGGATGGTTTATGATATCGGATGCTTCTTTCATAATAGAATAGCCCCTGCGTTCCACATATTCGCGGCCTTTTTTACCGATACAGTAAACCAGTGTATTCTCCGTCTCAAAATCCCCTTCTGTGATCAGCTTTGCCACATTGGAGTTGTAACCGCCGGCCAGTCCACGATTAGAACTGATCAGTACAACGGCTTTCTTTCCATCCGGCCTGCCATCCAGATAAGGGTGATTGATTTTTCCGGTACGCTCCAGAATAGACTGCACGGTCTGGAACATGGTAAGGAAATAAGGAGAAGCCTCTTCTGCCTGGGTTTTGGATTTCTGCAGTTTTACCGTGGCAACCAGTTTCATGGCCTTGGTAATCTGCTGGGTACTGCTGATACTGCCTTTTCTTCGTTTAATATCTCTCATAGAGGCCATGATGGTTCACCTCACTTCCTATGCAAGAAATTCTTTTTTGAAACTGTCGATCGCTTCCAGAAGTTTTTCTTCCATCTCCGGAGCGATCACTTTTGTCTCGCGGATACTCTGCGGAATATCCGGATGCTGTGTTTTTACATATTCTAAAAATTCATGCTCAAACTGAGAAATCCGGCCAACCGGAACGTCAAGCAGACATTTCTTCGTTGCTGCATAAATGATCAAAATCTGATATTCTACGGCCATCGGTTCGTACTGCGGCTGTTTTAATACTTCACGGATACGCTCGCCCTGTGCCAGTTTTTCTTTTGTATCAGCATCCAGTTCGGAACCGAACTGGGAGAATGCTGCCAGTTCGCGGTACTGTGCCAGTTCCACACGAATGGGAGCTGCAATCTTTTTCATGGCTTTGATCTGAGCGGATCCGCCTACTCGTGATACAGACAGACCTGCGTTTACAGCCGGACGGAAACCTGCGTTAAACATCTCGGTCTCCAGATAAATCTGACCATCCGTAATGGAAATAACGTTGGTCGGAATATATGCAGATACATCCCCCGCCTGTGTTTCGATAATCGGCAGCGCAGTTAAGGAACCGCCGCCCAGTGCATCCGAGAGTCTCGCTGCACGCTCCAGAAGTCTGGAATGCAGATAGAATACGTCACCCGGATATGCTTCACGTCCTGGCGGTCTTCTCAGAAGCAGGGAAAGTGTACGGTATGCAGCTGCATGTTTGGACAAATCATCGTAAACAACCAGTACATCCTCACCATTTTCCATCCACTCTTCACCGATCGCACATCCTGCGTACGGAGCAATATACTGAAGGGGCGCCAGTTCACTGGCGGTAGCAGCAACGACCGTGGTATAGTCCATTGCACCGTGTTCCTGCAGTGTTTTAACGATGCCTGCTACGGTAGATGCTTTCTGTCCGATTGCCACGTAAATGCATTTTACCCCCTGGCCTTTCTGATTAATAATGGTATCCACCGCAATAGCCGTTTTGCCGGTCTGACGGTCGCCAATGATCAGCTCTCGCTGACCTCTTCCAATCGGAACCATGGAGTCAATCGCTTTGATACCGGTCTGCAGAGGGGTATCAACGGATTTTCTTGAAATAACACCGGAAGCCACACGCTCGATCTGACGATGACGGTCGGTCTGGATCGGACCTTTTCCGTCAATAGGCTGTCCCAGCGCATTGACTACACGGCCAAGCATAGCATCTCCAACCGGAACTTCTACTACTCGTCCGGTGGTTTTTACGATATCGCCTTCATTGACATCGTCGATCTGACCAAGGAGTACTACACCCACGTTGTCTTCTTCCAGATTCAGCACCATACCGTATACATCACCCGGGAACTCCAGAAGTTCTCCCTGCATGGCAGATTCCAGACCATGGACACGGGCAATACCGTCGGCAACCTGAATGACCGTACCCACATCGGATACTTCCAGTGTGCCTGCATACTGCTCAATCTGCTGTTTTATAATTGAACTAATCTCTTCAGGTCTTAAGTTCATGGGAAGATCACACCTTCTTTCCTATTTTTTTGCCATGATCTCTGGCATCATGGTACTCCCGCCGGGAGCTTCCTATCTGCAAATGCAAAAGATCTTTCGACATGCGTTCCAGCTGGGTCTTCAGACTGCTGTCCACCACCCGATCCTTGATGCGGATCACCATACCGCCCATCAGCTCCGGCTCCACGCTGTAGTGACACTCCAGCGTCTCATAGGGAGAGGTTGCAAGAATCTTTTCCTCAATTTGCTTTTTCTGTATTTCACTTACTTCCATCGGTGTGCTTATGTAAACCACTCCGATTTTCTTATAATCTTTTATTCTGGCCTCAAAATAATCCAGCATGGCTTTTGTTTCCTGATATCGGTCTTTTTCCAGCACAATCCTCAGAAAACCAGCCATTTCTTTTGACACCCTGCCATCCAGGATTTTTTCCATCACCGACACTTTTTCCTGACGACTGATTCCCGGATGGGCCATAACCTGGTTCAGGTCTTTGTCGGCGAGCAGAATTTTTCTGACCGCACCGGCCTCTTCAAACAGCTGATCGGTCATCTGATGTTCCACGGCCAGATCAAACAGGGCATCTCCGTATACATTAGCTGCTAACTTTGCCATACGTTATCACCCATTTCTTTCAAGGTCTGCTGAATCAGTTCATCCTGTTTCTTCTCATCCACAGATGCACCGACCACTTTTCCGGCCATCTGCGCAGCCACCAGCACGATCTGCTGTTTCATCTCATCCTGGGCTTTTTCTTTCTCAAGCTGAATCTCTGCATTTGCTCTCTGACGAATGCGGACAGCTTCTTCCTGCGCATCCATAACGATCTGCTTTTCGTTGAGCATCGCTTTTTTACGCGCATCTGCAAGCAGCGCCTCTGCTTCCTTGTGCACTTCACTCAGCTTATTCTCATATTCTGCTTTTAACTGTGCGGCATCAGCCTTATCTCTGGCCGCATCATCCAGCTCATTTTTGATTCTTTCCTGACGATTACGCAGAAGATTTCTTACCGGTTCAAACAATATATAGGACAAAAGCAGAAACAGCACGAAAATATTGAATGCGTTGATCACTACATCGAACAGGAGCTGGGCGTCCAGATTAAATAGTCGTTCCAAGGTTATGCCTCCTTTCCTCAATTTCGCCATGTTTACGGCATAATGGTACACCCGAAAGGTGTTTCCTTACTTCTGCCATGTTTTTATGACACAGCGGTACCCCCGGAGGGTGCTTCCTTACTTCTCACACCGCCGATCAAAGTTTTCCGATCAACGGGTTTGCGAACAAGAGGATAATCGCAATAGCAAGACCATAAAGACCGGTCGTCTCCGCAACAGCCTGTCCCAAAAGCATCGTAGATGTAATGTCACCTTTTGCACCCGGATTTTTACCTACCGCTGCTGCACCGTGACCTGCCGCAATACCCTGACCGATACCAGGACCGATACCGGCGATCATTGCAATACCTGCTCCAAGTGCGGATAAACCTAATACAAAACCCTGATCTGTAATTCCATTCATAATTCTTTCCTCCTAATTATTCTTAAAATCTTTCTTTTTATGCATCTCCGATTTTATCTTGTGTGTATACCATCGTCAGCATACAGAATACATATGTCTGGATCGCTCCGGCAAACAGATCCATATAGGCATGCAGGAAAGCCGGAATTCCCAGTTTGACCAAAAACGGTACCAGTCCGTAAATCAATGTCATGATAACCGTTCCCGACAAAATATTACCGAAGAGACGCAGCGCCAGTGAAAACGGTGTTGCGATCTCACCGATCAGGTTAATCGGGAACAACAGGGGCAGCGGCTTGAACAATCCGGTAAAAGCGCCTGCCTTGTTATACTTGATATTGTTGTACTGGATGATACAGAAGGTCATAAGACCAAGCGGAAGCGTAACGCCAAAGTCCGCTGTTGGCGGCCGCAGGCCAAACAATCCCGAAATATTTGATATCAGGATAAAAATAAATATGGCGGCAATGTAGTTGGCAAATTTGTATCCATGTTTGCCCATCGCTCCTTTTACCATATTGTCGAGCATCTCGACGATAATTTCTGCCACGTTCTGCAGACCGGACGGCACCTCTTTCGGGTGCATGATCTTATGCCGCATAACAAGTGCCATTATTATGATAAAAGCACTTATAACCCACATGGCAAGATGCGTTGTGGTGATCCACAGTTCCTGACCGAACAGGTAGAACTTATGAATCCCCTTTATCATGAAATCAAATTCCTTTTCGTCTGTCTGTGCGGCGGCAACGAGTAACAGATTCATTCCCGGCACGTCAGCCTCACCTTCCTTCCCCGGCACGTTTCTCCAGAAACGCATGCAGCGACGGTTGCAGATACGCTGCCGGCTTCAGCCCGAACATGCCAATAAATGTCATTATTATATTTCCAATGTTAAGATATATCATTAAAATACTGACAACAACAATAACCAGAAGTCTCACCGCATA
Source organism: Lachnospiraceae bacterium (assembly GCA_036310185.1). Lineage (GTDB taxonomy): Bacteria > Bacillota > Clostridia > Lachnospirales > Lachnospiraceae > JALENY01. Next base: position 11,345 of record JAXJSH010000131.1, on the reverse strand, counting down.
CATCCTGAGACTCCGGTTCCGCGCACCTTCCGAATCCATGTCAAGCGCCTTTGAAAGGCCCAGATGCATATGCCAGATCATAAAACCGGCCACAGCAACACCGATCCACAATCCTATGGTATAACCGGCTTTGTCATCCACAAGCCACATACCGATCAGCTGTACCAGTGCTCCGTAAATCAACAGTACTCCCCATATTTCCCGGATAATCGGTTCAATTTTTTTCAACATGCGATTCCTCCTTTTTTGATTCCGTTTCCACATCTGCAGTCAGATTCCTTTCCCATTCCTTCTCTTGTGTGGACTGTTCCTCTTGTCGAATCGCATTTTTCGCCAGAATATACGCACTTCTGACCCCCGCCGCCAGTCCCAGCAGCATCAGCGGAATCAGCGTATGCCAGCCAAACTTTTTATCCAGAAAATACCCCGCGTAAACACATAAAATAACAGGAGACAGGATACTGAGTCCCAGCTGTGTGACCAGCGCCATCGTGCGCCAAACGCTGTTATTGAAATTCAAATGCACTGTCTCCTTTCCTGATTTTCAGAAATATTCTGATAATTATCCTGCTTATAATGATATGATACCAGGGTCAAAAGGTTACATGTTTCATGCCTGCATGAAAAAATGCGACTTTGACCCCAACATCATGATATAATATTTCAGGCTAAATGTCCAGATAATCCTTGTGCATTTCGCACAATTTTCCGATTTTTACCAGTTTTTTTGTCTATTATTTAACATTACTGCCCGATCTGTCAGCAATCAGCCTTCGCCTTTTCACCGGATTATTCAAAGAAAAACTCCATCACTTTTTTCGTCCTGGGATGACGTAACTTCAGGTGATACGCACACAGCTGCAGCTGACTGCTTTTTTTCCCTTCCGGGTTGTATTTTCCGTCCCCCACAATCGGCATCCCCGCATGGGACAGCTGCACACGAATCTGATGGTGCCGTCCGGTCACCAGCTCGATTTCCAGATGAGTGTCATCTCGCTTCTTATAATGAAGTACAGACTCTTTTGCCCCCGGCGTTCCCTTTTGCACCACACGGGAAGTATTCGTTCTGGCATCTTTCAAAAGGTAATCGGTCAGCGTATCCTGTTCTTTTGGAATCACACCGTCCACCTCTGCCAGATAATATTTTCCAATCGTATGGTCCGTCACCTGCCTGCTCAGCTCTTTTGCCGCAAAAGGTGTCTTGGCAAAAACCAGAACTCCGCTGACGGGCTGGTCAAGACGATGGATAACGGCAAGATACGGCGGCTGATCCATACGGTTTCCTCCCGCTTTATCTATCCCATTTTTTCCGTTTTTCTTTCCTGTTCCGGAATCTTTCCCGGAACGAATCTTTTCCATCAGATAATTTTTCAGCTGACTCTCCATGTCCATCTGAGCGATCCTGGCTGTCTGCACTGCTGTTCCGGCTTCTTTCCGACAGACCAGAATATCCGAATCCTCATACAATATATTCTCCTGAATGTTCATATGTTATCCTTTTACTTTCCTATTTTTATCAAATATTTTTTTGTTAAATTTTTATCTTTCGTTTTTCAGACCTTACTTTTCCTGTTTTTCTCTCCTTACAATACTTTGCATCCGGCAAAAGCGCAAGCGGTTTTTTCTGGAAAATAACCCGATTCTTCCCTGACAAAATAAAAACTTTTTCAAAATCGGCCCAAGTCCCTAAATCTTTACATTCCCTGTTTTCCTCTATATAATGATGTTGGGGTCAAAAGGTATTCTGACCCCCTGATACCTGCGGATTACTCCGCATTTTATGCTCTTGTAATCCTGGTATCTTATAATGATAGAATCACAATAAAAATACCGTTGAAAAAGGGGGAGAAAGATGAGAATTTTATTCGTTCGCCACGGTGATCCCGATTATGCAAATGATACGTTAACCGAAAAAGGCCATCGGGAGGCCGCCTGTCTGGCCGAAACCGCACTGGATCTGAAGATGGGTGACTGCTATGTATCTCCGCTTGGACGCGCCAGAGATACGGCTGCCTATTCTTTGAAAAAGCTTGGAAAAACCGCCGAAACCCTGGACTGGCTCCGGGAATTCCCGGCCACTGTAAATGTGAATGGTAATGATGAACTTCTGCGCTGCTATCCGAATGTCAAGACAAACGAAGACGGAACATTCCGCCTCCGCATTCCCTGGGATATGGTTCCCGGCTACTGGACCGAACACCCGGAATATATGGACCGTTTTGCCTGGCGCGATTCTGAAGTGGCAAAACACAGCCAGATTGTCTCCGACTATGACAACATTGCCCGGGAACTGGATGCGCTTCTGGCCAAATACGGCTACATACGCGAAAATGACCATTACCGGGTAGAAAAGGAAAATGACCAGACCATTACCTTTTTCTGTCACTTTGGTGTGACCTGCGCCATGCTTTCCCACCTATGGAATGTGTCTCCATTCATTTTATGGCATGGGCTTGGTCTGCTGCCTACCTCCGTATCGGAAGTTGTGTCAGAAGAGCGCGAACAGGGGATTGCCTATTTCCGCGGCCTGCGTCTGGGTGACCAGTCCCACCTCTATGCAGCGAAAGAAGAACCGTCTTTTGCATGCCGTTTCTGCGAGCTCTACAGCAGCACAGACCAGCGGCATTAAGCTATTATCTGTCCATGTTCTTTACAATGTGAATCTCTTTTCGGATTTTTGCACTTTTGCCAGCAACGCCCCGGAAGAATCGATAAATCCAGACAGCTGGCAGCAAATATTTATGTTGATAGAAAAACGGGTAATATTTTTTATAAAATTCCATATTTGGAAATAGCCGGCTCCACAGATAACGGAATTTTGATACTTTTCCCGTAGATTCCTTAAATAGTTCCATACGTTTTTCTACCGTTTTCTGTACAGTACCGTATGTTCCCGAAAACAGATACTCCTCCAGAATTTCCCGTTCCGCTGCTGTCAGTGTGCTGCACTCCGAATCGGAAAACAGTTTGCTGCTCAGCGTGCGGGATTTTTGCTCAAATTCCGCAACACCAAGTTTCTGCAGTTCATTTCCTATATAAGTCCAGTCAAGCTTTTCCCCTTTTGCACGAAGATAGACAAAATCATCCATCAGTGAACGGAGCCCTGTCCCTGAATTGCTGTAATGCTCATATTCATGAACAATCATATAAATATAAAAATCTTCATCCGAAAAATGAAAACCATACTGATCACTTTCCTCCCTCGTCATTATTTTCCAATAATCACTTTCTTAAAGAGTGACATACCCTGAAAATTTATGCAATTACTTTTAAATACAGCAAAAAGACGACCACTACATGTATACTTTTAACATCGTAGCGGTCGCCTCATATCACTTCAGTATTCAATTTTTTCCTCTCCCTGTAAAAATTATCTATAGTATTTTGTTAGCAACTCATAAACCATATTTCTATAATCTGTGAATTGTTTCTCTATAGGACTTTTACATGCTCTTTGTTATTGAATTACATCTATATTTAATTTTTATTTTCATTCCCGACTCGTAAATACTCTATTTACTTAGAAAGTTTATATATATTTTTTTATTTTTATAATTTAAAGTACTGCCTTATAAAACAAATTTCTTTACACTTATTTTACTCTTTAAATTATAGTGGTAATTATTCAATATGAGTGCCAGCGTGTATATACCTTTTTTCTTTGCCATCTGTCATGTTTTCCAGATTGACATCTGATCTTTGAATGACGTCCTATGGCTATTGCCCAAATGCGATTAAAAGGTCTTTCTTGTCAGGAACTGCTATGCCTTACCACTCTCATATTGAGTTAAATTGTTGATTGGTCCCATTGGCCGTTACCTCCAATCCTCCTCTTTATGCTCTAATCACTTACCTATTTGTACCTTTCGAATATTTGAATTTTCTTCTATTGGATTTCTCGTCTCCTAATAGGATTTCAATTTCTGAATTAAAGGATTTATCTTGTGTGGTAATGTGATTAGCTGTGTTATTTGTTGATTTAATAATAGCAAAAGCACGCCATTTTGTCAAGCATTTTATTTAAAAAATATTTATTATTTTATAATTATGTATTTTGCAATATATTGTTTATACAATTCGATTTATTTCGACGATAAAAACGATTTAAAATTCACAACACAAAAAGCCGGCAGCAATTCCAATACCCAATAGAAAAAAGAGATCGAAGGCACTACGCATTGCCGTCTTCGATCTCTTTATTCATGTCCAGAATATAAACACCCCCGGGATGGGATATTTACAGCATCATACTCTATTGTAGTTGATCAGACATCCCTTCAGGATAATCTCTCTTTCATCATCTGTCATCTCACCCAGTTTCAGGTTAAATTCCTTAAGTTCGCCGTCTTTTACCACATAAGCAGCAATATCCTCGGCTTTTTCTTCAACCAGTTTCTTAATATCCGGTACAAAAATGTAATCCCCGTTGGCAAACGGCAGATCTCCTTCCGGAATCAGGAATGGAAGCATACCCCAGTTAATAAGGTTGGAACGATAACGTTTTGTTGCATACTCGTTGGCGATGTTCGCCCAGCCTCCAAGTACTTTCTGACAGGAAGCAGCCTGTTCACGTGCAGAACCGTCACCCGGTTTTACTGCAAAGATGGTACTTCCCACACCCAGATTGCCTTTTCCTGCTTCCGGGAATTTTGTATGAACCACATCCATAACCGGTTTCATTTCCGGAAGTGCCTCTGCCGGGCATTCTCCGGCTTCGATGGCTTTCTGCGCTTTCTGAACTTCTTTTGCACGGCCAACATATGCCGGATCTTTTCTGGAGAGGGCAAACTCAGCCAGTCCAAGCGGGTTGGAACGATAAGAAGAAGTTTCACCGGACGGAATCAGTTCGTCGGTTGTGGTTACCGGATCGTGGATCTCGGAAACAACTTTCAGAAGCAGATTTTCCGGAAGTGCGGACATAGCCGGCCAGTCCTTGATATTCGGACCAAACTGAATTTCTACGGACGGATCTGCCACACCCTTACTGTCAAATACGCGGTTTGCGTAAATAGTATCATCAAAGTAATACTGCTGTTTTCTGTATTCTCCCGCGAACTCGGTTGCCGGTGTCAGAATACCCTTGTTTGCTGCAGTTGCTGCAATAGAACGTGCATCCATAAGTGCAACAGAGCTGATCTGACCATTCTGAATCTTGGAGCCTTCACGGTTCGGGAAGTTTCTGGTTGAATGACGAATACTGAATGCATTGTTCGCCGGTGTATCGCCAGCACCGAAGCACGGTCCGCAGAATGCGGTTTTTACGATAGCACCCGTTGCAAGCAGTTCTGCCAGAACACCGTTTTTGGCCAGTTCCATATAAATCGGTGTACTTGCCGGATATACACTCAAAGTAAACTCATCGCTTCCGATGCTCTGACCTTTTAAGATATCAGCTGCCTGACAGATATTTTCAAATCCGCCGCCGGCACATCCTGCGATAATACCCTGATCTACATACAGTTTTCCGTTGCGCACCTTTTTGTGCAGGTCATATTCAATTTTTCCATCCAGACTGATCAATGCTTTCTTTTCTACATCACAGAGAATGTCATCCAGGTTCGCATTCAGTTCTTCGATGGTGTATACGTTGCTCGGATGGAACGGCATAGCGATCATCGGTTTGATTTTGCTCAGATCGACAACTACCATACCATCGTAGTATGCCACATCACCCGGATTCAGTTCTTTGTAATCTTCCGGACGTTTGTGAATGTCGTAGAAGTCTTTGATCGTATCGTCAGTTCTCCAGATAGAAGACAGACAGGTTGTCTCGGTTGTCATTACATCAATACCGATACGGAAGTCTGCACTCAGAGAAGACACGCCCGGTCCTACGAATTCCATTACTTTATTTTTTACATAACCATTGTTAAATACTGCGCCGATAATTGCCAGAGCCACGTCCTGCGGACCTACACCCGGAGCCGGAGCACCTGTCATGTAAATACCAACTACACCCGGCATATTGATATCGTAAGTCTGGTTCAGCAGCTGTTTTACCAGCTCCGGACCGCCTTCACCCATAGCCATGGTACCAAGAGCACCGTAACGGGTATGGCTGTCAGAACCAAGGATCATTTTTCCGCCGCCTGCCAGCATTTCGCGGGCAAACTGGTGAATAACTGCCTGATGAGGCGGAACGTATACACCGCCGTATTTTTTTGCACAGGTCAGACCAAACATATGGTCATCTTCGTTGATGGTTCCGCCTACCGCACACAGAGAGTTGTGGCAGTTTGTCAGAACGTACGGAACCGGGAATTTTTCCAGTCCTGACGCTCTCGCGGTCTGAATGATACCTACGAATGTGATGTCATGGGATGTCAGTTTGTCAAATTTGATCTGGAGTTTCTCCATGTTGCCGGAAGTATTGTGTGCCTCTAAAATACCGTAAGCAATGGTATTTTTCTTTGCCTCCGCCGGTGTGATGTCTTTTCCTGTTTTTGCTGCAACTTCTGCCGGTTCGGTCACTATTTCTGTACCATTTAACAGATAAGCGCCAGTTTCCAGTAACTTAATCATTTATGTTTCCTCCTTCATGAATTTCATATAGTTTACTACCATTGTTGCTATTTTGAAAGTAAGTGCGTCGTCAAAAACGCGTATATCCAAACCTGTCATCTTCTGCAGCTTTTCCAGACGATACACAAGCGTATTTCTATGTACATAAAGCTGTCTGGCTGTCTCTGAGATATTCAGGTTGTTATCAAAAAACTTGTTGATGGTGGTGACTGTTTCTTCATCAAAGGTATCCGGAAGCTGATCTCCGAACACTTCTTCCATGAACATTTTACACAGCGGAATCGGAAGCTGGTAAATCAGACGTCCTATACCCAATTTGCTGTAGGGTACAATCGTACGTCCTATATAGAAAATACGTCCCACTTCCAGAGCCATCTTGGCCTCTTTGTATGATCTGGACAGGTCATCCAGCTTGTGACTGGGATTGCCATAGGACACACGGACTTTCGTCATCATCTCTGCATTGATCATGTCAACAATCGTGTTTGCCACAGCATGCATATCTTCTGCTGCGTCAGTATCATCCATGCTTTTCACCAGAACAATATTATGGGCGTCCACTGCTGTAATATAATCGCGCATCTGAGCGGTAAACAGGTGCTTCAGCAGTTCCATGGCACCTTCGTTCTGATCTTCTTCCGTCTCGATCAAAAATACGGTCCGCTTCATTTCAATATCAATATGAAGTTTTTTCGCACGGTTATACATATCCACATGGAGCACATTGTCCATAAGCAGATTCTGTATAAAATTCACTTTATTATATTTTTCCCTGTAAGCACTTGTCAACTGCTTAATCTGACCTGCTGCATTCTGCGCAGTTTCCGCATCTTCCGCATCTACATGAAACGTGACACCTGTCAGATTTTTCAGGTCACTTAAAAGTTTCTCCAGTTCCTGGTTCTCTGCCATCTATATTCCTCCTGATGTAATTTCTTTCCCCCGGATAAAAAACTTTATATATAAGAAAGTATACTTTTCTTTGCGTGCTTCTTAAAATATCACTTTTCTCATATTTATATTGAAAAAGGGTGTGCCCTAAGGCACACCCTTGAGACCACTCTACTATATTAAAGCATTAGTTAGTAATCGTCAACTCTGTTTCTTTGTCAAACAGATGTACTTTGTCCATATCCAGAGCAAATTTTGTATGATCACCTGTTCTTGTTTTGGTGCTCGGATTAACACGTGCAGTCATCTGAGATCCAGCATAGTCAAAGTACAGGAATACTTCTGCACCAAGCAGTTCGTATACTTTGATATCGGATTCGATTACGCTGTTCGGGTTAGCTGCGATGAAGTCAGGAGCATCATGTACATCTTCCGGACGGATACCAAGAGTAACTGTTTTTCCGTCATAACCACCGTCGATTACAGCTTTTGCTTTGTAATCCGGCAGAGCCAGTACGGAATCACCAACTTTAAGTTTTACTTTTCCGCCTTCTACTTTAACAGTTGCATCCAGGAAGTTCATCTGCGGGGATCCGATGAATCCAGCTACGAACAGGTTACCCGGTTTGTTGTAAAGGTTCTGCGGTGTATCTACCTGCTGAACAACACCATCTTTCATAACTACGATTCTGGTACCAAGTGTCATAGCCTCGGTCTGGTCATGTGTTACGTAGATGATAGTAGCGCCAAGTCTTTCATGAAGTTTGGAGATCTCGATACGCATCTGTACACGAAGTTTTGCATCCAGGTTGGACAGCGGTTCGTCCATAAGGAATACTTTCGGTTCACGTACGATTGCACGACCCATAGCTACACGCTGTCTCTGACCACCGGAAAGAGCTTTCGGTTTACGGTCTAACAGTTTTTCAAGGTCAAGGATTTTAGCTGCTTCTTTAACCATTTTGTCGATCTGGTCTTTCGGAACTTTACGAAGTTTCAGACCAAATGCCATGTTATCATAAACGGTCATATGCGGATACAGAGCGTAGTTCTGGAATACCATTGCGATATCTCTGTCTTTCGGTTCAACGTCGTTCATAACCTTGTCGCCGATTTTTAATGTACCGCCGGAGATTTCTTCCAGACCAGCGATCATACGAAGTGTAGTAGATTTACCACATCCGGACGGACCAACGAAGATGATGAATTCTTTGTCTTCGATTTCAAGGTTGAAGTCTTTAACTGCAACAAAACCGTTCGGGTAGGTTTTGTTAATGTGCTGTAATGATAAACTTGCCATTTTGTAATTCCTCCTGAATTAAGTTCATTTTCACTTTCTGTAGCAAGTATACAGGAGACCGGTCCTTTTTGCCATGTGCCAACTCCACAAAGAAATTTGGATTTTGTTGTCAGATTGACGAAAAACCCTGGTTCATCATATAATGTAACTGCTCAGAAGGTGCCATTTTCAAAATGCCAGTACATGCTTATTCGTTAAAATCAAAGATTTCAGCTGGTCATTTTCTCTTTAATCGGCACAATATGGAATATGGTTTTATTCATAAACCAACAATAACAAAAGGAGAGCTCTTATGTTTCGTATATGGGGAAAGATCTGGAAGGACAACCGAATGATCCAGGATAAAGTAATCTGTGATTCCACCGACAGTTCACGCACAAAAAAGGTATTTGGAGGACTGAACGACCTGTGTTATGAATTCGATCTGGAAAAGCCGATCTGGCTGGACTCCAACATCAGCGAATTTCAAAAGGTTGCAAAGACCCGGTTTTATCAGGATAATTTTATCGAACAGATTGATTTCGACTATCTGGAACTGCAGGTCATTGAAGAAGATTAATTTAAACCGTCTGCGGCAATCTGATTCAGACAAATATTTCCGGAAGAACTGCATGCTATTGCAAAAATGCAAAAAGAAAAACGCCGACCGGAATTTTCTCCGCAAAAGAAATATTTCCGGCTGGCGTTTTTCCCATTCACACGCTATTCAATTTTTAAAACCGGCTTTGCCTGCAGGCTTAATCTATCCTCCACTTGCGAAGGTGCACCTTTTGTTTCTAAACGGCCGGCATCCGTGCCCTCTATATGTGCCCATACGGGTATCCATTCAGCAATACAGCCTGTCCTGCTTTCGCTTTCCAAGCCATCTGCGGTTCACTGCACCGCAGTTTATTCCCGGCAGAACCATATCACCGTTTTTCATTCCGCCACACAGCCCGATCAAAAAACACTTTTTTTCCAATAAAAGCGCTTTCTTTCATAACAGTGCTCTATTCCACTAAAGCACTTATGGTCTTATAAAACACCTCACCAGTCCGGGCCAGCGTATTATTTTCATCTACCCCTGGGCAATAAATTCCCCGATCACTTCCCGCATAATATCTTCCTCCTCATCGGACAGCATATGCGAAAATTTATTTTCACCGGACGCCGCACTCTCCCGGATTCCCCGCAGCGCCTTGTCCACCAGCTGATCCTTTGAAAACAGTGCCAGCGACTTCTCCATGGAAATATCCCCTGGCATAACATTTTCTGTCACCGGTTCCGAAACGTTCTTTGGACTCAGCCCGCTGCCGTTTCCGTTCCGTCCCTCCCGATCACTCCGAAATAAACCTTTTTTTGCACGGTCTTTCCCGGAAAATGCTTTTCCTCCTGCATTTTTCTGTGCAAAAAATTTCTTATCTGCTGACTTTGCTGCCGTCTTTGCCATTTTCTTTGCAGAAGCTTTTTTCATAAAAAACTTTCCTGTTTTGACTTTTTCCTTAGAAGGTTCGGCCGCCAGACCTTTTTCCGATGCAGCTGCTGCCGCAATTCCATTCTGCCGGTCGATCATTTCAAACACATATTCATTGAATAACCGCTGACGATCCAGATAAGAAAGAAGCTTTCCGAAACAGATCATCAAAAATATGCTTCCAAGTCCGGTAATCAGATGCCGTATGCCGGTCGTCTGAACCTGTCCCACAGAAAATGTAATTCCCATAGAAGCGGCCACCACCGCAAGGCATAATACAGAAGCTGTGATCGTGACTTTTTTCATTCTATTTACTACGCGATCGTACGTTGACTTGTCCCGAATGGTCTTTTTCGAAATAGCATTCATAAGAAACATCATCAGAATACCTGCTACTCCGATTCCTGTCATTGTATAAATGAAAACACCCATGTCCATAAACTTTTGCAGCATATTTTGTACCCCCTTTGATTTGGTAATGCCATTATACGATGCAAAAATTCATTTGAAAATAAAATTCGTTCGACAAATTCCGCGTACAGGATTCAGGTAAAACCCTCTGCTTTTAAAGTGCCTTAACCATATTTTCCACCAGACGGACGGAGTGTTCGATGGCCTGTTTTTCGAACTCGTCATAGTCCATGGCGGCGCTGTTATCGGCCTTGTCCGAGATTGCGCGAATGATTACGAAAGGTATTTCGTTTAACCATGCAGCATGGGCGATCGCAGCCCCCTCCATCTCAGTGCAGGATGCGTCGAATTCTTTTTTGATCTCGTCCTTTTTTTCTCCGCTTGAGATAAACTGATCGCCGGAAACCACGATTCCGGTTGAAACTCCGATCTCCGGGTTCACCTGACGGCAGGTCTCAACAGCAAGCTGCATCAGGCCTTCATGCGCTTTGAAGCAGGAGGTTTCCATCTGCGGAATCCACCCTTTCCGATATCCCCATATGGTAACATCCACATCATGATACATAGCCTCTTCGGAAACCACAATATCACCAATGTTAATCTCGTTTTTCAAAGATCCTGCAATACCGGTATTGACAATTGCATCTATCTGATAGTCATCTGCCAGGATCTGAGTACAGACACCGGCATTTACTTTACCGATACCGGAACGTACTACAACCACGCTTTTGCCGTTTAAAGTACCTTCGCAGAACTCCATGTTCGCTT